>JAOUPX010000073.1 GCA_029879645.1 Nitrospinota bacterium
ACAGGCTGCCGATGTGATACGTCCCGCCGGAGAAGACGATCGATCCCGCCTTGCCCACCGTGATGTTGTTATACTCGCCCGGCGGTAACGTGACCTGCTGAGCCGCACCGACTATGACGTCCGCCGGAGCCGCGCCCAACTGCGCCGAACGGAACAGCGGCAGGGCGTCGAACACCGGATGGCTGAGCGGCGTCACTTGTTGACCGTTGATCGTCCCGATCAGGTTCAGCGAGTTGTAATGCACGTCGCTCGCCACCACCGCCGCGCTGTTGACTCTTACGCTGTCGCCCATCAGCCGCACTCCTGCAGGCGTGGTGATTTCTTTGGAGATGTACAGGCTGGCTTCCGGTTTCAGGTACGGTCCCGGGCCGATATCATTGACCGCCACGTTCCCCGAATGCAGAACCGTGGTGGCGTCCAGGAACACGCTGTTCGTCGCCACGATGGCGAAGGTGTTGATGTCCGGCGGGGCGTGATAACCGATATCGACCTGCGAGTTGGCTTCGATCGCGCCGTTGGCATCCGTGCTGTAGTGATACAGGCCCGCCGCCGAGGGGAGTTGGCTCCCGGCATTGATCGCGGCCGAGGTCTGATCGAGATACCAGTCGGTCAGCAGCGGATCGGAAGCCAGCGCGACATTGTTCGCGCCCGTGCCGTTATCCGGCGTCTGGTAAAACGCGTTATAGTTTTCCGTCGCCGGGGCGGTGCCCGCAAACACCGATGCCCCCTGTACATCGACGAACAAAGAATCCGCGACATTAAGCGCCGAGCCCGCCGCCGTCATCGTATTGTTGAAACCGACTCCCGAAAGGTGCGCCAGCGTGAGATTATTGGCATTAACCGTCAGGGCATTCGTGCCGTTGTCCGCCAGCACCGGACCGTTCGTTCCCTGCACGATCAGCAGATTGACAAGATTCACCGTTGCCGGACCGGAACTGGAAGAAGCGTTCACCGGCGTACCGGTTGCCAGAAACTCGCTGTCCTTCACCGATAACGTCCCATTGCCCGAAAACAGAATCGCGTTCGCCGCGTAGCGGACCTCGATAAAGCGCACGGTTCCGTTCGCCACCGTCAGCGCATTCGGATAACTCGACGGACTGCCGGTACTTCCGGCCACCGTTTCACCGACGCTGTTATCATGTTTGGAGGTGAATACCGCCCGGTTGGACGCCGTAGTGCTGAATATCGGAGTGGAGACGTTCAGCGATCCGGTGGCGTCAAACTTGATCACCGCGCCGCCTTCGAACGTGGTAGCGCCGGTCATTGTCACCGTACCCGAGACCAGATAGGTTTCGCCTTCCTGGAAGGTGAAACCGCTGGCGATGGTGCCGGTGACCGGGGTGACTGCGGCCTGGGACCAGGCGGGTACCAGCAGGGTGAGGCCCAAGAGTATCAGGCAGGAGTGGAATATTGGTAACAGGAACTTGCCGATTCGATCCATGGATCCCTTCCCTCTGTTTTGGAGTACCTGAAAAACGGAATAAACCTCGAGGGGGGACACGGATCGGTCATGCTTTCACAAATCCCCCCCTCTCCTCAGAGAAATGTGACAATCCAATCCAGTTCGGTTTACGCATTTTTTAACTTCGGTAACCAATTACAGGATTTTGTTGAACTCTGTCAAACACGAATTTGTAAATTCGCAATATCAAAGTAAAGATTCGATCATCCGGAAAATTTATGTGCATCTGAATTTGGTCACCGTGGGCCAATAGGAGTCGATAGCCCGTTTTCGCGAAACTCTCTTTCCTGCCTTCCCCTCAAAGGAGGCTCGCAAACCAAAAATCCGGGGAATAGCCGGGTGTGGGTTCCAGTTGGATTTTCCATGATGAGAAATTAGTGGGCGGGTAGGTAATCGAATTGCCGGTGTAGCCCTTTATTCATAAGGATTACAATTTCCTGTGGTACCCCAAAAGTTGCCTCCGTTCGCTTTATCAATGCTGACCACTGATCTACGCGGCCAGATACCGTTGAGGGCCGACCAACCGAATAGCTCTTACATCCTGTTGGATTTAAATGCACTTCATAATACTTGCTTGTTCCTGTGCCCCCAAAGTTGCCCCAGTTTTATTAATTGGGCTGACGCATTTCATGAGCCAAAGCTTTGGCTAGCAGGGTCACATCTGCAGGAATAGAGGATTTTATGGAATTTAGACTTTTGATGATCTCCGCCTGGCGTCGCGTTCCCACCTCGCCATAGCTGGTGAAGGTGGTCAGGACCTTTTCATGACCAAGGTTCTGGCTCCAGGCTTTGAACTGCTCCGGCGTCTGGCAAACGGTTTCGCCAAGCCCCACAAGCGTATTCCTGAAGCTGTGCGGGTTGAAATAAGGCAGGCCAGCGCTCTCAAAAGCCTCTCGAAAGATTTTCCGGATGGTTGCTGCGCTGCTCCAGTGTTTCCGATCCAGCCCGGCCGCCTGGAATTGCAATTTAGCGTTTTGCTCAATGCGGGTGGCTGGAAATAGAGGATCGTCATTGCCCCAAAGTTTCTCCTCTCTCAGGAAGTTTACCCAATCAGAGACCATTTCCTGGATTTCATCCCACACAGGGAAGAAATAGGTGGTAAAGGTTTTGCTGAATTTCGTATTTACCTCACGGGCATCCTGATGAACGGCTCCCGCCGCCAGATCCACATGCTTGAGCTTCATCGAGGCAATGGCGCTGTCCCGGGCTCCGGTAAGTAGGGTAAAGGCGACCAAAGCCCGGTTCCGCCGCTCGATTTCCGTATTTTCCGGCATCTGAGAGAGAACGTGCTTGATTTGCTCCAGTGTTGGAGCTTTTTGCTCCCTCCGGGCCGTGGCCACCCGCATATCCTTGTCCGAGATATTGAAATAATCCGCGTCGGAGTACTGGATTCGGGATTTATAGCCTTGTCGGCCTGCCAGCCAGAGGAAGAAGTTTTTAAGATATCCCAGGGTGGAATGCAGGGTGGATTTGCTGAGCTTCTGCCCGGTTTTCTGGTTTTTCTTTTCCGCCAGGTGCTTTTTGAACCCAATCGCCTGCTGGACATGGAATTTTTTGAAATCCTTATATTTCGTGTATTCCTCAAACCGGTGAATCGCGGCCGCCGTGGCGTCCACCGTTGTCTCACTATGGCGCTTTGCTTCCTTCAGGAAGGTAAGATATTCTCGTTTGATCCGCTCATTATTGGCATTGTGTTTTTTCATAGTCTTAAGTTCCCTGTCTGAAGTCACTGTTTACGGGGGGATGTTTACAATCAACTATGCGTCGAACCCCTTCCGGAAAAGTGATCTCCAACTTGCCTCGAATCCGCTCCAGTTTGGTTGGATTTATGCTCCGATACATGCCAGCGCCACAGTCCGGGCAAAGTCCGAATAGATTGCCCAGCGATTCGGTTTTGGGGCGATACTCAGCTTCATTAAATGCCGGAGACTTCGGAATCCGGCATCGCAGGCAATACATTTCCCCCGGCTTGCAACTTTTCTTGTTTTTGGTACGCAGGGATTGTAGAAAGTCCGCCAGGTCTGACCCCAAGATCAACATCGGTCGCCGGTCATCAATGACAGGGAGCCCTCTCTTGATCCATTGCCGCACGGTGTTTTTATGAGCCCCAAGCAGTTCGGCCGCTTCTTCCACCGTGTAATTCCGATGGATCTTGACCTTCCTGGGGTTCGGATAGCGTTTCCCCATAGCTCAGCCCAGAAAATGGAAGGGGAAATAAGATTTTGACTGTGCTTCAATCCTCATGACGTCCCCCCCGACGCTTGATCCACTCAGCTAATTTAAAGGGCAACCATCCCCATACGGCCAGGGTGACAATCCAGGTCTTTATCCAGGAAATTGTTGGATGGAAATATTTGTTGTTGGAAGAAGGCTTGTTCATTGTCCTTGCCCTCCAGCTCCAAGCGTTGCCTTTCTGCTGGCTTCGATTTTCCGGTCCAACCAATCGTTGATCTCGGCTTCAATCCATCCAACGGCACGCGCCCCCAGGTTGACGGGTTTGGGAAAATTGTCCTGCGAGATGTGAAGGTAAATGGTGCTGCGGGAAAGCCCGGTGCGGGCCATGACTTCAGGCAGTCTCAAAATTCTGTGTGTCATCAGTTAGTCTCCATACAGTGTTGTTAAACTTAACTGGACACACGATAGCTGGGCGATTTGGGCGATGAAAGGGCCTGGAAATGCGCCCAGCGTTGTGAGAAATGCAATTAAACAAAGGAGTTATGCTTTATGTTGGGCTGAGATAGGGAGGTGGTATGGTGTAGGGTGCGGTGTAACTTATTAGATTTAAAGAGGTATTTTGGGGGGCAATTGGGACTAAGCTATGCGCCCAACTTTTTTCATTTTTTCATGTATCTTCTGATTGTTTCTGGGTCATAACCCTTACCAATAGGCATCCGGGAAATCTGGATGGCGCACCACTTATAGGATTTATCCGGGTTTTCCCGTTTTAATTTCCGACAAGCTTTCCCCCAAGTTTCATATTTCTTCTGGGTTTTCTGTTTTTTCCCTTCCCGTCGGACAGAGGGAGGTTTATTTAGCTTAGCGGGGGATTGAGTGGCTGCTTGAGATTGATTTTGTTGAACCTGAATTTTCTTAAGGGCCTTGAAAAATTCTTTTGCCTGCGGGCGCAAGGATAAGCTGGATGGGTTCTTGCACAACCATGAGTAAACCTCTTGGGAACTGATTGGAGTCTTCACAATATCTGAAAGGGAGGCGCGAGGTCCCGGATGGGGATGAACCCGGGCAATCGCCCACGCGGAGAATTTTTCAAATTCTTGAATTAATTTCCCCGCTCCTTTTTGGTCATAGTCCGGATAGAGGCAATATGCCCTGGCTTGTTCTCGTAAAGAATCAGCAGTACCTTCAAAAAACAATTCGACCAGGACACCTACCGGCAGGGATTCCCGACCTGCAAACCCCTCAATTTTTTGCATTTCACTCGTGCTGAGCATGCTGTTTGCCTCGCCTTATAATAAATAGGTCTTTTTATTTGCAATTATCCGCTTTCATTCCCATTAAAGCTATTCAAGGGTTCTTTTAACCGATATTTTGGCTCAGTTTACTTCCAAACGGGCAAATGGTACAACCCCCAATCCGGCCAGGAAGCAAGAGCATCATTACAAGATAAAATCCCATAAAAACAAATAGTTGTCGGTATCTCTTCAGCTTTCCGAATCTATCAATTGACACCCCAGTCCCCCATAGTGTTTAATCCCCTACTTAAGCTGGGTATTAGAAAGTTATGGATCGGAGGCCTTCGGGAGATATGGAAAATAGGAATCCAACGTCTATGAACCTTGATATCAACCTGAATAAAAAAGATATTCAGGGATTATCCAACGCGGATGCCGTCGCCGCCTTTTTCTCCAAGCTAGGCTACAACACCAATGCCCGAACCCCTCAGACTCCCGGGAACCTGGGTATCACCTCCGATACCGTCCTAAAAGCCATAAAGCGGATTGAATTGATCGCCGACCAAGAGAATTTTCTCCAGGTGTATCTCTTCGAGGTGAAGAGCGTCACCATTTCCCATATTCGAGCCCTGGTCAATTACTTCAAGAACAAGGTGCCTTATTTTCTTTTTGTTCTGACCAGCGATTACGAGCGCATCGATTTTGTCCTGCTGGAACGAATCCTCCCTGAGCAATCAGCCAAAAAATCCATTGGAATAAAGCAGGTGGGTATTCGCCCCCGCCCTCTGACTATTGACCGCAAGCACGGTTCTTCGGATGAGTTTCGTATCGCTCTCCGGGTCCTCAGGCGGTTCACCTACACGGAAAGCGATGCGCTCGCACAATACGATAAAATCAAAAATGCCTATACCATTGCCGACTGGTCGGAGGAGTTTTTCAATAATAAGGCTCTGTTTTCCGATTACTATCTGAAAAATAGGCTCCCCGAAGAATATGAGGAATGGAAGGTAGACCCCAAGCCCGCATTCCAGGAGCTGAATCGACTGCTTTTACCGAAGATCCAGCAATTGCGGGGTCAAAAGGAACAGATTTTAAGGGAAGAAATACTTGAACCCGTTTTCAAGGTTCTGGGATTCGATTGGAAAGTAGGGAAAAAAGCGGGGAGCGAAGACCCCGAACCGGATTACTATCTTCAAGCGCCTTCTGGTAAAGAAACCCTGGCTTTCTGCCTGGCCTATCCCTGGGGGCGTCACCTGGACGGCAAAGATCCCAAGGACTCCGAAAGCCCCAACGAAGACCCCAGTCGCCTAGTCGTCAGTCTCCTGGAAAGTGGAGAAGCCCCCTGGGCGATCGTCACCAATGGCAAGGTCTGGCGGCTGTATACCGCCAAAACCCATTCCAAAGCTTCCAATTATTACGAAATCGATTTGGAAGAAGTTCTGGTCCACAGCGGGCAGACCGATGCCTACGCGGATTTCTTCAAATACTTCTGGTTGTTTTTCCGCCACCAGGCTTTCCAGGCCACTCCGCCTGATACAGAGGAAGGATCTGAGACCGCCTGCTTTCTGGACCGGCTCCTGACAGAAAGCGAGCAATATGCCAAGGAACTCGGCGAACGGCTAAAAGAGCAGGTGTTTGAGCAAATCTTCCCTCATTTGGCGGAAGGGTTTATCGTCCATATCCGGGAAAAGGAAGGAAAAGATGTGGAATTCTCCCCCGAACGGCTGGACCAGGTCTTTCAGGGAACCCTCACTTTCCTGTACCGCCTGTTGTTCCTGTTGTATGCCGAGGCGCGGGACCTGCTCCCAGTAAAAGAAATGCGGGGATATTTTGAGGCCAGCCTTACCCGGATTAAAACCGAAATCGCCGAAGCCGCCGGAAATTTGGAAGAAGAAGCCCCGAAAAACCTGAAGAAAGCTTATTCCAAAAATGAGTATTCACTCCAGGAGCGCCTGACCCGTTTGTTCGCGGTGGTCGATGCCGGGAATCCGGACCTTAATGTCCCCGTCTATAACGGAGGCCTGTTCCTCAATACGGTGCATCCGGAGGACCAGAGCGCGGAAGCCCACAATACCCGGTTTCTGAATACCCATCAGGTGCCGGACCAGTACCTGGCCCTGGCGCTCAATCTTCTTACCCGGGATATCGATCCCAAAACTGAGGCACTGGTATCCATAGACTTTAAATCCTTGGGAGTCCGCCAACTGGGTTCCATTTACGAAGGCCTGCTGGAGTTCAAGGTCCAGGTGGCCCCGGAAAAAATGGCGGTGGTCAAAGGCAAAAAAACCGAAGAGATTGTGCCTTATAAAACTGCAAAAGATGACGACCTTAAAATCGTAACCATCGGACGTGGCCGTAATGCCGTGGATAAGGTTTATCCCAAAGGCGCGGTGTATCTGGAAAATGACAAGCACGAGCGTAAGGCCACCGGTTCTTATTACACCCCGGACCATATCGTCAAATACATTGTGGAAAATGCCGTGGGGCCGGTGCTGGCAGAGAAATTTGAGCAGACCATGCGGCCCAAACTGCGGGAGGCCCAGCAGGCCTATCGGGAAGCCCAAAAACGGGAGGCAGCGTTTAAAAAGGAAAAAATGAAAGGGGACGATCCGGAAAAAGTCGCCCACACCTACCGCCATGTGGTGGACGAGTTGTTCAACGTCAAGGTGCTGGACCCGGCCATGGGCTCCGGGCATTTTCTTGTGGAAGCGGTGGACTTTATTACGGACAAGGCGATTCATTTCCTCAATGCCTTTCCCTGGAACCCGGTGACCCGGTATCTGGAAGAAACCCGCCGGACCATCCTGGAAGAAATGGACAAGCAGGGGGTTTCCATTGATCCGGCCCGGTTGACGGATATCAACCTGCTCAAACGCCATGTCCTCAAACGTTGTATTTACGGAGTGGACCTCAACCCCATGGCGGTGGAGCTGGCCAAGGTTTCCCTGTGGCTCAATTGTTTCACCCTGGGGGCCCCTTTGTCCTTCCTGGACCACCATATGAAATGCGGAAACTCCCTGATAGGCTCAAAAGTAGAGGAAGCCCAGCAAGCGATTGAAAAAGGCCAGACTCTTCTTTTTGGAGGAAATCATTTTAAAGGACTTATGCTGGCTACGCAATTGATGCGCCATGTCGGCGAATTGTCGGATGTAACCAGCGCCCAGGTTCAGGAATCCAAAAAAGAATATAAAGAAGCCTGGGATAAGCTTTTACCCTTCAAGCGGATTCTGGATGTATATACCAGCCAGTGGTTTTCTAATCCGCCAGTTAAAAGTGGAAAGGGAAAGATTAAAACAGAGTTCAGCAAGGCAAAGAATTTTCTAATGTCACAAGACTGTGAAGCCTGGCTGGAGGGCCACCTTTCGATCCAGGGGATGAGTAAAGATAACCAGGTAATTGTTCAATCCGCATTGGCGGACTCCGAAGAGAATCATTTTTTCCACTGGGAGCTGGAATTTCCAGAGGTGTTTTACGGTCCAAAGCCTGGCACCACCCAGGCTATTGAAAGGTTGGAGAATGGTGGGTTTGATTCAATAGTGGGCAACCCGCCTTATTCTTATAGAAAATCAACAGATGAGAGCAACCGAGTATTTTATGAAATTAATTTTTCTTGTTGTGAAGGAAATTATGAAACATATAAATTTGTTTTAGAATTATGCTCCAGGCTTATAAATCACAAAGGAATTTTTGGCCTGATTGTTTCTTCTACCTTTTTTGTTCAGCCAAGTTTCAAAAAATTAAGGTATTTGCTGTTATCTGAATTGTCGCTAGATATATTGGTTCCCTTAGGACCGAAGGTATTTGAAGAGGCCACTGTAGACACAACGATAATAATTTGCAAAAAGGAAAACCTTAATCTAAACCATAAAACTCAAATTATAGTGCCTGAATTTATCGAGAACCTTTTGTTGTGCCCTTCCTATCAAATAACTCAGGATAGATTTCGAAACAACGAGAATCAAATTTTTGACTATAAATTAACAGATGAAGATGCTGAAATTCAAAAAAGATTATTTTTAAATTTTCCTTGCTTAGAAGAATTTTATGATCTTGGAGTAGGGATAAACACAGGCTATATAAAAAACGAATTAGTTTCCGACAGCCAAATTGATGATCGTTATCATCCAATGGTAACAGGAAAAGGTATATCTAGATATGGCTCAGTAAAATCGGAGGATTGGATTTTGTATGACAGGGAATATGTTCGCGGAAGAGGAAAATTAGGGAGGACATTGCCTCCTGAGGATCTTTTAAGTTCAGAAAAATTACTTGTTGTTAGGACAAGAAATTTGTCTTTGAAGAGAAGGGTTATAGCTACATATGATGATTCCGGAACATACAATCTAAATCGCTTATCCAATATTATTTCAAAAGACGACAATAGTCTTTTAGGTCTCTTGGGAATAATTAATTCCTCCCTATTTAATTGGTTGTTTTCTACTAGGTATTTTGATTACGAGATTAAACCAATTTATTTAAGAAAAAGCCCTTTGGCAAACCCAAATCAACCAGAGCTAATAAATATGGTTTTGGCGCTTTTGGAGATCAAGAAAAATAATTTTACTGAAATTAGCGCCTCCGAATTAAATAATATTGAAATGGAAGCAACAAGAATAGAAATGGAAATAAATAATTTAGTTTGCGAACTTTATGGATTAGCTGGTTCTGAAATCAATTTAATCAATAAATTTGATCAGTTTTAATGAAAATCCCCTATGTCATAGACAACCAGAAGAGCGTATTGCGAGATGTTTTAAATACGTTATTGGCGCAAACTCAAGGGCGGTCTCTGGATGTGGCGACGGCATACTTCACGGTTGGGGGATTTCAGTTAATTCAGAATGGCCTTGAAGGTTTAGGGTCCTTTCGTCTTTTGCTGGGGGCGGAGCCTGCCACGGGCGAGCAGATCGGCCTAAAGCCTGGGCCGGAGGCCGTCAAAGGCCTGATCCGCAAGGATCTGGAAATTCTCCCTTTTGACGAAGCCACCCTGAGGCTGGTGGAAGACCTGATTGCCTACCTGCAACAAGGCAAGGTTTCCGTCCGACTGTACGACAAGGGATTCCTCCATGCCAAGTGCTGGTTGTTTTATTCCGACCGGCCCGGCCAGCAGATGCTGTTCGACCGTTTCCGGCCCATCTTCGCCATTGTCGGATCTTCCAATTTTACCACTCCCGGCCTGACTTCGAACCGGGAGCTCAACCTGGTCCACAAGGTGCTCCTGGACCCGGCGGAAGCGGACGACCCTCATGCCCAGCAGGCGGTCTCCTGGTTGTCTGACCAGAAGCCCAGTCCCATCAAATCCATCAATCGCCAGTTGATCAAAAGCGAGGTAGGTGCCCGGGCCATTATTGATCTGGAGCAATGGTATCAGACCCAGTGGGACGAAGCGGTGGAATATAAAGATCGGCTGATCCAGTTATTGGACGATTCCAAATTCGGCCGGACCGAATACACCCCCTACCAGATTTATATGAAAGTCCTGTATGAATATTTCAAGGATGACTTGGATACGGCAGAAGAACCGGCGGGTACCCGCTCGGCGGTGGAACTGGCGGAATTCCAGGAAGACGCGGTCAAGAAGGCCCGGAACATCCTGGGCCGTTACGACGGGGTAATGATTGCCGACTCGGTAGGCCTGGGAAAAACCTGGATCGGGAAAAAACTGCTGGAGGATTTCGCCTACCATTTACGCCAGAAGGCCTTGATCGTCTGCCCCGCTGTCCTGAAAGATATGTGGGAGCGGGAATTGAACGATGCCACCATAGCCGGGGAAATCGTCTCCCAGGAAATGCTGGGTAGAGATGAATTTGAATCGGAACCCTATCATGATGTCGATGTGGTGTTGATCGATGAATCCCATAATTTCCGGAATAAGGCATCGAAGCGCTACGAAAACCTGGAATGGATTCTGGAGGGGAATGGGGGCCGCGGCCGGGACGGAGCACGCAAAAAAATCATTCTCCTGACGGCTACTCCTATCAATAACGACTTGTTTGATCTATACCATCAATTGAACCTGATCACGGGGGGCGATCAGGCTTATTTCGCTCCTTGTGGTATCGGGGACCTGCAACGGTATTTCCGCCGTGTACGCCGGGAGGCACGAGAGGGGAATGGCCTGGTGGGTTTGTTTAATTTACTGGAAGAGGTGGTGATCCGCCGTACCCGGCCTTTCATTCGGACGGCTTACCCCGAAGCCACGATTCAGGGCAAGAAAATTCATTTTCCACAGCGTCGGCTCAGAACCGCCCAGTATGACCTGGAATCAACCTATGAAGGATTATATGAAGACATTGTATCCGGCATCGAAGGGTTGAGGTTAGCCCCATACAACCTGGAAAGTTATAAAAAGGAAGGGATCGAGCGGGACGATCTGGAACTGGGTCGGGAGCAGGCGTTGGTGGGAATTTTCAAAAGCCGGTATCTGAAACGGTTTGAATCCAGTATCGAAGCTTTCCGGATCAGTGTGAAGCGTGCAATGGCCTTTATTCAGACGTTTGAGGATTATGTCTTGGATGAAAAGTTGCTGAGCAGTAAAGAATTTCACAAAGCGTTAAGGTATCTGGAGAGGGAAGAGGAAGAGGACGATGCGGTCCCCCGCTCCCTGGCGGATGAGCTGGATGCCAATGAAGAGGCCAGGAGCTTCCTGGAGGGAATGGAAACGGTGGATCGGTCTCTTTATGATTTACGTCGGCTCCATGGTGATCTGCAACATGATGTGGAGATTTTAAGAAGCATCTGGGAACGGATTAAAGGTGTCACCCCGGACAAGGACAGGAAGCTGGAACGGTTAAAGGAGTTGCTGTCGGGAGAATTGAAGGGCAAAAAGATTCTGATATTCAGCTATTACAAGGATACGGTTCGGTATCTGTTCAAGAATCTGGGGGATTCGAAAACTCCAGAGGCCGTTAAATTCTGTGAAGAGTTAGGGGGAATCCATATCCGGAGAATGGATAGTGGCGAGGGCCCCAGGGAAAAAAGAAAACTGGTGGAGCTATTCTCTCCCAAGGCCAGCGGGAGGGAGGACCTTGTTGGCGGAGAGAATGAAATTGACATTTTGATTTCTTCCGATGTTTTGTCCGAAGGCCAGAATCTCCAGGATTGCGGGCATCTTATCAATTATGACCTGCATTGGAATCCGACCCGTATGGTGCAGAGAGCGGGCCGGATAGACCGGTTGGGGTCAGAGTTCGAAACTTTATGGATCTATAACTTTTTCCCGGAAGAAGGCTTGAATAGGCTTTTGAGGCTGGTGGAAAGTCTATCGGACAAAATATCTACAATCGACCAGACTGGTTTTCTAGATGCCAGTGTATTGGGGGAAGTTGTAAATCCTCGGAATTTTAATACCCTTCGGCGAATTCAGGAAGAAGATGGCACGGTGATTGAGGAAGAGGAGCAGTTCACAGAGCTGGCCAGCAGTGAGTTCTTAAAGCAGCAATTGCAAGGTCTATTGGATTCCGGTGGCAAGGAAATGCTGGATGAATTGCCCGATGGAATACACTCCGGTTTAATCCGCTCCGGGGTACGGGGAGTTTTCTTTTATTTTCAGGGGGTCACCCAGGAAAAGGAAAAATATCACTTTTGGAAGTTTTACGATTTATCGGTGAATAGGGTTATTGATAATCGATTTGTGATTTCAAGCCATATCGCTTGTGAAAAGGACACCCCCAGGGTGGTGGACCAGGGAATCTTTAAAGGAATTTTTGATTTGCAGGAAAAGGTGATCCAAGAAATCCTGGACGGTTTTCAGCGGCAGGTTTCCGTGGAGGCTGCCCCCAGAACCGTTGACCCCATCCAGCAGAATCTATCGACGGTTCTGCATAGTTTCATTAACCATCCGGAGATCGAGCGATCTGAGTGTATGGATTTAATCCGCTGGCTTGGCAGGCCTATGCGTAGCGTCCAAATTAAGGCATTAAGAACTTTATATAATGATTTCCAGAAAGACAATGAAATCCAAATTTTAATAGATTCCTTAAAGTCTATTTCTGGGGCTTCAGAGACCCCTGAGGAGCCTGCTGCTGGTGAGATGGCAGGCAGCGCATCTTTATCCAGGGACGACCTTAAATTGATCTGTTTTGAAATAATTTCCAGTTAATTTTTAATTAATTTATGAACAATTTGCAGGGCCGTTCATGACCATTAATTTTAATAATAAATGGAATCTGGGCCCAGTTCAGCTGGTTCTTCCAGAGCTTCCGAAGGAATTTAGTCAAATTGAAGGAATCTTACCCTGGAACTTTGCCCTTGATCCGAAAATTGGAACAGAAACTGTTCTTTTGTTAATCGATAATACCTCCTTTATCTACGAATTAAATCAAATCAATCCATTTATCTTAGACTTGAAATCGGGTGTAGAAATCACATCTTATGGGCCCGTAGGATATTTATTGTTTTTTATTCACAATCCAAGCAATCCAGCCAAGCCATTTATGTCCATGGAATGTTGCATTGACCCCTTGAATCCTACTCATCTCCTGATTTGGCGAGACCTGGCCAGGCAAACCAATTGGCATCTTCTTTTGATTAACGCGAAAAAGGAGGTGGTGGGTTTTTATGAATTCAATAACATTTTTAACCTGGATGTTCGCCTGATCCAAATGGAAATGAACTGCAAAAATATAAACGGGGATTCCTTTGATATGGCCAAGTTTGAATTTCAGTCAAAATTTTCTGCCGATGATTTATTTTCTATGGGAATTTAAGTGAAGAGAAAAAAGGAGATTGTTTATGGCAGTCTGGTTGATTCGCGCGGGAAAAAGTGGAGAAGATGAGAGCTTTGCTTTACAAAACGGAGTTGCGGTCGTTGGATGGCGAGAATTTCCGGATGCTTCAAAGATTTCCTCTAAAGAGGAAATGAGGGCCAATCATGAAGAAGTCCTTTCTCATTTGTCCTCCAATGCCATTACGAACCATGCCGCCCAGTTCTGGGCATTTACAAATCGTATACAAAAAGGGGATATTGCCGTCCTCCCTTTAAAAACTAGGTCGGCAGTGGCCTTGGGGAAAGTGACTGGGGATTACGAATTCCGGGACGGGCGGCATGCGCGGTCAGTCGATTGGATACGGGATGATATCCCCCGCAGTGATTTCGGCCAGGACTTATTATATTCCATGGGAGCGTTTATGACCGTCTGCCAAATTCAAAGGAATGACGCCGAAGCGAGGATCAAGGTGATGCTGGCGGGTAAGCCGGACCCAAACCTTAAAGCAGGGAGAAAGGTTTCCCCTGAACCAGAAGATGGATCTGAGGGGCCCATTTTAGTGGATTTGGAGGAGCAGGCATTCGACCAAATCCGGAATATAATTCAATCGAAATTCAAGGGGCACAACTTGACCCGGCTGGTCGAGGCTATCTTGCATGTCCAGGGTTATCAAACCTGGCGGGCTCCGGAAGGCCCGGATGGAGGTGTGGACCTTCTTGCGGGATATGGTCCAATGGGATTTGAACCACCTCGTATTTGTGTTCAAGTCAAATCGGGTGGTACTCAGAATGATGCTGCAGTAAGGGAGCTTGAAGGGGTGATGAGCCGGATGGGGGCCGATCAAGGATTGTTTGTGTCCTGGGATGGATTTAATAAAACGGCCCTCGGAAGCAATAAGGAATTATTTTTCAAAGTCCGCCTGTGGGACGACAAAAAACTGATGTCCACCCTATTATTTAATTTCGATAAAATGCCGGAAGAAATTCAAGCTGAGCTACCTTTAAAGCGTATATGGGTAGTTGTTCCGGAAGAAGAATAAAAACTAAAAAGTTTTTATTTTGGGTGAATATATCTAATCATGCCCGTTGGCGAAGAGGTATGATTTCCGCGCTGGCCTTAAGTTTGTCCAGATAATCAGCCCAGTCTTGCATCATCTTGCGGCGTTCGGGGAGGTGGGCGGTGCGGTTGTAGGCGCGGCCGTTGGGATCGCGTACCGCGTGGGCCAGTTGGTGTTCGATATAATCAGGCCGGAAGCCCAGAACTTCATCCAGAATGGTGCGGGCCATGGCGCGAAATCCATGACCGCTCATTTCTTCCTTGCCGATGCCCATGCGTCGCATGGCGGCCAGAATGGCGTTATCGCTCATGGGCCTGTCTTTGCTCCTCGCTCCCGGAAATACATACCGTCCATATCCAGTTAACGGCTTTAATTCTTCCAGAATTTCCACCGCCTGCCGGGAAAGCGGCACAATGTGCTGGGTATCGGTTTTAGTCACTATAAAACGCCATTCCGCGGCCTCAAAATCAATATCCTTCCATTCAGCTTTACGCAAT
The DNA here is from genome assembly GCA_029879645.1 of Nitrospinota bacterium. Lineage (GTDB taxonomy): Bacteria > Nitrospinota > Nitrospinia > Nitrospinales > Nitrospinaceae > SZUA-226. The sequence goes on from JAOUPX010000073.1 coordinate 15,135, forward strand.
TCCCCCGGCCGAACGAAGACTAGAGGAGCCAATTGCAGGGCGCAACGGACAATAAAGGAGCCTTCATAGCCATCCATCACCATCAATAGTTCGGCCACTTGCTTGGGTTCTGTTACTGCGGCGAAATGCTGCCCTCTTGACGGAGGCAAGGCACCCCGAAGGTCCCCGGTGGGGTCTCGTTCCGCGCGTCCGGTAGCTACTGCATAGCGAAAGACTTGACTGCAGTTTCCCAAAGCCCGGTGGGCGGTTTCCAAAGCCCCACGATTTTCGATCCGGCGAATCACGGCAAGCAACTCAGGAACCGTTATGCCTCCAATAGGTTTTCCTCCGATCCAAGGAAAAAGGTCATTTTCCAGACGGCGCCTAATTCGGGCTGCGTGATCGGTCGTCCAATTGGGAGTGTTTTTGGCAAACCATTCCCGCGCTACGGCCTCAAAGCTGTTTTCTCCGCTATTGGCCCCCTTTTGAGCCTTCCGGTGTTCGCTGGGATCAATATCCTTCGCCACCAGTTTTCTGGCCTCATCCCGGCGTTCCCTCGCATCCTTCAGGCTAATATCAGGATAGATTCCTAAAGAAATCTGTTTTTCCTTGCCGTTAAATCGATATTTGAAGCGCCATAGCTTTCCGCCGTTGGGATTCACCAGTAGGAATAGTCCGCGCTCATCGAACAACTTCCGGGGCTTAGATTCGGGTTTCACATTTCGGATGGCTGTATTGGTCAGGGGCATAGCGACTCCATTAAATTTTCCGGAGGGTTGGCTTGAAGGAACGACTGCAATTCCATGGTTTCGACAGGGGTTAAAGCAATACGGCGATTACCGAGCCGAATGGACAGGCCTCCATCAGGTTCAAGAGTGAAGCGGGTTGCCGCTACTCGACGGGCTTCCTGTGCGACTTTTGCCATATTTTCCTTTTTGCGATGATCGCTTGGATCGAGACCGTTTGCCAAAAGTGCACGGAAGGCATCGCGTTGGATCCTGGCTTTATTCAAAGACACCAGAGGATAAGTACCGAGAGAAATCTGTTTCTCCTTTCCTCCGTAACGATACTTGAATCGCCACCACTTCCCACCCGCTGGGGTAACCAGTAAAAAAAGGCCCCCGGAATCCCCTAACTTGTAAGGTTTATTTGTCAGATTACCTTGGGGATTAATACCAGGCTTGGCTTCTTGAATGATTTTAACGGTTAACGGCATTTTGGGGGTATCGCTTTCAAGATTTCTGGGGGACCCTGAAAGATACCCCCCAAAATTGCTGGATTTCACGAAACCATAATACCCCTCGTTGGACCTCAAGGCAATAAAAAAGCCCTAATTTAAAGGGCTTATGGACTTCTTTGGATTTTGTTGGATGATGTGGGAGTAGCCCCAAGGGGAATCGAACCCCTGTTTCCGCCGTGAGAGGGCGGCGTCCTAACCGCTAGACGATGGGGCCTGGATTGCGGGATATTGAAAGTATGTGGTTCTTCGTGTTGGCCGGCATTATATCATTAAATTAAAACTTCCCATGTTAGGAAATCTTAAAATCCTCCAGTGGACTTCATGGGTGGCCCGCCGCTTTTCCTGTTTTTCTTCTTTTCCGTACGGATACGGTCTTCTTCCTCAAGATCACGTTTGTTCAAGCTGTTTACCTGATAGACCATCAAAAGGTAAGCGGGCAGGGACATGGCAATCCAGGTCGCG
>JAOUPX010000074.1 GCA_029879645.1 Nitrospinota bacterium
AGAGGAAGAAGCCCCCTAGCCCCCTTCGGAGAAGGGGGGATAAAACCCTTTCTCCTTGTTCCCTGCTCCGGGCGGAGTGCCTCCGCTGGCAACTTTACAACCTAGAATGGCGAAAACAACGGTCCATTTGCCCGCAACGCCCCGGCGAAATTAGCTCGGCCCTAGGCCGGACCTATCATATTCTTCGGTTGGACTTTCTGGTCGAATTCTTCGGCGGTGAGGAGTCCCAGGGCCACGGCGGCCTGTTTGAGTGTGCTGTTTTCCTCGAACGCTTTCTTCGCCACTTTCGCCGCGTTGTCGTAGCCGATGTGCGGGTTGAGCGCGGTGACCAGCATCAGTGAGTTGTTCAGGTAGTTTTCGATATTGTCTTTATTCGGTTCGATGCCGACGGCGCAGTGTTCGTTGAACGAGCGGCAGGCGTCGCTGAGGAGGCGGATGCTCTGCAATAAATTGTAGATCATCACCGGTTTGAACACGTTGAGCTCGAAGTGGCCGGAACAGCCGCCGACGTTGATGGCGGTGTCGTTGCCGATCACCTGCGCCGCCACCATGGTGAGCGCTTCGGATTGCGTCGGGTTGACCTTGCCGGGCATGATGGAACTGCCGGGCTCGTTGGCGGGCAGGGCGAGTTCGCCGATGCCGCAACGCGGTCCCGATCCCAGTAAACGAATATCGTTACCGATTTTCATGAGCGAGCAGGCGATGGTTTTCATCACGCCGCTGGCTTCGACGATGGCGTCGTGCGCCGCCAGCGCCTCGAACTTGTTGGGCGCGGTGATGAACGGATGCTTGGTGAGGTTCGCAATCTCTTTCGCCACCTTCACCGGGAAATCCTTGTGCGTGTTGATGCCGGTACCGACGGCGGTGCCGCCGAGGGCGATCTGGTACAGGCGCGGCAGACAGCCGTCGATGCGCTGGATGGCGTTGTCGAGTTGCGCCGCGTAACCGCTGAACTCCTGCCCCAGCGTGAGAGGGGTGGCGTCCATTAGATGCGTCCGGCCGATCTTGATGATGTTCTTGAACTCCTCTGATTTCTTTTTCAGCGTGTCGCGCAGGTTGGAGACGGCGGGGATGAGCCGGTCGTGTATCTGCTCGACCGCCGCGATGTGCATGGCGGTGGGGAAGGTGTCGTTCGACGACTGGCCTTTGTTGACGTCGTCGTTGGGATGCACCGGGTCTTTACTGCCGATGGTGCCGCCGGCGATTTCGATGGCGCGGTTGGAGATCACTTCGTTGGTGTTCATGTTGGTCTGGGTGCCGGAGCCGGTCTGCCACACGTAGAGAGGGAAATGGTCGTCGAGGGTGCCGGCGATCACTTCGTCGGCGGCCTGGACGATGAGGTCCTTTTTGTCGGCGGGCAGGACGTGGAGCTCGGCGTTGACGATGGCGGCGGCTTTTTTCAGGATGCCCATGCCCCGGATGAGTTCGCGCGGCATGGTTTCCCAGCCGATGTTGAAATTGATGAGCGACCGCGCCGTCTGTGCGCCGTAGTATTTATCGGCGGGGACTTTGATCTCCCCCATGCTGTCCGACTCCATCCGGTATTCCATAAACCCTCCAGAATTATCCCCCGTTTTCCAGTTCCTCCCCTCCTTCCAAAGGAGGGGCTGGGGGTGGTTGATGATTAAATTCCTTATTTTAAAATCTAAACACAGATTCTTCGTCGGCTTCGCCTCCTCAGAATGACATTCGTGCACGATTTGTCATCCTGAGCGGCAGCGAAGGATCTGTGTTGGTTTTAATATATCCTCCCCTTACCAAGGGGAGGATTGAGGAGGGGTTGTCATAACCTCCTCCGCCTCCCCTCCTTGGTAAGGAGGGGAGGCGGAGTACCTCCGCTGGTAACTTTAAAGCCTTTGCTAGCGAAAATAATTCAATGCTGGCGAAGAAATGCCCCTGCCAAATTTCCTCCGGGCGTTGCCCGGCTATTTCATAAAGTAATATTCCGCTTCCGGCAGGTGTTCTTTTATATACGTTTTGAATTTGTTGAGCAAGCGTTGTTCCGTCTGCCGGACGGCTTCGCGGGTAATGTTATAGTGTTCGCCGATTTCTTTCAACGAGGTCGGGTCCTCGGACAGAATCCGGGTGGCGAACAGTTCTTTTTCAATGGGTTTCAGGTCTTCGAGGAACGCCTCGATTTTTTCGTGCAGGGCTTCGTGGAACTGGCTTTTTTCGATGGCCTGCGCCGGGTGCTGGCCGGTGGTCAGTGATTTTTCGGGAGTGTATTCGCTGTCCGGGTGGACCGGCGTGTCCATGGAAACATCGAAGGCGCCGAGGCTGGCCTGCACATCGATGACGTCTTTTTCATCGACCCCGAAATGTTCGGCGAGGACTTTGGGGGTCGGAGCGAATCCCTGTTCCTCCAGCCGGGCTTTTTCCTTTTGCAGATTGTAGAGCAGTTTGCGGCGGGCGTTGGTGGTGCCGACGCGCACCAGGCGCCAGTTGTCGAGAATGTATTTCAGGATATAGGCCTTGATCCACCAGCTGGCGTAGGCGGGCAGGCGGACGCCGCGGAACGGGTCGAAGTTCTGCACGGCTTTCATCAGGCCGACGTTGCCCTCCTGGATGAGGTCCATCACGTTCTGCCATTCGCGGCGGAAGGTCATGGCGATCTTGACCACCAGGGTGAGGTTGTTGGTGATGAGCTTGTAGGCCGCCTGCACATCCCCGGTTTCCTTGTAGTGCATGGCGAGCTCCTTTTCCTCCTCCTCAGACAACTCGGCGTATTGGCGAATCTCGTTGATGTAGGCGGTCAGCGGGTCGAGTGGCGCCAGCGCGTCCGATCCGCGCAGGACGGGCAGGGGGCGGTATTCCTCTTCCGGCTCATGATTCTCGTCGTCGGTTTCGTCGTCGAGCACTTCCGGTTCCAGCGGCAGATGCTTCTCGTCGCCGTCTTCGGCGTGGAGATCGTCCTCGTCCTGGAGTTCCGGGTCGTTGTTTAAAGGGTCGTTCATAATCAATATGTTATCCGCTGTGGCGATTTTCCCTTATTTTTTAAGGGAATAGGAACCGTTGAATGCGGGTCTTATACCAAGTACAATGGCGGCATGCGAATTGATATATTTATTTTACTCCTCGTCGCGGCGATTTTCCTGTACCGGTGGTACAAGAAAGCCCCGCCCACGAAAGTGGAAGATGCGGAACCCTCTTCCACGGAGATGATTCAGGATCCGAACTGCAACATCTACGTGCCGGAGACGGAGGCGGTGAAAGCCACGATCGACGGTCGAACTTATTGTTTTTGCAGTGGAAAATGCGCCGACGAATACCGGAACAAACACAGCGCCGTTTGAAATCGGTCTGAAAAGCCCCCTGTTTATTAATATTGTACCATACCCGCAGGCAAACCCGGTTGGGGCCGGATGCGGGCACATGAAGCCAGGAAAGGAAGACTTGTGAAGCATATTTTGGGTTGGAAAGGATGGATGGCCCTCGGGCTGATGTTATGGATGACGGGGATTGCGCAGGCGGCGGAAGAGGTCAAGCCGTGTAAACCGGTGGAGCAGAAGGATGTCAAAGTCGAAGGGTACATCTCAAAGAAATTCAAGAAGCAGCAGCGGGCGATTTTGAAGGAATTTAAAGAAATCGGTCATGTGCGTACAGCGGTGCGTCCGTTCCCCATGGGGGACACGGCGAAGGTGATCGCCATCGGCCGGTGCGTTCCGGCATACATTGCGCGCCACGTGATGGCGACGACGATGAAGTACACCAGCGGCATTGGCGTGCTGGTTCAACAGGCGTTTCTGCCGACGCACTGGATCGGCATCGGCACAACGACGTTCGACGAACCGTCCCAGCAGGAGGTGACGCCGGAACAGGTCAAGCAGTTGATGAATCCTGAGCTGGGCGATGAGGAGTTTCATAAACTTTATCGGGAGTTTTCCGTGCAGGACGATCTGGTGCCTTACTTTGGCCTGCAAAAGGAAAATGCGAAGAAGGTGGATTGATCTTTTTACGAAAGGGAGCGATGCGGTTTTGAAGATTGTGCCGGGTTATTGTGCCTGGAATTCGTTGACCAGAAAGACCATGTCTTTTTCAATCGCGCCGATGAATACCACCCACAGCTCCACGGCTCCATTTCTTCCAACTTCCTTTTCCAGCGGGGGAAGCAGGGCGTCCTGAATTGGGAGCCAGTAAGTGCGGCCGTTTTCCTCAACCTCGATTTCCTTTTGGAAAGTACGCGCCAGCATTTCGCGGTCCATCCTCAAGGATTTTCCCCACATATCGACAATCAGGGTGCCGCGCCTGGCGTCGAGTTCGCGCTGATTCCCCAAGTACCGGACCGTGACGCGCAGGGGGTCGCCGGGATGAATATTAATGTTGACCGCACCTTTTTGAAAACCGGCCTCCTTGAATTCAAGCGCATACCGGGCCATGGAGTCGGACAGGTTGGCCGGTTTGTAATCGTTCCAACCCCCGGCCCAGGCGGCTCCCGTGGCGGCGATCCATAACAGGGCCACGGTAAATGGGAGTCCTGCTTTAATTGGATTAAGCCGGTACTTCATTGATTCACAGCTCCTCAATGGGCGGGTTGTGCTTTGGCTTCAACGATGTTGATATTCACCGGGACTTTAAAAAGGTCCAGGTCCGGCTCCAGACCGGCTTCGTAAACTTCGTAATGAACCACGAAGGCATCTTTTTCCGACTGGACGCTCAGTTGAACCGGAAGGCCGGAAGATTGATCTGTAAATAAAAAGAGGTCTGCGCCGTCAATGGTCAGCATGAGGGCGTTGTAAATTTTCCCCTTCATTTGAACGTGAGGCATGGATCGGGCGTTGTTCTTCTTGAAAAATTCCAGTTCGGTGCCGAATTCCAGTTTGGAAATTTCCTTCTCCTTGTTCGAACCCCCTTTTTCCGGATTGGAGCTGAAAATCGGCATGTGCATTTTAAATACCGGGCCGGGGTCGAGGATATGCTGGCCCTGGTTATTGTATTGATTGATCATGTAAATGTGGGGTTCATTGGCAATGAGCAGAAGGTGGATATGGGTCTCCGGGTTGGGTTTTTCCTCCAGCCGCAGGTACTGGGTACCCACCCGCCACATTTCCTTGGGCTGACGGGCGAAGTGGTTTTGCTGATTGCTGGAGTCTTCGAACCGGAAAATGATATGCGCCATTTTTGAGTCGTCGGCCCAAGCCGCAGGAACGATCAGCCCCCATAACACCAGAACCGCCAGAAACCGAGTGTGCCTTCTCATTGAAATGCCCTCCCTAGAACAAGTTTGGAATCGTTATATACAGGGTAAAGGCAATAACTCAGCGGTCAACTCGATAAAAGGGTCCGGTGGGGGGTTGCCGCGAAACCGGTTGAAAATCCCCATCTTTTATAATGAAAATAAATTCTCTCTTGTTAAGATGATACTGTAAATCTGATTTTGGAATGGACCGGGAATGAAATTGTGAAGACGTTGCGCCAAATGACAGCAGGGCTGGGGCTGGCGGGTGTTGTATTAACCCTGTGCATAACGCCGGGTTACGGAGACGAACCGTGCCGTCCGGTGGAGGAGCGGCCGGTAAAAATCGAGGCGTGGATCTCCAAAAAAGATATGAAGAATCACCGGGCTCTGCGCCGCGAGTTCGAGGCAATGGGCACGACCTATGCCACGCTGTGGCCGTATCCGGGCAAGAATCCGTCGCGGGTGGTGGCCATTGGCCGGTGCGTCCCGGCCTATATTGCGCGCCATGCCCTTCAACAGGCGTTGATTTATTACGGCGATGTGAAAAGCCTGGTGAATCAGAGTTTTATTTCCGGTCACTGGATCGGCCTCGGCACGTCGCTGTTCGCCGAGAACTCCCAACAACCCATCAATAGGGAACAACTGCGTAACCTGTTAGACCCCGCACTGGACACGTTTCAGTTTCAGGCGCTGTACCAGCAGTTGACGGCGCAGGACGAACAGATTTCAGCCTTCGGGCAAATGCTCCCCAATCCCAAACTCATGAAATGACCGGATGACCACACTCGATCTCATCGCCTGGCTGATGTTAATAACCGCCGGCTTCAGTTACATCAATCACCGCTTTCTCAAGTTTCCCACCAGCATCGGACTGATGGCGATTGCGCTCGTGTTTTCGATGGTCCTGATTGCGCTGGGGGAATTAAAATGGATTCCCGGACTGGAAGACTCGGCACGCGAGTTGTTGCACTCGATCAATTTCAATAAACTGGTCCTTCACGGCATTCTCGGCGCCCTCCTGTTTGCCGGGTCCCTGCACATCAATCTGGAGGACCTGGCCAAACAGAAATGGATCATCACTCTGCTGGCCTCGGTGGGCGTGGTGTTGTCGACGACCATTGTAGCCGGGATGATGTACTTCGTGCTGGGCTGGCTGGGAATCGGGATACCGTTCATCCATTGTCTGTTGTTCGGTGCGCTGATCTCTCCGACCGATCCGATCGCGGTGCTGGCGATACTAAAAAACGTGGGTGCGCCAAAAGAGCTGGAGACTAAAATCGCCGGCGAGTCGTTGTTCAACGATGGCGTGGCGGTGGTGATTTTCATCGTGCTTCTGGATATTGCTTCCGGCCAACACGAACCGTCGGCGCTGGGCATCACGGTATTATTCTTCAAAGAGGCGGTGGGCGGCGCGCTGTTCGGCCTGGCGGCGGGCTATGGAGCGTACCGACTCTTGCGGACCGTGGACAATTATCAGGTGGAGGTATTGATCACCCTGGCGCTGGTGTTTGCCAGTTATGCGGCGGCCGAGGCGATACACGTTTCCGCGCCGATTGCGGCGGTGGCGGCGGGACTGCTGATCGGCAACCACGGCCGGACGCTGGCCATGTCGCAAAAAACCATCGAGCACGTTGATATGTTCTGGGAATTGATCGATGAAATATTAAACGGAATATTGTTTGTCCTGCTGGGATTCGAAATTTTAATTGTAACGTTCGAAATCTCCAATTTCACCGCAGGCCTGATCGCCATACCGGTGGTACTCGCCGCCCGGTTTATCGGCGTGAGCGTGCCGATCTGGTTGCGAAAATTCAAGCGCGAGTTCAGCCCGAACGCCATCAAGGTGTTGACCTGGGGAGGGCTGAGGGGCGGTATTTCTGTGGCGCTCGCCTTATCGCTTCCCCCGTCTCCCGAACGCGAACTCATCCTCATGATGACCTATGTCGTGGTGGTGTTCTCCATTCTCGTCCAGGGCCTGACTATCGGCAAACTGGTCCAGCGGGGTCTGAAAAATTGACGGTCCTGCCGAGAGCCTGAGCGGCCTTATTCTCCGAAAATCCCTGATTTTTCCTGCATAAACCAGATGGTTCATGTGTCCTTCTCCATCCGGTATATAAATTGCTGAAAATGGAGCAGACGGGGTTTACCCTTCCGGTTTGAAATGTTACCCTGACACTTAAACTTTAATAAAATAAACGGTGGCCATGGATTCCAAAGACGTTCTCGATTACAGCAAGCAATTGTTCGATCATTATTCGACAGAAAAAGAACCCCGCGAAAAATTTCTTTTTGCCAAAGCTCTGCAGAACAACGAGCAACTTCATGAAGATGTTAAGAGGGACTTTTTTGCCAGAGTGGAGTTGATTTGCGATGATGAAAATCACCGGGAGCAGAAGCTGGCGTTCCGGAAAATTCTCCTGGAAAATATCAAGAATATGGTGATGTGGCAGGAGTTTTTTAAAAGAGAATCCGAAGAGGAATCCAAACTCATTTATTCTTTTTTGAAAGAATCATTCCAGAATGTCAGCCACGATGAATTTGAAAAGCAGTCCGCTTATTTTCAGTTGTACTCCGAGGCGCTGTATTCTTTGACGCAGAGTGTTTTGAACCGTTATTACGATGAGGTGATCGAGAACAATTATTCCACCATGCTGACGAAAGCCTGGCGGATATATTTCGAGAATTACTTTAACTCGATTCTTGCCAAGGTCCAGGGCAAGGAATATTCGGACGAGGGCTCTCTGGTCAAACTGAACCAGGTTTTAAAGAAAGTGGAAGCCGCCGCCCTGCAGGGCGAGGACCTCGCCTACAATATGGACGGTATATAACCGATCCTTGGCTTAACCGCGCCGGACCAGGCGGACAGCATGGGAAATGGTTTTATCCTCTTTGTCGTACCAGTAGGGACAGCCGTTGAGGTAAAAAACAATCTGCGCCTCACTGCCGCGTTCCTCGCTGGTCCAGGTGCAGTTGCCCGCTCCCGGCGGGAACACCGAATCGATTTTAATATCTCCCCCTTTGAAATCCTTGTTGAGTTTTTCCTCGTCGTAGAGGGAAGAGGCTTCGTGGATGGTCGGCAGGCGCCAATCCGAATGTCCTCCGAATTTCTGCTCATTCATTTCTCGGGCATATTCGCTGGCCTGTTCCCAGGATAATTCTTCATCCTTGTCCAGGCGTGAGTCGTTGGCCATCCAGGTGAGGCTGGTCAGAGAGTCGTAAATGGTGTTGTCTTCGGTTTTTATAAATCGGGATTTGGGTTTTTCCATGGGTATCTCACTTGCAATATAAAACGCCCGACTTTCAGAAACCGCCGGACGGATATTTTTAAAATAAATAGAAGGGCTATATTAACCCTTCCCGCCGAGCCTGTAAAGGTCTTCCCGCCGGTCGGCAAACAGATCGTTCCGGCCATTGATTTGCTTGTTCCTCGCCCTGGCCAGGTCGATTTCCACCACATGGGCTTCTTCCCTGTCCCCAGAGGCCCGAATCAGGACGTTACCGTCCGGATCGACCGCCTGACTCTGGCCGATGAAAGTCAGGGATTCTCCCGGAATGCGCTGTTCCGTGCCCACGCGGTCGGCGGTCACCGCATACACCCTGTTTTCCAGGCACCGGGTGATCATGGCCTGCGGGCAGTGGGGAAGCACCAGGTTGGACGGATGGGCGATGAGGTCGGCCCCCTGCAGGGCCAGTGTGCGGGCCGTTTCCGGAAACCGCCAGTCGAAACAGATCATGATACCAATCCTGGCGAACCCGGCATCGAACACGGTGAAGGGTAAATTTCCCGGCTGAAAGAACTCGTTCTCGGAATCAAAAATGTGCGCTTTACGGAACTTTCCGATGAAGCCCTGCGGGCCCAGGATCACCGCCGCGTTGTAGAGAATTTCGCCGTCCCGTTCCGCCAGACCGGCTACGATCGTCATTCCGGAGTCACGAGCCCAGTCGACCAGAAACCGGGTGGTGCGTCCGTCGGGGACGGTTTCGGAAAGACTGCGCGCTTCGTCCAGGGATTTAAACTGGTATCCGGTGTTGAACAATTCGGGGAGGACCAGCAGATCGGCTTGTCGGTTTCCCCACAAGTTCCGGGCACGGTCAAGGTTCTTTTCTACAGCGCCGAATTCGGGGTGGGTTTGGGCAAAGCCGACTTTGATAATGGATGACATGGCTTATTGTACAACCGGGTCCGGTCCGGAGCAAGGTGTGTTGGAGTGTTCAGCCAGCTTTGTGAAGTGATCTTTGCCGGACGGGCAAATTTATAAAGTTAACCCCGCGCGGAGCGGCGAATCGCCGATTAGAGTTGGGAGGTCTGGTTGCGGAGGAGATGATCGATCAGTACCAGCGCTACCATCGCCTCGGCCATGGGCACGGCCCGGGGTGCGACGCAGGGATCATGTCTTCCCTCAACGCGGATTTTAGCCTTCTTGCCTTTCTGGGTAACGGTGTCCTGTTCGCGGTTGATGGAGGACGTGGGTTTGACTACCATGCGCAAAACGATATCGCTGCCGTTTGAAATACCGCCGAGGATACCACCGGCGTTGTTGGTCTGGGTGGAGATCTTTTTGTTTTTGGCGATAAAGACATCGTTGCATTCAGAACCTTTGAGGCGGGCGGCCTCGAAACCGATCCCGACTTCCACGCCTTTGACAGCAGGCAGGCACATCAGGGCCTTGGCCAGGTCGGCATCCAGCCGGTCGAACACCGGTTCGCCGAGCCCGGGCGGAACCCCCTGCGCCACCACTTCAATCACCCCGCCCAGGGAATCACCTTCCTTGCGGGCCTTCATGATGGCGTCTACCATTTGCTCAGCCACTTTTTTATCGGGACACCGGACGATGTTTTTTTCGATTTCCTTCTGGTTGAAGGTTTTGGCGACGTGTTCACCGATCTGCCGGGTGAAGGCGAAGATTTTTATTTTATGCCGGGCCAGCAACTTTTTGGCGACGGCTCCGGCGGCGACACGGCCCACGGTTTCACGTGCGCTGGAGCGCCCTCCGCCCCGGTAATCGCGGAAACCGTATTTCTGATCGTAAGTGAAATCGGCATGCCCGGGTCGGTACAGATGTTTGATCAATTCGTATTTTGATGAATCGGCATCCGAGTTTTCGACCATCATGGCCAGAGGTGTCCCGGTGGTTTTGCCGTTGAAGATTCCTGAAAGGAATCGGATCTGATCGGGTTCTTTGCGGGTGGTGGTGACTTTGCTCTGCCCGGTGCGTCGGCGTTCCAGTTCGACTTGAATGTCTTTTTCGGTTAAAGGCAGGCCAGCGGGACAGCCGTCGATCACGACCCCGATGCCGGGTCCGTGGGACTCGCCCCATGTGGTTATTCTGAATAATTGTCCAAATGTATTGCCGGGCATGGCGTTATTTTGAATAGGGTAAGTGACGGAAGACGCACAACCGCCGACGGGCAGGAAACAAGGATGGCCCGGTTATGCAGGGAACATAAAATAAAAAAAGCAGGGGAACCCCTGCTTGTCCGGCATTCCGGAATATCCGGGAAAACCTTATTTCAAAAGGGTTCTACTCGGTTTCGGCGGAGATTTCCAATTCACCGTCCACCAGTTCCCGAAGTTCCTTGCCCGCTTTAAAAAAAGGCACCCTTTTGGCCGGGACTTCCACCCGATCACCGGATTTAGGGTTCCTGCCGACACGCGCATTTCTGCTCCGGACTCGAAAACTCCCAAACCCTCTCAATTCAACCTTTTTCCCCTGTGCCAGAGATTCGGTAATACTTTGAAAGACAGTATTGACCACAACCTCTGTCTGCTTCTTGGTCAGGTTGATTTGCGCTGCAACCTTTTCTACCAACTCCGCCTTGGTCATTTAAATACGTCTCCCTCAGAAAAGTTTGGGGGAGTATATCATTAACTCTAAGCAAGTCAAGCGTTTTGAGGAATTATGAGATTAAAATAATGGTTTATTTTGGGAAGCCGAATCAGGGGGTGGACGGAAGGGTCTTTTGTATCTTTTTGAATTATTAAGAATTATTGGTGCGGCGGAAGGAATGGGAAGATTGTGTTCAGACTGATTCTGAGTGGGGGTATCGGGCATTCGATCTTTGTGGGGGATATAGCCTAACCTGGCGACCAAAGGTACTGCAGAGCGGGGAATTGGGCGGGCATCCAATTCGCCTTAAACTCTTTTGGGAGAGAGCCTTCGACCAACCACTCCAGAAATCTTTTGGGCGGTTCCTCAATGATTACCTTGGGTCGGCCTTCAATACCCACAGCTTTTCCCAATTGGACAATCACGTCTTCGAGACCGCCCATTTCATCCACCATCTTCAACTTGAGGGCCTGCCGTCCGGTGAAGACCCGGCCATCGGCAAGCTTTCTGGCCTCCTGGGTGCTGATATTTCGTCCCTGGGCGACGGCATCAATGAATTGCTGATGGACGTCGTCGACCACATGTTGCAGATAGGCGTGTTCTTCAGGAGTCATTTTGCGGGCGGGAGAGCCCACATCCTTGAACTTTCCGCTTTTGACGACCTGCGGCTCCAGTCCGATTTTTTGCATCAATTTCTCGGCATTCCCGAACGCCATGATGACCCCGATACTGCCTGTCAGGCTGCCGGGATTGGCAAAAATTTTATCGGCGGCCACGGCGATGTAATAGCCTCCTGATGCGGCGAGGCTACCCATGGACGCATAGATCGGTTTGTTGTCGGCCCGGACCCTAAGAACCTCATCGTAAATTTCCTGCGAGGGGGCGACCGCCCCACCCGGTGAATCGATTCTCAGTATGATGGCCTTGACGCTGTCGTCGCGGCGGTATTTGGAAAGCTGGCGGATAATTTCCCTTGAATCGGAAATTTGACCGCTAACCTCTACCAGGGCGATTTTTTGCGTTCCGTCATCAAATCCATCTTCCGACAGATAACGACCAAACACCGATGATAAAACCATCAGGGCGATCAGACCCAACAGGAAATAAAGCAATGTGCGGCCAAACGACCTTTTGGGTTTATCAACGGCTTGTGTCGATTGCATTCAGAACCTCTGTGTTCAGGCTTCGGCTGGGGAGTCTTCCTCCTCATCATCCGGTATATCTAATTGTACTTCCTCCAGATCGATCTGTGAAGGGTCCAGATTTTCCTGGTACGCCTTGATGCTGAGACCGATTTTTTTGCTGGTGGTATCGACTTTGATTACCTTGGCGGTAATTTCATCGCCTACCTTCACCACCTTTTCCGGATGAGTCACTTTTTCAGAGCTCAATTGCGAAACATGGATTAAACCCTCCAGGCCGTCGTCGAATTCTGCAAAAGCTCCAAAACCGGTGACTTTGATTATGGTTCCGGTAACTACTTTGCCGATGGGATATTGATCAGGAATATCTTCCCAGGGATCGGGTTCGAGTTGTTTGATACCCAGCGAAATGCGGCAGGCCTCTTTGTCGATATTGAGCACCGCGGCGCTCACTTTATCTTTTTTCTTGAGGACTTCCGAGGGATGCTTGATTTTCTTGTTCCACGACAAATCGGAAATGTGGATCAGGCCGTCGACACCGTCTTCCAGCTCGATAAAGGCGCCGAAATCGGTCAGGTTCCGAACCAGACCCTCGACCTCGGTTCCGATCGGATATTTCTTCTCGATGCTGTCCCACGGATTGGGTTCGATTTGCTTCATGCCGAGGGATATCCGTTTCTTTTCCTTGTCCAGCGTCAGCACCACAGCGTCCACAGTGTCACCAATGCTCACCATTTTGCTTGGATGTTTGACGTGGCGGCTCCAGGACATTTCGGAGACATGCACCAGGCCTTCGATGCCTTTCTCCAGCTCCACGAAAGCACCGTAGTCGGTGATGCTTACCACTTTGCCTGAGATGCGGGTGTTGACGGGATACTTGCTGTCCACATCCACCCACGGATCCGGCGTAATTTGTTTGAGGCCCAGAGAGACCCGCTCTTTTTCCTTGTCGTACTTGAGAACCATAACCGTAACTTTATCTCCAATGGAGAACATTTCGGAAGGATGGTTGACGCGTCCCCACGACATATCGGTGATGTGGAGCAGGCCGTCGATGCCGCCCAGGTCGATGAATACACCGTAATCGGTGATGTTCTTGACGATACCCTCCACCTGGTTGCCCTCTTCCATTTTGGTGAGGGTTCCGGCGCGCGCCTGTTTGCGTTCCTCCTCGAGCAGGATTCTTCGTGAAAGAACAATGTTGCCGCGCTTTTTGTTCATTTTGATGATTTTCATCTGGAATTTTTCGCCGATCAATTTTTCCAGATTGCGGACAGGTCGCAGGTCGATCTGAGAGCCGGGCAGAAAGGATTTGAGTCCGATATCCACCGTCAGGCCGCCCTTGGCCTTGGCGACCACAATGCCTTCGATGATTTCTTCCGCCTCGAATGCGGTTACCAGTTTTTCCCAGATTTTGATCTTGTTGGCTTTTTCTTTCGAGAGTACGACAATCCCGTTGTTATCCTCCACGCGTTCGAGAAAGACCTCGATTTCATCCCCGATGTTCAGATTTTTTTCTGCCTCGGGGAATTCGCTGTGGCTGATCATGCCCTCGGATTTAAAACCGACATCGACAGTAACCAGTCCTTTGGAAATCCCAAGGACCTTGCCGATAATAATTTCGCCTTCCCGGAAATTTTTGAGGCTTTTGTCAAAATACGCCTCCATTTCCGCATGGGCGGCTTTCTCTTCCGCCGTTAATTCGTCTTCCATCGATTCGTCAAGATCAAAAACTGCATTTACCACGTTACTTCTCCTTCAAATTTCGGGTTAAGGTTAATAATAAATGAAAACTATTGCGAATGGACCGGACCGATTTCTTCAAGCATTCTGTTCACCACTTCCTCGATGCTCAATTGAGTGGTGTCCAGCCGAATCGAGTCCTTCGCCGGAACCAGCGGCGAAACTTTCCGATTTTCATCTTCATGATCGCGTTGCTGCAACTGCTCCAGAATCTTTTCATATTTGATTTCCGGATTTTTTACCCGTATTTCCTCGTGGCGCCGTTGGGCCCGTTCTTTGCGATCTGCCACCAGGAAAAACTTTTTGTCCGCATTGGGGAAAACCACGGTGCCGATGTCCCGGCCGTCCATGACTACGTTTCCGCTCTGTCCCATTTGCTGTTGCTGTTTGACCATCACGTCCCGCACGTCCCTGTTGGCGGCGACAATGGCGGCTGACCGGCCGATAGTTTCCGTTTTGAGTAACGCCGTCAAATCCTCACCGTCGACCATAACCTTCTGGCGCTCTTCGCCGGGTTGAAACTCGATGATGATATTGCGGGCCACCTCGGCGATCCGCTCATGGTCATCCAGGGCGATTCCCAACCGTTCCGCTTTCCAGGCCACGGCGCGATACATGGAGCCGGTTTCTATATATTTGAAATCCAGGCGCGAGGCGATGAGCCGGGCCACCGTGCTTTTACCGCTCCCGGCGGGTCCGTCGATGGCGATGATCATGTATTGGTTTCCACCAGTTTTTCCCGATGCAGGTTCGCATGCGCGAAGGTTTCCCGCAGGGCGTCGGCCTGGTCTTCTTCAATCAGGGTTTTAATGTGCGCCAGTGTTTCCTGAAATTGATCTATCAGTGTAACAACAGGACGTTTGTTTTTCAGGCAAATATCGCGCCACATGACAGGATCGCTGGAAGCGATGCGTGTGATATCCCGCAGTCCCCCGGCACTCATGGATAAAATATCCCCGTAACTGTCTGTTTTAACCCCCGCCACCGTGTTCATCAGAGCATACGCCACGACATGCGGCAGGTGGCTGAGTGCGCCAAAGACGGTGTCGTGTTCATGGGCATCCATCGAGATCGTTTGCATTCCCACCCCGGCCCAGAATTCAGTGATCCGCTTAAGCGCATCGGCCCGGGTTTTGGCGGTGGGGGTGATGATGCATTTGGCCCCAGTCAGCAAGTCGGCGCTGGAGGCTTCCAGCCCGGATTTTTCTCCCCCGGCAATGGGGTGTGCGCCCACGTAATAAATGGAATCGGGCATCAGGGCATCGATTTCGTCGACCATCGCGCCCTTGACCGACCCGGCGTCGGTGATGATGCATCCGTCTTCAAGAAACGGCAGCATTTCCCGGACGCGCTCCACTAAGACACCCACCGGGGTGCATAGAACGATGAGGTCGGAACCGGTCACGGCGGTTATCAAATCCGTCGACCCGGAATCGATGATATCCAGTTCCTGCGCTTTTTTCAGATTGCCTGCGTTTCTTCCGAATCCGACAATCGTTTCCACCAGCTTGCGCTGCCGGCAGGATTGCGCCAGAGATGCGCCGATCAATCCGACACCCAGAATGGTCATTTGTTTAAATGGCTTCATAATCGTCTAGTCGTGGTTGGGATACGATCCCAGCACCCGCAGGAAGATGCAACGTTTGCTCACCGTGCGGATCACTTTTTCAATATTGGGGTCTTCGATATGCCCCTCGAAATCGACAAAGAACAGGTATTCCCACGACCGGTTTCTGAGCGGGCGCGATTGTATTTTGGTCAGGTTGATCTGGTTGCGCGCAAACAATTGCAGGACCTTCAGGAGCGATCCGGCCTCATCCTCGATGGAAAACATGAGTGAGGTTTTATTGCGCTTGGCTTTTTTGGCTTTTTCCTTGCTGATGACCAGGAAGCGTGTCGTGTTTTTCGCGCGGTCTTCTATTTTTTCGGCGATAATTTTAAGATTATAGAATTCAGCGGCCAGTTTGCCGGCCACTGCGGCGGCTGTCTCGTCTTTGCTGGCGATGTCTGCTGCCACCGATGTGCTGGAGGTGGTCACCTGCTCGATGCCCGTCGCGTGCTGGTTCAGCCAGTTGCGGCACTGGGCAAGCGGTTGCGGATGCGAATAGATCTGGCGCACCTTCGCCGGGTCGCCGGACTTGGATAAATAGCACAGGGATATTCCCATCTTTACTTCGTCGCAGATCACCAGCGGCGAATCGACGAAGCAGTCCAGAGTCAGGTTCACCACGCCTTCGGTGGAGTTTTCAATGGGCACCACACCGTAATCGGCGTGACCCTGCTCCACGGCGTGAAATATGTTTTCAATGCCGCCGGTTGGAATGAATACAGCGGAATGTCCGAATTGCTTGATTG
This sequence comes from Nitrospinota bacterium, assembly GCA_029879645.1. Classification (GTDB taxonomy): domain Bacteria; phylum Nitrospinota; class Nitrospinia; order Nitrospinales; family Nitrospinaceae; genus SZUA-226. The sequence continues at coordinate 16,245 of JAOUPX010000074.1, forward strand.
CGGCCTGATGTGAAAAAGTGGTTTCCGGACCGAGGTAAGCGATGTTGAGCGGTTTTTCCAGGGCCAGGGTGGCGGAGAAAATCTCACGGAAAATGGATTCGACCGCCTCTTTTGGAAGAGGGCCCGGATTGGCCTGTTGCATGCGCTCAATAATATCCCGTTCTCGATGGGGAACGTGGAAATGAGCCGAGGCATTTTTTTTGAATTTTTCCTGGCCGATCTGGATGGCCAGTTTGGCGCGACGGTTGAACAGCTTCAGTAATTTCTCGTCGATCTGGTCGATCTGGTCGCGGATCTCATCAATTTTTGGCAATGCTAAAGGTACCGCCCTTTCAGTGGATTTCCGAAAAACCGTTAGGTTTTCAATGGATAGGGTTGATTTTCCATATAATGGCCCTAAAATGCAAGCATAATTTT
>JAOUPX010000075.1 GCA_029879645.1 Nitrospinota bacterium
TTTTGATTAGGTTCTCCTTCCTTATAAAATATCCATAAAATCGAGGCGGTCGCCGAGATAGTCCTGGAACGCTGTTTTCAGGTTCTGGTGTTCGGGGTCTTCCAGTTTGGGGTCGCGGTCGATCAGGGCGAAGGCTTCCTTGCGCGTGGTTTCGATGATTTTGATGTCGCGGATGATGTCGGCGAACATCAAGGATGGCATGCCCGACTGGCGGGTGCCCATGAAGTCGCCCGGACCGCGTATCTGTAAATCCTGCTCGGCGATTTTGAATCCGTCGCAGGAATCCATCATCGCTTTAACGCGCAGTTTGCCGTCTTCGGTTAACGGCGGATAAGCCACCAGCAGGCAGTAAGAGTTGTGTTGACCCCGCCCGACGCGTCCGCGCAGTTGATGCAAGGCCGCCAGGCCGAATCGCTCGGCGTGTTCGATCAGCATCACAGTGGCGTTGGGTACGTCGATGCCCACCTCAATGACGGTGGTGGCGACCAGGATATCCGCCTTGCCGTCCTTGAACTCGGCCATGATGCGCTGACGCTCTTCCTTTTTGAGTTTGCCGTGGATCAGGGCGACGCGAATCTTCGGGAACCGTTCCTGCAAATCCTCGTACACTTCCAGCACTGTTTTTAGATCCCTGGTGTCCGACTCCTCGATCAGCGGGCAGACGACATAAGCCTGCCGTCCTTTACCGACTTCCTTTTTCAAAAAAGTGTAGGCCTTGTCGCGCTGGCTTTCGTAATAGCGTTTGGTCTGGATCGGCTGGCGGCCCGGTGGCATTTCGTCGATGACGGAGACATCCATGTCACCATACAGCGTCATTGCCAGCGAGCGCGGGATGGGCGTGGCGGTCATCACCAGTACATGAGGATAGACGCCTTTTTTGCTGATCGCTTCCCGTTGCAGGACGCCGAAGCGGTGTTGCTCGTCGATCACTGCGAGACCCAGGTTTTGAAACTCGACGCCCTTCTGGATCAGAGCATGGGTGCCGACGGCGATCTGAGTTTTTCCCAGCCGGATGCTTTCGAGCATGGCTTTCTTGTCTTTGGCCGGCATGGCGCTGGTCAGGAGTTGAGCGCGGATGCCCAGCGTTTCGCAGTAGGGCTGGATGTTCAGGTAGTGCTGTTCCGCCAGCAGCTCTGTCGGCGCCATCAAGGCCCCCTGCATGTTGTTGTCGACTGCGGTGAGCAGGGAGATGAGGGCGACGATGGTTTTTCCGCTCCCGACGTCGCCGTGAAGCAGGCGGTTCATTGGGCGGCTCTGTTCCAGATCGTCCATAATATGTCCCAAGACTTTAATCTGCGCACCGGTCAACTCAAATTTCATCAGCTTAATGAAGCGGTGGATGGTGTCGCCGCGGGTTTTGAGCGGTGTTCCCGGTTCGTCCTGTTGAATGTGTTTGCGTTTGAAGGCCAGGCCGAGTTGCAGGAGAAACAGTTCCTCGAACACCAGCCGCACCTGCGCTTCGGTGCGGAATTGTTTCAGCAGGTTCTCTTGCGTACCGAGTGAAGGAAAATGTGTTTCGCGGAAAGCCGTGGCGCGGTCGGGCAAATGATTCCGCCGCCGGATGTCGCCCGGCAGAAACTCTTCCAGCAGGGGTGCGTACTGATCCACCAGGGTTTTCATGATGGAGCGCAGGGATTTCTGGTACAGCCCTTCGGTAGTGCTGTAGATGGGGATGATGCTCCCGATGTCCAGCGGGTCGGCCACTTCCTCCAGGCTGATATCCACGTCCGGGTGGATAATCTCAAGACCCCCGCCTGCGTAACGGTTGCGCGTTGCCTTACCGGACACAATTAACAGGCGTCCCTCCGCATAACGCTCTTTCATGTACTTTTCGTTGAACTTGAACCACTTGAGGCAGATCGATCCGGTGTCGTCCTTTAGCGTGACTTCGAGGATTTTTCGGCGCCGCCGGAGTTGCTGGATATGGACGTCGGATACTTTACCCTGGAAGGTTATCTGCTCATTTTCGACCAGGTGCCCGATTTTTTTGACCCGACTCCGGTCTTCGTAGCGGTGTGGTATGAAGTACAGGCAGTTCTCCACCGTTTCCAGCCCCAGTTTGTGGAGCAGAAGGGCGCGTTTGGGTCCGACGCCTTTGATGTACTGGATGGAATCCTCCAGTGAGCGGTCGGTTTTAAATTTATCCTTGGTTTGCATGAACCGTTCGGAGGGAGGTTAATCGATTGTGAGTCCATAGGCGCCAGCGCGCCCCATATCCTACACAGAAACCCCCGAAGGATAAAAGTAAATTGACAGGCGGTCCGGTTCGGAATATGCTTTGAAGAGGGTTAAATCTATAAAATATAAGGGTTTTGTTTGTAAATGCCCTCGTCGCAACCCTTAAATATTTAATAGCCGGAGAGGTTGTAACACCCATGCGTCAATTAGATGAAATCACCGGTGCCGTTTTGGAGTACCACCCCGAAGCGGATGTCGATGTCATTCTGGATGCCTATCTTTTTTCCGCGAAAGCCCATCGCGGTCAAAGCCGGAAATCGGGGGAGGCGTATCTGTCCCATCCGGTGGAGGTGGCGTACAACCTGACGCGGTTGAAGATGGATGAGAAAACCGTCGCGGCGGGGCTCCTGCATGACACCCTGGAAGATACGCTGGCCACCGAGGATGAAATCAAAGAACAATTCGGTGACGAAATTTACCACATGGTCGAGGGAGTGACCAAAATCAGCCAGGTCCAGTTCTCCAGTTGGGAAGAGAAACAGGCCGAGAATTATCGCAAAATGATCCTGGCCATGGCTCATGACATTCGCGTGGTTATGATCAAACTGGCCGACCGGGTTCATAACCTGCAGACTCTTGAATCCATGTCTTCAGAACAACAAAAGCGCATCTCCAGGGAAACCCTGGATATTTACGCTCCGATTGCCAACCGCCTGGGCATCGGCTGGTTGAAAGCCGAGTTGGAAGACGGGTCCTTCAAATATGTCCGTCCGGAAAAATACAAATCCATCGTTGATCGCATGCATCAGGGGGAAGACGACCGCAACGCTCTGGTAAATACCGTTTGCGAAGCTGTGGAAAAAGAACTGCATGCGGCTCAAATTGAGGGAACGGTGTACGGTCGGTCCAAACATTATTACAGCATTTACAAGAAAATGATGCTTCAGCAGATCGACCTGGAAGATGTTTACGACCTCATCGGGGTCCGGGTGATCACTCCCTCGGTCAAGGACTGTTACGCGGCGCTGGGTCTGGTGCATTCCTTATGGCGGCCCATTCCCGGTAAGTTTAAGGATTATATTGCCATGCCCAAGCCCAACATGTACCAGTCCCTGCACACCACCGTAAACGGTCCCAACGGTCAGCGGGTGGAGGTGCAGATACGCAGTAAGGAAATGCACAAGGTAGCGGAAGAGGGCATCGCGGCGCATTGGCAATACAAGGATGGGAGCAAATCCAAAAAACATGACGACCATTTAAGCTGGGTCCGGAACCTGCTGGAAGCGCAGTCGGAAATTCAAAATCCAAAGGATTTTCTCAACGCCTTCAAAGTGGATTTGTTTTTTCAGGAAGTGTACGTGTTCACGCCCGAGGGAGACGTGATCGCCCTGCCGCGAGGCGCTACGCCGGTAGACTTCGCCTATCAGGTGCATACGGACATCGGCCATCATTGCCTTGCGGCCAAAGTTAACGGAAAGATCGTTAACCTGAAATACAAAGTGAAAAACGGCGACAGGGTGGAAATCCTGACTTCAAAACAAAAACACCCCAGCCGCGACTGGCTGGCATTCGTTAAAACCTCCAAGGCCCGGAGCAAAATTATTCATTACATCAACCAGCGTGAACGGCAGAAGAGCCTTGAGCTGGGGCGGGAGATTTTGGAGGCGGAGATTCGGAAATACGGTTTCGAACCTTCCGATGCATTAAAAGGAGAGGCTCTGGATGGAGCCATTCACGCGTCCGGATTCAACACTCTGGACAGCCTGTTCATGGCAATCGGGTTCGGTAAGACTTCGGTGCGTCATGTGGTGGATAAGCTTTTGCCTAAAAAATCGCTGGAGGAATTTGAGAACCAGGCGGAAATAGTCAAGGTAAGAGAACCCTTATCGGGAGAGCGTGGAGGCATCAAGGTGAAAAGTTTTGGCGACGACATGATGCTTAGGATGGGCAAATGCTGTAATCCGGTACCGGGAGATATGATTATTGGATACATCACCCGCGGCAGGGGCGTATCCGTCCACAATGTGGATTGTCCCAGCATGATGTCGTTAGCCGGAGAAACAGAGCGCCTGGTGGAGGTGGAATGGGATTCCACCAGCAGAACCCGTTTTCCTGCACGCATTTCCATTGTTACCGAGGATAAACCCGGTCTGCTCGCAAAAATCAGCAACACCGTTTCCGATTGCGACGTCAACATGACGCGAGCCAACGTACAGCAGGGCAAAATGAAACGTGCCTATTTTGATCTGAGTCTGGAAATTCTGGATCTGGATCACCTCAACCGAACTCTGGAAACCCTCCGTAAAGTACCGGGCGTGATCTACGTTGAACGCGTCAAAGAATACAGCAAAAAAAAATCGGAGAAAAAACCGGATGAGGGAGAAGAAGATAGTGCAGGGTCTTCGGAAGAAACCGAAGTATGGGTTAACTGACCGGGACCCGCACGACTTTGCTGGATTTGATGCAACGGGTGCAAACCTTCATGGTTTTAACCGCGCCTTTAAACAATACCCGTAATTTTTTCAGATTGGGGTTCCACCGCCTTCGGGTGGTGTTTTTCGCGTGACTCACATTGTTTCCGAACATCGGACCCTTGTCACACACTTCACATCGTTTAGACATTTTAAAGCGCTCCTTGCCTGAATACTGAATACTTTGTTTATAGAGGGTTTTGATGCTAACATAACCGCCCGGGCTGGGCAAGTGGTTTTAAGCAGGGAATTTAGATTACTCGATGAACTGGGATTCGGTGATGATTTCCCGCAGTATTTTCTCCGCCAGGGCTTCGCTATCCACCCGGTAGGTGTTGCTGGCGATCTGGTTTTTGATCTCAGCGACCTTTTCGGAACGGATATCCGGCGAGGTTTGAACCGTTTCCAGGGCTTTTTGGATCCCCTTGGCTTTGGCCGACAGGGCAATCTGCTCGCCACCGGCTACCTGGCCCGTGGAAGCGGCATCGGGTTTTTGACTGGCCGATTTCTTGCCAGCCACATCCATCCGGTCCTGAATGGTTTTATTCTTGATTCGAATGTCGTTACCTGGAATTTCCATAAATTTGACCACTCCGTCAGTGTAGGAGAATACCGGTCTATCCCGCCGGATCTGGCCGACAGGTGTACCTTCAAGAAATTTATCGGTCTCAGGAGAAAAAACTTAAGCCCGGAGGCCTTTAATTTATGGGATTTTTCCCAGATTCGGACCTCACCCTGTCAAGATAACTGTAATTTGGGGAGTTGTCAATACGGGGTAAAAATGATGAATTTGCTCCAAATAGAATCGTCCGGAAGACCAGAAACCTGGAGAATTCGGCGGGTTTGCAACCCTAATCATCAACAATTCAAATAATTATGGATTATAAGAATCCGGTTCCGGCGGTGGATCTGATTATCGAAATTGAGGGGCAGGGCCTGGTGCTGATCGAGCGCAAGAACCCGCCTCACGGCTGGGCTCTGCCGGGAGGGTTTGTCGATTATGGCGAGTCGCTGGAGCAGGCCGCAGTCCGCGAAGCCAAAGAGGAAACCTGCCTGGATGTGGAGCTGCTGGGGCAGTTGCATACCTATTCCGATCCCCGGAGGGACCCCCGAATGCATTGTATTTCCACGGTTTTTGTAGCTCGTGCTGAAGGTGTCCCGAAGGCGGAGGATGATGCCAAGTCCGTCGCTCTGTATCCCATAGACCGGCTTCCGGACGTCATGGCCTTCGACCACCGGAAAATCCTCGACGATTATTTAAACTCCCAATGGTGTCAAATATGATAGCCCGGTCCAGGAGGGTCGTCCTGGTATTTTTTCTGATGGTTTCTTTTTTACCGGGAACGGCTGCGTCCGGAGGGCTGAAGGGATACCAGCAAATTCTGTGGGAGCATTTGGAGGTGATTTGCTCCTTTGGGCCCCGCCCGCCGGGGAGTCCGGCACTTGAGAAATTGCGCGGCTACATCCGGTCGGAGGGCCAAAAATATGCCGACGAAATTCGGGAACAGGAGTTTACCTTCCAGAAAACCGGCCATCCGGTCGTGACCATGGTCAATATCGAGCTGGTATTTCACGGCAAATCCGACAAGGCTCCCCTGCTTGTCGGGGCGCACTACGACACCCGGCCGTTTGCCGACAAAGAAAACAGCCCCATGGCGCAAAGGTTGCCCATCGTGGGCGCCAACGATGGCGGATCGGGCACCGCCGTTCTATTGGCGATGGCGCAATATCTGCACGCCCACAAGCCGGAGAGACCGGTGCGCCTGGTATTTTTTGACGGCGAAGATTACGGGGCGGAAGGGTCCTCAGACTATTTTATCGGGTCCAAACATTATGCGGCACAACTGGAGAAGGAGGACCTGAGGGATAGACCGTATTGCGTTTTGATCATCGATATGGTGGGTGACAAGGATTTGCAAATTATACGCGAGACCTACTCCGCAGAGAATGCTTCGTGGTTGCTGAAGTTGATTGGCGAGTCCGCCCGGAAGCTGAAAGCTCAGCAGTTTCTAAATCCCCCGAAACACACCGTGCGCGACGATCATCTGCCGTTTATCCAAATTGGCGTACCGGCTGCAGTGCTGATGGATTTCGATTATCCCTACTGGCACACCCATCAGGACACGCTCGACAAGTGCTCGCCGGAGAGCCTGTTCGCGGTGTTTTCCGTGGTGGTCGATGCGATGAAGAAAATATGAAAGACGATTTATGGAGTGGGGGACTGCAACTCTTTCAGTTTCTTTTGGGCGTCGGGGTGCTCCGGGTCCATCTGCAGAATGGTTTGCAGTTCTTCGATGGCCTGACTGCGTCGGCCTTTTTTGAGGTGGATTTCGTGCAGTGTCCAGTGCAGGGATAAAAAGTCGACACCCTTTTCAACGGCGTTATTGAAAGCCTTTTCCGCCTCCTCCAGATGTCCCGCTCCGAAGTGCGCGTTTCCCAGGTTGAAGTAAGTCACTGCAAATTCCGGGTCGAGCGCCAGGGCCTTTTTCAAATGGGGAAGCGCCTCCTGATATTTTCCCTGCTTGTTGAGCGCCGCCCCAAGGTTGGATAACGCCTGAATGAAATTGGGATACACTTCAATGGCCCGGCGAAAATACGTGATGGCCTGGTCCACAAGGCCCTGCCTGAAATACTGCCCGCCCAGATTGGATAATGCCTCGGGAAACCGGGGATTGATCTTCAAAACTTTTTCGTATTCCTGAATGGCTTTTTCGACTTCGCCCAGGCCCCGGTAAGCGACCGCCAGATCGTATCGGGCCGGGACGTAATTCGGATCTATTTTGAGGGCGCTTTGATACAGCTCGATGGCTTTGTCGGACTCCCCCATGGCGTACAGGGCAAAGTTGCCGCGATAGTACATGGCTTCCTTGGAAAGTTGGTCCGCCTTCAATAATTGTTGAAAGGTGAGCAGTTTTTGGCCCTTGATGTGGGATTTGAGGGCATTGATCGGCAGGGCCAGATTGATCGAACGGCCTTCCAGTGTGGCCAGCCCCACCACCTGATTGTCCTTGTTGACCAGCGGCCCGCCGCTGAATCCTGGTTCAAACGGGGTTGTGGTGTAGATATATGAAAATCCCGGAAGCGCCTGCGGATGGATTCCCAAAATGAATCCGTAGGTTTGCAGAAGGGCTCCCTTCAATCCACCTCGTTCCATTTGCACCGCCTGGGAAGGATAACCCAGCGCACTGGCATAGTCGTATTCCTTCAACCGGTCGGAGTCGCCGACTTCCAGCGTCGAATACAGATCGCCCTCAAGCTTCAGGACACTGAAATCCTTGCTCCTGTCGAGTCCTATCACCCCTTGAACCGGCACCCGTTCGCCATTGCTGAAGATTGCATCAACAGATACCGCATCCACCAGAACGTGATAATTTGTGATCAGCGTGCCATCGGGCTTGACGATGAAGCCGGTCCCAGTACCAATGGTCTGGCCCTTGTCCCCCTTGGTGACCAGCAGGACGATGGCATTTTTATTGACCTCGTGAGCGAAAGCCGGGCCACCCGTCAAAAACAGAACCAGGAATATTCCTGTAAGGATGGTTCGACTCAAGCTGAATGATTTATGCATAAATTCCAACATAGACACCCGGATTGTCGATTAAACCCGCATAGCAGGGCTTCGGAAGTACTTAATAGGAATTGTATAACAGAGGAATGGGATTACAACCGAATTCAGGGAGGGGGGGCAAAATATAGGGTCAAAGGAACCCCCAAAGCGGGGGTCCCCTCTACCATATAAATTTTACTTCACGTTGACGATTACCGTGGCGGTGATCGGCGGGTTGAAAGGAACGTGATTACCCTGGGCGAACAGGGCGCGGATGACATGGATACCGGCATCCAGATTCAGCTCTTTACAGGTGGAACCGTCGCCCATATGAACATGCTGGGCATCTTTGCCAACAGGCTTGCTCAGGTCGGTCGGCAGATCGGCGTCGATCAGGATATGGTGATGACCTTTATCATCGTTTACACCGTTTTTAGCCGGCTCAACGGTCACACCGTGAGCGACCATGCAAACTTTAACCGGGCTGGAAACAGTCGCGCCGCTAGCCGGTTCGGAGATGGCAATTGCGCGGGTTCCCGCCAGAGCGGTAGAGAGGCTGAAAACCAGCAGGGTCAACAAAAGAGCACTCAGTTTCAAAAACAGTTTGTTCATGGAAACGCTTCCTCCAATATGAAGTTAAGGGATGAAATTTGGATCCGGTTGGAAGATGATATCTCCGGCCGGATTCCTGAAAAACCTGTTTCGCCGTATCCAAACTGCTGGATGGCGTAACTGTTTGAATATAAATGTTTAAATTTGGTCAGACGTTCGGGAGGAACTTGCCCGAGCTCTGAGGCAGTGGACCGGAACAGTACTGCATTCAGATTTAAGGATTTAGAGCGGAGTCATTATAAAATGGATTCAATTTATTTTCAATTTATTCAAATTTCTCGGGTTTCCGGCAGAACCCTTTTTATCCTTTCCATATGAGGAAAAATCATTATATACTTGCGCTAACCATAACCTTAAAAGATTAATAATTTTAGATTAATGATCGAAATCCTTATTTTTCACTTAAAGGGAACACGGAGGATTTAATGGATTTACCTGTTACCGGAGAATGCCGTTTGCTTCACACCTGCGAAATGTGTGAATACAATAACGATAACGATTGCAAAGCCGATCATAACGAACACAACCGTTGGCTGGTCAACCACCGGATGAACGATATCAAATTCAAATTGATTGTCGGCAGTAACAAGGGTGGTGTCGGTAAGAGCACTGTCACCACCAACCTGGCCATCGCGTTGGCGGAAAGGGGATATAAAGTCGGATTGGCTGACGCCGATCTGCATGGCCCCAATATCCCGAAATTACTCAATGCCGAAAGTATCCGTCTCAAGGCGGAGGATGACGGTATCATTCCTTACGAAACCCGTAACGGACTCAAGGTGGCGTCTTTGGGCTTTCTGATTGAGGATCCCAATATGCACATCGCCTGGCGGGATGCGGTGAAATACGATTTCATCATCGAGCTTCTTGGCAACATCAACTGGGGCGAGCTGGATTACCTGTTGATCGATCTGCCTCCCGGAACCGGAAACGAGCAGATCACCATCATCGATTTCATTGGTGAGGTGGATGGATGCGTGGTGGTCACGACTCCGCAGGATCTGGCTCTTCTGGATGCCCGCAAGATGATTTCTTTCGCCCGCGACAGTAATGTTCCCATCGTTGGTATTATCGAGAATATGAGCACCATGAATTGTCCGCATTGCTCTGGGGAAATCGACGTGTTCAAACGCGGGGGTGGTAAAAAACTGGCCGAAGAGCTGGTGCTCCCCTATCTGGGAAGTATTCCTCTGGATATGGAAGTGGCGGTCCGGTCAGACAGCGGGGAACCGGTGGTCCTGTCCCGGCCCGATTCCGCGGCGGCCAAGGCTTTTCTCGAACTGGCGCAAAACTGTCATAAGTTTTTGAACCCGGAGGAATCCCTGAAGGCAAGTTAATCAGGCGGGGAGTCAATGGATTTAAATTTCAGATGAGACTTTAAAATTTGAGGAAGGGCGGCGCCAGCCGCCCTTTTGTTTTATAAACCTCTGTAAATCAGGCTTTTTCTTCTTTGACAATCCCATTGCGATTGACCGTTCAAATGTTGGATAATAGGGTTAATGGCAAGGAGAGATTGTGAACTTCATCGGTTGTTGGCGTAAGAAACCCGCCCGGATCCGGATTTAAATAATAAGTGCCCCTGGATATATTATGCATCGTTTTTTTAAGATCGGTTTTTCCCTTTCTCTGGCAACACTCCTCCTGAACTTCAGTTTTCCTGGAACGATTCTGGCTCAGACCCAGGAAAAAGCTGAAGGCAAAACTGAAAAGTTCATTACCTATTCCAACAATCCCATAGTGGCCACTGTAGACGGTAGTCCGATAACTTTGGACGATCTCAAAAATGCCCAGATTCACGAAATGATGGTGCACCTGTATCAGATGCAAAACGCTTTTCTCAAGCAGAAAGTGGTGCAACTTCTTTCCGAATCCCATCCCGAGCTTCAATCCGAAGACCTTTCCCAGATAACCGCGAAGGACGTCGAGCATTTTTATTTAAACGAGCCTGGAATCAAGGAGTTGGGTGATCTGGACCAGTTGGAAGGACAGATCAGGTCTTATTTGGAGAAAATGCAGAGGCAGGGCTATATGAATAACCTGGAATCCCGGTATCAGGAGGCCGTGGAAAAGGGCTGGGTGGTGGATTACTTTAAACCACCGAATGACTTTCGCCTGAAAGCCCATGTGGGTTCGGCCATGCTGTGGTTCAACGGTAAAGATGCAGAGAATCGAAAGGTCTTTGTTATGGAATACTCGGACTTTTTGTGTCCTTTCTGCCGCAAGGTTCAGGAAACTCTGCAAGGTCTGCGCGAAAAATATTCTGAAACCGTGCAATTCGGGTTTCGCCATTTTCCGCTTCACCAGGAGGCGAGAAGTTTGTCGGAAGCGGTGGAATGCGCCCGGGATCAGGGTCGGTTCTGGCAGTTCCAAAGCCTCATTTTTCTTGATGCCCGCCGCCTCCAGCAAAATAAGTTGGAGCTTATCCGAAACGCCCGTCGGGCAGGTATCCGCGACACATCTTCCTTTGAAAAATGTCTGGACTCCGGTAAATACCAGAAGCGGGTCGAGAACGACCTTGAGGAAGGCATTTCTCTGGGTATTCAGGGAACCCCCACATTTATCATAGGTACTTATAACTCCTCCACGGCAACGGTTAACGGGGAAATGTTTTCGGGTGCCGTAGCGCCTTCTAAATTCGTAGATCTCATAGAAAAATATCTGAAGCGTTCACAAGAGTAATTATCCATGGAGCCGTTGTTGGTGTTCCACTCCCGCCTTATAAAAAAGATCCGGCTTCTGGCTCCCAGGCCAAAGAGTTTAATTCTTCTTTCCGCAGTTGTCGTCTGTTCTCTTTTCCTGCTATCCGTTTCCCGCGGATATGGATTCGATTCCTATCAGGATTTTGAAAAATCCAAAAACCACAGTCTGCCGCTTAAACTGAGCTCCCTGTCAGACAAAGAGAGGGTTCGTTCGGGAGAAACATTTTGGCTTTATGTGGTGGCGGTTCTGGACAAAGGATGGCACTTGTACTCTCTCGAGAAACAATCGGAAGATGGGTCCGTGGCGACACGCATAGAAATGGAAAAGATGGTATTCGATCCACAAAGCAGCTGGCAGGAAACCCCGCCAACGCTGGTCCGGGACGAAGTCATGGAAAAAATAATGAAAACTCATTCCGGTCAGGTTGAATTCAGCCGGTTGTTTTCGGTTCCGGCAGGCCTGCCGCCGGGGGTGTACCCGATTACCGGAACCCTCAGGTTCCGCTCCTGCGACAACCGCATCTGCACCTTACCCCAGACAGCCAGATTCCAAACCCGTGTTATAGTAGAAGCGGGTGAACCCGGTTGAAAACAGGGCCTCCCGCCTCCTGAATTCTTTTAATGCGTAGCCGTCATGCATGTGATTACCACACATTTCAGCGCCGATTTCGATTGCATGGCCGCCATGGTGGCCGCGCAGAAACTGTATCCGGAAGCCAAAATGGTATTTTCCGGTTCCATGGAAAAACCCCTGCAGGATTATCTGAAAGCTCTCCATCCTCCCTTCCACTTTTCCCGGATCAAGGATGTGGATCTCGATCAGGTCACCCGCCTGATTGTAGTCGACACCCAGGACCCGGAGCGCATTGGCATCTTCAAAAATCTTCTGGGCAAGGAGGGTGTGGAGGTCCACGTTTACGACCATCATATGGATGTCGCGAATCCCCTGAAAGCAGACCGGTCGGTGATCCGCAAACGCGGGTCTTCCGCCACTATTCTGTGTGAAGAATTGACCGAGCGCGGCGTCGAGCTGTCTCCTGAAGAATGCACCCTGATGGCGTTGGGCGTCTATCAGGATACCCATTCGCTGATATCCGTTTCCACCACCCCGGAAGATTTTTATTCAGTGGGCCGTCTGGTGGCGGGGGGAGCGGACCTGAATACGGTGGCCGAGTTTGTCGAAGCCCGTTTGAATGAAGAACAACTGGGGGTGATGAACGATTTAATCAAGAATCTGGAAATCCACAATTTCAACGGCGTTGACGTGGCGCTGTGTACCGCCACGCTGGATTATTATGTCGGGGATCTGGCGGTGGTGGTTTACCGCCTGATGGAACTGGAAAACCTGAATGCCGCGTTTGCCCTGATCCTCCTGGAGTCGCGGGTATACTTGATTGGCCGAAGCCGGACGGAAGAGCTTAACGTGGCTCATATTTTACGGGAATTCGGCGGGGGCGGGCATACCAACGCCGCGGCGGCCAGCACCCGCGACCTTACCCTGGTCCAGGCGCGGGAAAAACTCATGGCCGTGTTAAACGACAAGGTGGAACCCCTGAATCGCATCAAGGAGGTCATGCACTACCCGGTGATTTCTGTAAAAGCAGGAGATACCCTGGAGCAAACCGAGAAAAAGATGACCCGCTTTAATCTGAACACCCTGCCGGTTCTGTCCGGGAAAAAGCCTGTCGGCATCATCACCCGGCAGACGGTGGAGAAGGCCCTGCACCACAAAATGGGCCGGCACAAGACCGAGGAGGTGATGGCTCCCGAATTTGCCATTACCACCCCGGAAGCGTACTTCAAAACCATCATTCCGACGATCATCGAGGACAAGCAAAAGGTCGTTCCAGTGGTGAATCCCAAAAACGGCAATCTGGTAGGGATTGTGAGCCGGGGAGACCTGTTGCGGATTCTGCACCAGGATTTGTCGCGGTATTCGACCGGACCCTATGCGTCCCTGCTGGAGCGCGGCGAGGTGGCGGTCAAGCATGTCAAAAGCATGATGGCGGAACGCCTGCCGAAGGAAGTCATGTCCCTCCTGTACACGGTTGCCGAAGTGGCCGACCGCCAGGGCGTGTCCGCCTATGTGGTGGGCGGATTTGTGCGAGACCTGCTTCTGCGTATCGACAACTTCGATATGGATATTGTGATCGAAGACGATGGCATCCAGTTTGCCAAAGCCCTGGGAAAAGAATTGAACGCCAAAGTGGTGAGCCATCAGAAATTCGGGACGTCGGTGGTCTGCCTGCCGGATGGGTCCAAGTTGGACGTGGCGACGGCGCGCACTGAATACTACAAGCATCCTGCCGCCCTGCCGACGGTGGAAATGAGTTCCATCAAGTCGGACTTGTTCCGCCGCGATTTCACCTTCAACAGCCTGGCTCTCAAGCTCAACGGCCAGGATGCGTTTACCCTGCTCGATTTTTTCAACGGCCAGCGGGACTTGAAGGACAAGGTGGTGCGGGTCCTCCACAACCTCAGCTTCATTGAAGACCCTTCGCGCGCGTTTCGGGCCATACGCTTTGAACAGCGGCTGGGATTCCGCATCGGTAAGCAGACCGAATCGTTCATCAAGCGTGCGGTGAAGAAAAAATTCATCGAGAAATTGAGCGGTGCGCGGCTCTATAACGAACTGGTGTTGATCCTGAAAGAGCCCAATCCGCTGGACTGCCTACGCCGGATGAAGGAACTGGATCTGCTCCAGTTTATTCATCCCAAGGTGTTGAAGCATAAGAAAGATTTTGAAGTGATCGAGCGGGTGCGGGAGGTGTTCTCCCTTTCCCGGATCGTCCACCTGGTGCAGGATTGCGACGAGGGCCATGTTTACCTGCTGGCGATGCTGTATTCTCTCGATGGCCGCGAAATTTCCCGCGCCGCTACGAAGCTCCACCTGTCGCAGAAACATCGGCGACGGGTACGGGAGGACCTGAATTATTGCAAATCCCGGCTCAAAATATTCAAGAATAAAAACAAACTCCAGCCCAGCGAAATTTACAATTTACTGTCCGATCTTTCGCCCGAAGCGGTTTTACTGCTGATGGCGGTTTCCGGTAGCGAGCAGATCAACAAATATATCGTGCTGTTTTTTACCGAGTACCACGACTCGGCCCGGCTGTCGCTCACCGGTGATGACCTGATCGATATGGGAATCAAGCCGGGTCCGGTCTTCAAGACGGTGTTTAAAACCCTGCGGGATGCGCGTCTCAACGGCCTCATCCATTCACGGGAGGAAGAAGTGGCGCTGGTGCAGAATCGTTTTCTGGGCGCCTGAGCTCAGTCCAGCAATTCCTCTTTTTTGAAAACTCCAGAAGGTGTTCCCTTATGCCGGATTTTCAGAATACTCTCGACCGGTTTTTCGGTATCAGTGAAAATCAGAGCACGGTGGGGACCGAGGTGCGGGCGGGGTTGGTCACGTTTCTGACCGCGTCCTACATCATTTTTGTGCAACCGGCCATCATGGCGCAGGCGGGAATGGATTTTGGCGCGGTGATGACCGCCACCTGCATCGCTTCCGCCATCGGCTGCCTCATTATGGGCCTGTGGGCGAACTATCCGATTGCCCTGGCGCCGGGGATGGGCATCAACTTCTACTTCACATTCAGTGTGGTGTTGGGGCAGGGAATCTCCTGGCAGGTTGCCTTGGGGGCGGTGTTCCTTTCGGGAATCGGCTTGATCCTGCTAACCCTGCTCCGGTTCCGCGAAGTCATCATCAACAGCATCCCGGACGACCTGAAGATCGGCATCGCTGTCGGCATCGGACTGTTCATCGCCTTCATAGGATTGGTGCAGGGCGGACTGGTGGTTGACCATCCGGCAACGCTCGTGCAGTTGGCACACCTGAAAAGCCTGCCCGCCCTGTTCACCCTCGGCGGCGTGATCCTGATCGCCACCCTCCTGCAGAGAAAAGTCAAAGGTGCCATCCTGATTGGGATGGTCGCGATGGCGGCCCTCGGCCTGCCTCTGGGATTGGTCCAGTATCAGGGTTTGATCTCTCCGCCGCCCGGCCTGGGCCCGACCTGGATGCAACTCGATATTCTGGGTGCCCTTGATCTGGGCCTGCTCACCATTGCCGGGGTGTTCCTGTTCGTGGATTTATTCGACACCGCCGGCACGCTGGTGGGGGTGGGGCACCAGGGCGGATTTTTGAAGGAGGGCAAACTGCCGCGCGCCCGAAAAGCGCTAATGCCCGATTCGGTCGGCACCACCGCCGGGGCGATGCTGGGTACCTCGACGGTCACCTGTTATATCGAAAGCGCCGCCGGGGTGGCCGAGGGGGGGCGAACCGGACTGGCCAGCGTGGTCACGGCCCTGTTGTTTTTGCTGGCGTTATTGTTCTCTCCGCTGGCCCGGATGATCGGCGGCGGGTATTCCCCCGCTGAAGGGGTCACCCTGTATCCCATCACCGCTCCGGTGCTGATCATCGTCGGAAGCATGATGGCGGCCAATGTCCCCCGCATTCACTGGGGTCAGTGGGACGAATCCCTCCCCGCATTTCTGATCCTTATCGGCATGCCGCTGACCTACAGCATCGCCGACGGCATGGCGCTGGGATTTATTTCCTATCCGATTATCAAACTCCTGTGCGGCAGGGTACGGGAGGTGCACTGGTGCATGTGGGTGATCGCCCTGATGTTTGTGGCGCGCTATCTGAGTCTGTGATTTCCGGGCCTCAAACGGGCCTCCGACCTGTGATATACTTCTCCAAATGTCCGATATTTTACGAATCTGCCTGATGCCTTCTGCGGAGCGGTGTCGAGTCAGGGAAAGGAAGTTTTGTGGCCAGTACTGAATATTTGATCAAACAGTTTCTCAGTCCGGACAAACGGAGTCTGGACCTCAGCAATTATAACCTGGGGGATAAAGGCGCGCGCGAGGTCACCCAGTCGCCGCAATTGAAGCGCGGCAAATTGCGGTCCCTGCGCCTGCCCAACAACAGCATCAGCGACGAGGGGGCGAAGGATATCGCCAACTGCGAGCACTTCAAGAACCTGACCGAACTCGATCTGTACGGCAATGTGATCAGCGACGACGGGGTGAAGGCGATTGCGTCCTCGCCTTATTTTGCCAAGCTGAAAAAGCTGGGTCTGTACGGCAATCTT
>JAOUPX010000003.1 GCA_029879645.1 Nitrospinota bacterium
CGACCGCGCCGAAGCCGCACGGGCCGCCGCTGAAAAAGTGCTCGAAAAAGCAGGCCTCGAAGAAAAGGAATTCAAAGAAGCCCAGGACAAACTGTTCCGCGCCCTGGCCCGCCTCGAAACCAAGAAATCCGATTAATCCATCCCAAAAAAATTTTTAATCAGTTAGTTGAATTTCGCCTTCCTACCAGGACCGCATCCTTGGATTGGCGTAGTAATGGATCAGGTCCCGGACCGAGAGCATGCCGACCACCTGACCGTTATCCGTGACCGCAAGATGACGAATCCTTTTGTTGGCCATCAACTGATTGGCGTCCACAATGGGTTCGTGACAGTCGATGGTCTGGAGCGGCGCGGTCATGATGTCACTCACCTTGGGGTTTTTATCCTGCAGCCCCTTCGCCACAATTTTCCGCGTTAAATCCGTTTCCGTAATGATGCCGACAAAGGTTTCGCCGTCCTTGATCAGGAGCGATCCGACATGCTTGGATTCCATGAGTTGGGCGGCTTCTTGAGTCGAGGTATCGGAGCTGACACTCAAAACCGGACTGACCATGTAGTCTCCGATTTCTTCGTTGGGATTGGTTGCGACTTTTCGTTTTTTCATTGTTCATTCTCCTTCAGTAATGGTGAACCCGTAGTGTGTGGGGGTTCGCATAGAAATTGAATGATCCAGGTAGGATACTTTGGATACTCTCCCCATTAGGATAAAGTAATGCGAAAATTTAGATGCTGGTTGTGCGCGGGGGGTTCCTTTTTTACTCTGGATGAGGAGAGAGGGAGTCTATATCTTTGATTTTATTAGAAAATAAATTTTTATTGAGAAAGGTGTAGGGGGAGTTATTTGTTGTTCAGGCAGGGTTTGAGGTATTGCCCCGTGTAGGATTGCTTTGCCTTCACCACTTCTTCCGGAGTGCCGCAGGCGACCACCTGACCGCCGTTGTCGCCGCCGTCGGGTCCAAGATCGATGATGTAGTCGGCGGTTTTGATCACGTCGAGATTGTGTTCGATGATGACCACGCTGTTGCCCGCGTCCACCAGTTTGGAAATTACCCCCAACAGATGCCCAATATCGTGAAAGTGCAGACCGGTGGTGGGTTCGTCGAGGATATATAACGTCTGACCCGTACTGCGTTTGCTGAGCTCCTTGGCGAGCTTCACGCGCTGAGCTTCACCGCCGGAAAGGGTCGTCGCGGGCTGTCCGAGGTGGATGTAGTCGAGCCCGACACTGGTGATGGTTTCCAGTTTGGATCGAATCGCTGGAATATTCTGGAAAAATCCCTCCGCTTCTTCCGTGGTCATTTCCAGCACATCGGCGATGGTCTTGCCTTTATATAGAATTTCAAGCGTTTCGCGGTTGAAGCGTTTGCCCTGACACACCTCGCAGGTCACGAAAATATCAGGCAGAAAATGCATCTCCACTTTGATCAGGCCGTCGCCCTGACACGCCTCGCATCGTCCGCCTTTCACGTTGAAGCTGAAACGGCCGGGGCGGTACCCCCGCAGGCGCGACTCCGGTACCTCCGCGAACAAATCCCGGATCAGGGTGAACAGGCCGGTGTAGGTGGCCGGATTCGATCGCGGCGTGCGGCCGATGGGCGACTGGTCGATATCGATGACCTTGTCAAGATGATGAATGCCCTTGATCTTCTTGAACACCCCCGGCTTGTCCATCGCATTCCAGAAATGGCTGGCCAAGGCCTTGTACAGGATGTCGATGGTCAGTGTACTCTTTCCCGAACCGGAAACACCGGTGATGCAGGTGAGGCATCCCAGAGGAATACTGACGTCGATATTCTTCAGGTTGTTGGCCTGAGCGCCTTTGATTTCCAGAAAATGACCGTTTCCCTGCCGGCGTTTTTTGGGAACGGGAATCTGTTTGCGGCCCGACAGATATTGCGCGGTTAGAGAGGTTTTATGCTTCAGTAAATCTTTTGAAGTTCCTGCGAAAATAACCTCTCCACCGTGAATGCCCGCGCCCGGTCCGAGGTCGACCACATAATCGGCGGCGATGATGGTGTTTTCGTCGTGCTCGACTACGATGACGGTATTGCCGAGGTCGCGCAGTTTGGTGAGCGTGGCCAGCAGGCGGTCGTTGTCACGCTGGTGCAGTCCGATGCTCGGTTCGTCCAGTACGTACAGCACCCCCATCAGGCTGGAACCAATCTGTGTGGCGAGGCGGATTCTCTGGCTTTCCCCACCGGAAAGCGTGGCGGAGGTGCGGTTGAGCGTCAGATAGTCGAGACCGACGTCCACCAAAAATTTGAGCCGCTCTTTGATTTCCTTGACGACGCGCCGGGCGATGGAGTACTCCTGCTTGCTGAATTTCAGTTGATCGAAGAACTGGCCCAGCGCGCCGATGGAGAGCCCGGTCAGCTCTACAATATTTTTTTCTCCGACCCGCACCGAGACAGCCTCTTTCTTCAAACGTGTGCCGTTGCAGGCTGGACAGGGCAGGGCGCGCATATAACGGGCGATTTCATCCCGTTGCGAGGACGAATCGGTTTCATGGTAGCGGCGCTCCAGGTCCGGGATGATGCCGTCAAAAGTCCCGGTGTAGGTCTGCCGTTTACCGCCTTTCTCATAAAAATATTTCACCGCCTGGTCACCCGCTCCATACAGGAGGATAGATCGGGTTTCTTCGGGAATTTTATTGAAGGGTGTGCTCAATTTGAATTTAAAATTCTGCCCCAAAGCCTCCACCATCTGGTGAAAGTTGATGGAGGTTTTTTTCTGCCAGGGATGAATCGCGCCGTCACGAATCGAGAGAGAAGCGTCGGGCACCACCAGATCGGGATCGATTTCCATCTTGTTGCCGAGCCCATCGCATTTGAAGCAGGCACCTGTCGGATTGTTAAAGGAGAACAGGCGGGGCTCCAGTTCCGGATAACTGATGCCACAGTAACTGCACGCGAACTTCTCGCTGAAGAGCAGTTCTTCATCTTTTTCCGACTTGTTTCCGGCCAGGATCGAGACCACGAGACTGCCTTCACCCAGTTTCAGGGCGGTCTCGATGGAGTCCGCCAGCCGTTTGCCCATTTCGCTTTTTATGATGAGGCGGTCGACGACTGCTTCGATGCTGTGCTTGAATTTTTTGTTGAGCTCGATACCCTCCTCCAACTGCCGCACCTCGCCGTTGATGCGCGCCCGCACGTATCCCTTTTTCTGCAGGTCGAGCAGGTCCTTTTTGAATTCCCCTTTGCGATCCTTCACGATGGGTGCGAGGATCATTACCTTTTTGCCTTCGGGGATGTTCTGCACCTGATCGGTGATTTGCTGAACGGTTTGGGAAGCGATCTGGCGTCCGCAACCGTAACAGAACACATGACCGACCCGGGCGTACAGCAGGCGCAGGTAATCGTAGATCTCCGTGACTGTGCCGACGGTGGACCGGGGATTCTTGCTGGAGGTTTTCTGCTCGATGGCGATGGCGGGCGACAGGCCTTCGATATAATCGATGTCCGGCTTTTCCATCAACTCCAGAAACTGCCGGGCGTAGGCCGAAAGCGATTCGACGTAGCGGCGCTGACCCTCGGCGTAGATGGTGTCGAATGCCAGCGACGACTTTCCCGATCCGCTGAGGCCGGTAATGACCACCAGTTGCTCCCGTGGCAGGGTCAGGCTGATGTTCTTCAGGTTGTGCTCGCGGGCGCCCTTTATGGTTATGTTTTCTAATGCCATTTTATATAGTTGTATTAGTTAAGTTAAAGTTATGCTTTAAGTAGGTCGTTCCATTTCCGGTCGACTTTTTGGATGATCTCAGAGGACATGACAATTTCCTCCGGCCAGTCCTGATGGTAACCTTCCTCGGAATTTTTACGCGTGACATCGATCCCGACACGTTGGCCGGAAATACAGGTATCGCGTTTGGGGTCTAGGTTGTTGAACAGTTTCCATAAAACCTGCGAGGTGTTGTCGAGGTCCACATGTTCCTCAAGCACCAGGAGCACGCTGACCGATTGCAGGGCGTCGTCTTCGAAAAACTTTTGGATGAATTGTATTCCCTGACCCGGCCCGGTTTTATTTAGGGCGACCAAAAGAATCGGTCGGCATGAGGATATATCGACCAGGCGGCAACTGTTTACTTCTGAAAATTTTTCTTTGATCCGATCCGTGATGCCAGGGGCAGGAGTTTGAGTTTTGCTTGGCAATATCATACGCGGTGGTTCGCCCTCGATGGCGCGGGTGGCATCGACTCCCAACTTTGAACCATACAGGGCCTGATCGGATGCGTGGTTCAGTACATCGAGAATACCTTCCGAGAAAAACAGGTCACGTTTCAGGTCAACTTCGCTGAGCAGGAGTTTCAATACTTCCGCTTCGTTCTGGACATCTACACCGGCATCTACTGCGACGATGGTTTTGACGAAGCTCATCTGTCCCAGACTCCACAGGGCACTCATGACGCGCCGAGCCTGCATCGGATAACGTTTCTCGATGCTCACGATGACGCAATTGTGAAACACGCCTTCCAGCGGCATGTTCATGTCAACAATCTCCGGCAGTTGTGTTCTGAGCAGAGGCAGGAAAATCCGTTCGGTTGCCTTACCCAGGTAAAAATCTTCCTGCGGAGGGATACCGACGATGGTGGTCAGGTATACTGGATCCTTGCGGTGGGTGACGGCGGTCACATGAAACACCGGGTAGTCGCCATCCTGCGAGTAATATCCGGTATGGTCGCCGAACGGGCCTTCCAGGCGCATTTCCGCCGGGTCAATGTATCCTTCCAGGACAATTTCGGCGTGCGCCGGAACTTCGAGGTCGACCGTTTTACATTTCACCAGCGGCACCGCTTTTTTGCGGATGAATCCGGCCAGCAGGAACTCGTCGATGCCGTAGGGCAGGGGAGCCGATGCGGCGTAGCACGATGCGGGATCGGCCCCGATGGCGACCGCCACTTCCATGCGCTGATTGGCTTTCCGGTATTCATGAAAAAAGTGTGCGCCGTCTTTATGGATATGCCAGTGCATGGCGGTGGTTTTTTTATCGTAGACCTGCATTCGGTACAGCCCGACATTGCGGATCGTCCGGTCGAGACTGCGGTTGATGACGATCGGGTAGGTGATGAACCGTCCGGCGTCGTCCGGCCAGCACTGGAGGATCGGGATGCGGCTCAGGTCCACTTGGTCACCGGTCATCACCACCTCCTGGCAGGATGCCTGTTTGGCGGAGACGGTTTTCGGTGGAAAATTTGAAGCCTGCAGGAGCATGGGAATGAGTTTGGCTTTGTCCATCAATGTTGCAGGCGGAGCGATTTTGATAAAACGCTCAATTTCGCGCGCAATTTTTTCGAGGCTGGATACGCCCAAAGCCATCTGGATACGCCGCCAACTCCCGAACGCGTTGATCAGCACCGGCATGCTGGAGCCTTCCACGTTTTCGAACAAAAGGGCCTTGCCGCCATCTGGGCTTTTAGAAACGCGGTCGGTGATCTCGGTGATTTCCAGGACTGGAGAAACGGGTTCCGTAATGCGAACCAGTTCTCCTTCAGATTCCAGCCGCGCGATAAACTCTTTAAGTGATTCGTAATTCATAGGGCTTCTTTCCGCGAAAATTGGGGCGAAACGAGACATTATATCTTAGTCTGGCCCCGGGAGGAGGAATTATTGTGAACCAGGCCTTTCTCCTCCGAATTGCACCCGGAGATATTCTCTTGTAGGATACTCGCCATGTGGATGTATTTTTTCAAACGTCTTGGACATGGCATTCCGGTTCTCCTGACCGTCGCCACGTTGACCTTCGGCATCATGCATCTGGTGCCCGGCGGGCCATTTGACACAGAGAAGAAACTCCCTCCCGAGATCATCGCCAACATCGAAGCCAAGTACCATCTCGACAAGCCTGTCTGGCATCAGTACCTGTTGTATATGAAGCAGATACTGCAGGGCGATATGGGGCCCTCGTACAAGTATGTCGGGCGGGACGTGTCCGATATCATTCTTGAGGCATTTCCGGTATCGCTGGTGCTGGGGCTGTGCGCGGTATTGGTTACCCTGGGATTGGGAATTCCTTTCGGAGTTCTGTCCGCCGCGCGGCAGAATTCGTGGATTGACCACAGTTGTATTTTCGCCGCCACGCTGGGAATTTCCCTGCCCAGTTTTGTGCTGGGCGCGTTGTTGATCCTGCTGTTTTCGCATCAATGGCACCTGTTGCCTCCCGCGTTGTGGGAGGGTCCGAGACATGTCATCCTGCCCGCCTTTGCTCTGGGTGCGGGATTTGCGGGGTACATCGCACGGCTCACCCGGTCGACGGTGGTTGAGGTATTGGGAGCCGATTATATCCGCACCGCCCGCGCCAAGGGGTTGAGCGAGACACGGGTATTGCTCAAGCATGCGCTGAGCAATTCGATCACGCCCATCGTATCGGTGATGGGGCCGTTGACGGCGGGGCTGGTGACGGGTTCGTTTGTGATTGAGTTTATTTTTTCCGTGCCGGGCATGGGGAATTTTTTCATCACTGCCGTGACCAATCGTGATTACCCACTGATTATGGGAGTGACGCTGGTGTATGCGGTATTGATCGTTTTGGCAAATATTGTTGTGGATTTGGTATACATGAAGCTGGACCCGCGGATATCCCTTGCCGGAACGAAGGTGTGAATGATGTTCACTAAAATGCAGCTGCCATCCAAACTGAGCGCGATCTTTTTATTGGGATTGGCGGTGTGCGCTGTGTTTGCACCGTGGGTGGCTCCCTATTCCTATGAAACGCAGGACACCCTGAAAACCCTCGCTCTGCCGGATGGTACCCACTGGATGGGGACGGACCAACTGGGACGCGACGTGTTTTCCCGGATGATCTATGGGGCGCAGACTTCGCTTTTTATCGGAGTGTTTACCACATTGATTGCCGTGGTGATCGGGACGGTCTACGGAGCCGTTTCAGGTTATGTCGGCGGCCGGACCGATAATGTGATGATGCGCATTGTGGATGTGGTGTTTGCCCTACCGGATCTGCTGATGATTATTTTGATCATGGTGGTGCTGGGCAGGGGACTCTGGGGGATTTTTCTGGCGCTCACCCTGGTGAGCTGGGTGACCGTGGCGCGGCTGGTGCGGGGGGAGGTGCTCCGGATAAAAGAGTTTGCATATATCGAAGCGGCGCGGGCCATTGGCGCCAGTCATGGACGGATTGTGTTTCATGAAATCCTTCCCAATATCTGGGGTGTCTTAATCGTGACTCTGACCTTTCGTATTCCGGTGGCGATTCTGGCGGAATCGACGCTCAGTTTTATCGGTCTTGGGATTGCGCCTCCATCCAGCAGTTGGGGGACACTGGCGAACGACGGCTGGACAGCGCTCAAATTTTATCCTCACCTGATCCTGTTTCCTTCGCTGGCGATCTTTCTGACCATTTTATCGTTCAACTTTTTGGGTGAGGGGTTAAGAGACCGCCTGGACCCGCGAAAACTGCGATCTTAAACTTAATGAATTTAATGGTTTATAGGAACCACTTGGTGGCGATTTTTCGGTTTTTTTCGTGACTGAGATAGCGATAAACTATTAGTGAGCGAGCAGGGAGTGAGGTGGAGCCACTGGCCTGTTGGATTTTTGAATTTGAATAATGGACACCCTTGTTTCCGGTTGACAATATGAAACAGTCGATTTAAAGTACCGATTCCTTGCGGATCGGGGTGCTGGTCCAGGGCGGACCATAGATGGAACGGACCATGACTCAGATAAAAAGTGATCTGATTTGCGAGATAATCAGGAAGTCTCAAACACGTTTTCTGAATAAGAAAGGGTGGACGGCGGAGCGTTCGGAAGCGTGCGAGCAATTCGTATTGGAATGGGTCAAGAATAACGCCTGTGGCTACCGCAACCATTACAAGCAACAACTGGAAGCCTATTCCACCGGGGAGTTGAGCGAAATCCTGAAATGCCTGAATGAGTCGAACAAGGATTTGAACGATATCCTGAATAAAGCCCTGGCCTTTGTGGAAAAGTAATTTTTGTCGAACCTGATTTTAATTAAATAGCGATGTCAGAAACTCCTCCAGAAAAAGACAAATCCTCATCATCTGCCGAAGAGGCAAAACCGGCCGCAGAGGCCAAGCCCGCGCCAAAGCCTGCGGCCAAACCCAAGGTCGAGAAGAAACCTTTGGTCAACAATAAGGACGGCACCATTACCGATCCCAATTCCGGATTGATGTGGAAGCAGACCGATGCCTGGCTGGATATGCACCAGTTTTATACCTGGGCGGGGCACACGGAATATGTTGAAAAGATAAACAAGGAAAAGTTTGCGGGTCACTCTGATTGGCGCATCCCCAGTAAGGCTGAAGCCACGACTCTGGTGGAGAAGGGCAGGAAGGAAACGGTGATTGATAAAAACGGTACGCCGTTCCCGATGGATCCTCTTTTCACGGATGGGTGTGCCGGTAATACCTGGATTACCGAATGTACGGAAGAAGAAGTGGTCCGGTTCGATTTCAAGATCGGAAGCGATTTCAAGTATCCCCCGGCGGAGATTTGGGCCTCTATCCGCCTGGTCCGCGACGTGGCACCCAAAAAAGAAGAGGCTCCGGCGGAAGAAGCCAAAACTGAACCCGCGCCCGCGTCTTAATCTCGATCTACTCCCTGGAAAATTCCCTCGCGTCTCAGCGGCCGTCCGGCCTGCACTAGCCCGCTCTTTTTTTTCTCAAGTTTTCATCGATCCGGAATTTGACTACAAAATCGCCGCGTTTTTTCCCCCAGGGCTGCGTCGAACCGGCACCTGGAATGCGGAGCTCTTCCCCGGTCAACGTGCCATCCTCAACGTGGATGGTTGTTTTGGAATCGAGTAATTGAATTTCCAGGAGGCCTCCTTTTTCGGCCAGCTCGGGTGAGATAGCGACGACCGAGTGAACATCCGATTTGACTTTTTTAAAATGAGGATGTTTTTCGATGCAGACTTTGACCATCAAGTCACCCAGCGGGCCACCGTTGCGTCCGGAGCCACCCTGTCTGGGAAACTTCAGGGTATATTGATCGGCCACCCCGGAGGGGATGTCAATATCCAGGGTCACGGTTTTAACGACCCGTTGTTTGCCCTGGCACTCAGTACAGGGATCCTCGAAATCATTAACTCCCGAACCTTTGCATTCGGGGCAGGTGACGTGCTTGTCGTAGGTGTAGGGAATCGTGCCCCCCAGGGCGGCGACCACAAAGGGGACGTCCACCATAAATTGCAGATCGAATCCGCGGGTGGGCATGTCCGGGTCCATGACCGGTTCGTCGGCAAAAGGAGGCTGGCTGAAAGGGTCCTGTCGGTTTTCTCTGGGGCCCTGCCGGGTGTATTGGCGGCCGAAGTCGAAGGGATCGTTGTAAGGTTCGTTCCGGTTTCCCGGGGAATGAGCTGATCGACCGCGGCGTCCATTGGTGCGCAGTTGATCGTATTCTTTCCGCTTTTTGGCGTTACCCAGCACCTCATAGGCTTCGGATATCTGCTTGAATTGTTCCTCCGACTTCTGGCTCCCCTGATTGGTATCGGGGTGGTGTTTTCGGGCCAGTTCGCGATACCGTTTTTTGATATCGCTGACTTTGGAGCTCTTATTGACCCCGAGGATTTTGTAGTAATCTTTTTCTATGGAGACCTTCATTTTTATCCAATGAAAGTAAAGGTTCGAATTGTCTAAAACATTATTCTATAACTCGGCGGACGGCTATTCAAGCCGATGGTATTTGTGAGGGCAAAATAGCTGGTAATTCGTATTCCGGGGTGGTCGCCTCCTGAATGCCGGAAAGCCGTTGAAACCACTGGTCCCGTAATTCCCTGGATTTAAACGGATAGAATTGTTGCCGAAGGACCAATACCCATGACTCGGTTTCGTCGTTCAAGTTATTCTTGACGGGAACGATTTTGATTTTTTCGGAGCTCATTTTTTCAACCGTTAATATCTCTTTTCGGGTAAATTCCCGGCGGGCCATGACTCCATCGAAAATCATTTGGACTCCGTCCCAATAGATATAACCGGAGTCGAGAGAAATGGATTTCATGCCCAATCCCCAGCCATTCCCGGGTCGTTGTCCGATAAGCATGCAGAAAACGCCATTTTTTGGGGGTGGCAGGGAGAGCGTTTGCAGTTTTAATACCAGGTGGCGATAAAGACCCTGGGTGAAATCAAACCACCGAAAAGAGATTAAAAAACAGAAAATGAAATTGAATATAAAGAGTCTGAGGCTGTCAAAAATTAAAAAATAAACAGTCAGCGATAACAACATCGCCATAATTGCACTTAGTATCGTATCCAACGCTCCGGTTAAAAAGTGAACCCAGACGATTTTCCCCCAGGCGGGGGGCTGAAATTTCAATAAAAGGATTTTGCGATAAATTAGATGACAAGTCCAGGAACCAAGGCAAAGGGCCAGGCAGGGAAAGGGAAAAGTGAAGAATAATATAATAAAAAAGGTGATTCCGATTTCAAGCATTTCCTGTCCCAATAGAAGGCTTGGCGTTCATTTTGTTGGTATCCGGTTCAAGGGAGGCCTGATTTTATCAAACCCTTTTGGGGGTGTCTTGTTTAATCTTTAAGGTTAAGTTTTTCAGGTGGTTATAGGAGGGTTAAACCAGAGGCTTGGGTGTTCTGTTAAATTTCCCGGAACTTGAGAGTATTCGGGCCTATAGGCGGTTGAAACGGAACTCACTCCATCGACGTGATTTCTCCGGCCACGAACGCCATCTCTTCACCGCTGTCCAGCAATATCACCAGGCGTCCCTCATCGTCCAACTTCATGGCGGTTCCAGAGTAGGTCTCGGTCCCTTGTTTCAGAGAGATGTGTTTGCCGAACATTTCGCTGTGCTGGTTCCATTGAAGGGCGGCATGGGAGGGGCCTTCTTCCAGAAAACCGCTGTATTCCCTGTCCAGATGATTGAGGAATGCAGCGATCAGTGGAGGTCTTTCAAAGCTTTCGCCGTTTTCCATGGCCAGGGAGGTGGCGATATGCTGGAGGGAAATTGGAAACCGGGTATGGTTGACATTGATCCCGATACCAAGGATGATTCCCGAGTGTCCGTCTTCCTTATGATTTTCCGTCAGGATACCGGCCACTTTTTTGCCATTCAGGAGGATATCATTTGGCCATTTCAAAACGGGTCGGGTTCGGCTGAATTCGTTCAGAGCCTGAGTCAGCGCGACACCAGCGATCAGGGTAATGGGGGCGATTTGCTCAGGCGCCAGACCCGGTTTGAGCAGAACGGAGAGATATATGCCGACATTTTCCTCCGAGTACCAGGTCCGCCCTGACCGGCCTTTGCCCTGAGTTTGACAGTCCGCCAGAATAACGGTCCCTTCTTTATCCCAGGCAGTCACCAACTCCTTTGCGAGGTCATTGGTGGATTCTACGGTGGTATAAGTTATAATTTCCCGACCGACATGCTGGGTATGAAGTTGATCCCGAATCCAATTTTGATCTTCTGAAGAATAAGGCATAAACTCATGATATAGTTTAGGTTATAATTGTAAAGGACCTTTTTTCAAAAATTTTGCCAAAGCGGTTTTCATGGAAAGCATCCGACGTGCCTGCCGTTATCTATATTATCGTTTTATTCGCCTGCAGGCCAGCCCAGAAAGTCTTGCCAGGGGGGTAGCCTTAGGATTATTGATAAGCACCACCCCCACCTTCGGTATTCAAACTTTCATCGCCCTCTTTTTAGCCGCCTTATTGAGGTGCAGTAAAATTTGCGCGGTGGTTGCCGCCCAATTAACTAATGCGTTAACCGCGCCTTTCATTTTTCTGGGAACTTATTATCTGGGGGCCATTTTAATGGGCCGGCCTTTCGATCAAGCCAAGTTTGAGCGCCTCTATAGAGAATTTCATTTAGACCAGGTCTGGGAATCAGGTTTGTCTGCATTTGTCCCGCTTTGGGAGGGATTCAGGGATGTTTTTGTGTCTCTCTGGGTAGGAGGACTGATTGTGGGTGTGATTTTGGCCATTATTGGTTATTTCGTGGTTATTGGCATCGATACTAAAGCCCATTTGCAGATTGTGAGGGCAAAACAGACGGCCAAAAGGCAAATGGAGAGGCTTAAACGGAAAAATGCGCCGGTATATGAAAAAATTGATTGAATTTATTGAAAAATATTGATAAAAACCATAACTCGATAAGGGATTGAGGCGTTAGTCAGTTTAAAAATGAGGAGCGTTTAATGAAAAAACTGGTGATCTTTCTTATGTTGTTAGCTTTTACGGTTACAGGTGTCGGTTGTTATGGAACCGGTCCATGTCCTCACGGCGTTTGTAATGAAGAGCACTCCAAGGCTTCTGGTCCGCCTGCTGAAAAATCTGGAGAATAATTTTTTTATCCCTGCGGTTCCAAAAAAAAAACTACCCCCCTCTGTAATTTAGAAGGGGGTATTTTATTTTCCCCTGCACTTCGATCCTGTACCATCCCCGGTAGCAGTTTAATGTCTTTTAGGGCCTAATTTAGGCCTGTGTCCAGCCGAAAAGGCTCATTTTCCCCTTCAGCCAAATCTATCATTAGTACGGTCCCTGTCAGTAAATTTTTGACATCGGGGCCGCTAGCGATGATAGAATGTGGGAAAATTACGATAATTTGTAGGGATTCCTGTTTTTCGGTGGGATTGTATTCAGGAGTATTAGATATTACTGATTTAAGGAGAGGGTATGTCAAGGCAAAGGACGACAGTGGAGCAGGTGCGGCAGATTCAGGATTATTTCAAAGAGGGCACTGAATACCATAACGAAAAAAAGTATAAAGAAGCAATCACAGCTTTCAAAAATGGCGCGGCGATCAACCCTTTTGACGAAAACCATCTGGAAGAGTTGGGGAAAAAGTTGAAAGGCATGTCCGTCAAACTGGTTCAGGAGAGTATTGCTTACATGGGTTGTGCCGCTGTTCATTTAAAATGTTCGATCGACGAACTCAGCGAAAATGAAAAGGATATTGTTCCGATCGACGAGTCCCTTACCGAAGTTTTTAAGGCCTGGGATTGAGGGGATATGGACGATCAGGTTTTATACAACGTATTTCGGCAGGAGATACGGGAGCGTAAAATTCCGATCAGTCTGGGTAAAACCTGCCCGGTGAAGTGCACTTTTTGTTATGAGAAGGACCATAGTTACCGCCCCACCATTGATCCCCCCTTGACCACTCCCGAGCAATGGAAGTTTATCCTGCAGGAAATACAAAAATATCCTACCAGAGAAGGCGAAGCATGGTTGCTGGGAGGCAACGAATATATGGAATGGACGGATATTTTCCTGCATCCCAAAGCCATGGACTGGTTGGAGGAATTCCTGGATACGACGGACAAGCAGGTTATATTTTTCACCGTTGGATATGTCAAGCCGGAGCGCCTTCATAAACTGGTAGAAAAATATCCCGGCCGCATCAATTTTGAGCTTTCGGTGATTACCCTGGGAGAGCACCGGAAGAAACTTATGCCAAACGCTCCGACCGTTGAGCAGGTTCTGAAGATAATAGAAGGGCCGTCAGTAACCTCCTCAAATTTTTATTCCTTTGGACCGAATACCATGTCCAAAGACGCCATGACAATATCGAAAATCAATCCTCATTGCATTTTATGGATGGGATGTTTGACTCCCCTTAGATACATCGATGCGGAAACCAGTACGTTGATGAGGTATGGCAGGAGTTATTTGCCCGACGAGACCCGGCGAATTTATAACGCAGGCCTGCCCAACACCCAGATGATCCATACCGAATCGTATATCTCCACTTTTCTGGCGCGGCAGAAAATCCTTAAAACCTTCGATGCCTGCGAATTGGAAAAGAAAGATACCGTGGTGGTCTCGGCCAGTATTTACCGATTACTTTCGACCCTGCGGAAAAACCGGGCGCGCTACCTGTACGTTCCCAATCAGATGTTGGGAGGCGATTCGGATTGCTCGACATTGTTGACGTTTAACGATGTGGCTCAACGGTTGAATGGAGAGACACAGGTATATCTGCCCAAGGTCATTATGGAGCACCCTTCCAAAGAGGACAGAGATATCACCGGAGTTACTTTTGATGAATTCAAGGAACGGTTTCCCAGGACTCGATTCAAGGTTTTGCATAAGGTCAATTCCAAGATGTCCAATGGCAAGCTTTACGAAAAAGGATATTTAAAAAATATAGTTGAGGATTATTTAGGCAATCCACTCGCAAAGAAAATTGCGGAGGCGCCGCTTCCCAATTAAATCGATTCCTACCCCCTCCCCTGGGGTATCAGGGGAATCCCTGGCGGGGCTTTATCTAGTCAGGGATCCATTAAACATCCTTTTGAGGCTGAGCATATGCAATATTGGCTGAAAGTGGTTTTTGTGGATAACAGTGAATTGAAGTTGGATGAAACGGAAAAGCATTTTATCAGCGACGATCTAGAGGTCCTGGAAGTGACCACCGCCAAGGAGGTTTTAATCGTTCCGGTTCGTCAGATCAAGTATATCGCGTGTGATTCCAAAGTTTTCAAATAGAGAGGAGGGGTTCTTGAGGGAATAAAAAAAGAGCGCCACAGGGGCGCTCTGGGAGATAAAATTTGGATTTGCTTTATAGTTTGAGACGGGCTTTCTTCAACCAGTCATCTTCGTCGAAGACCGAGCGGCAATAATCCTCAAACATTTGTTCTTTATCGGAGAGCTCTTGGCCGTCAATACTCTGGGACTCTTCCTTCTGGGTGAATCCAAACTCCAGAACGGTCTTGGGTTTGGGAGGTTCGCCATTGGGTTCCAGTTTGTAGATTTTTTCCGAAAAAGGTTTGGGATTAACATAATCATCCAGCTCTTGCAGGCTGAGCAGGAGATTGAAGACTGCAGATTCCGTAATCAGGCCATTGGAGCCCAGCTCCTTAAGAAGCGCTTTCACATCTTTGGAAGAGGTGATGGCATTCATAATAGCCGCACTGAGTTTTTCGTAAATTTCATCCTGATAAGATTCGTTAGAATCCATTTAATACCTCCATTGCCACCTTCGTAATGTTTCTATTATAACGTCATTTTTGAAAATAGATACACAGCAATATGCGTGCCATGTAAATATTGTCACCAAAGAAACAGCTTAAATCTTTGTATTTAAAAAACTTAATAGTATAATAAGGGCCGAAAAAAAATTAGCATAGGGAGCCCACCGTCAATAATTTACCGGGTCTAAATTTCACGAATTACCCTAAATGTGGTGATTAGCCTGTTTTGGCTGGGGTACTCAATGTGATTGATTTGGGAAAGTAGATAGCCCTTTAGTTATAAGGTTTTTTGTTGTTTTTTCGGGCTAGAAGAGGGACCTGAATCTCAACTGTGGGGTAGAGGAGTTATTAATGCCATTTCCAATCCATCGACCGAGACGATTAAGGAAAAATTCCGCTATTTTAAGAATGGTGAGGGAAACATCCCTCTCAGCGGATGATCTGATTCATCCTATTTTTGTTTGTGAAGGAAAGGGTAGGAGAGAGGCCATTTCTTCTATGCCTGGAGTATTTCGTCAATCCATTGACAAAGCGGTTGCCGATGCCCGGGAAACACACCGGCTCAATATTCCCGCAATTATCCTGTTTGGCATTCCCGACAAAAAGGACGCTCAGGGTACAGAGGCCTACAATCCAGATGGTGTGGTGCAAAGAGCCATCCGTGAGATCAAATCGGCGGTTCCCGAGTTGATGGTTATCACGGACGTATGCATTGATGAGTATACAGACCATGGGCATTGCGGTCTGGTGGAGGGCAATGAAATTTTAAATGATGCCACACTGGAATTGCTTGCCAGGATGGCCCTCACCCATGCCGAAGCGGGAGCCGATATAGTGGCTCCCTCGGATATGATGGATGGCCGTGTCAAAGCTATTCGGGAGGTTCTGGATGAAACCAGCCATCCAGACATTATTATTATGTCCTACGCCGCAAAATATGCCTCGGCCTTTTATGGGCCTTTTCGGGAAGCTGCCGACTCCACCCCTCAGTTTGGGGACCGTAAATCTTATCAGATGGACCCCGCCAACAGCACGGAGGCCCTCAAAGAAGTATGGGAAGATATCGACGAAGGCGCCGATATCATCATGGTGAAACCAGCGCTGGCGTATCTGGATATTATCCGGCGGGTCCGTGAAGAATGCACCGTTCCCGTGGCCGCTTACAATGTCAGTGGGGAATACTCCATGATTCAGGCCGCCGCTGAAAAGGGCTGGATTGACGGTCCTCGCGTTATGATGGAAATTCTTCTCAGTATCAAACGGGCGGGAGCTAAAATGATTTTAACCTACGCCGCACAGGAAGCCGCAAAAATCCTCAACGCGTGAAACTTAACTTCCCCATTTACAGAAAGTTTGATTTTAAAGGAGTTTTAGTTATTGTTTAACCCGTCCCGCCGTGGATATAATAAATGAGTATCTTAATAAAAGGAGAAAGGGAAATGTCAATTCTGGCTCAGAATATGAAGATCATACGACGCGAGTTGGGTTGTACCCAATCAGCCATGTCCGAAATTTTAAAAGTCGGGTTTCGAACCTATGTGCGTTATGAAGCGGGAGAGAGAGACGCTCCGGCGGCGGTTTTGGTGAAAATGGCGCGTCTCGGGAATATTTCCCTCGAACATCTTTTGACCCAAAAAATCGAATCTCTTTCAATATTACCGATGGATACCGATACCCTGAACCTGACTCCGCCAGAAATCAAATGGGTTAACTTTGAAACCGGTCAAATTTCATTTAAGAAATTGGCCAAAGAAGGAGTTTTGGCTTTGGACGAAGCTGAAAAAAAAGCCATCTCCGCGTACCGCAGAATGCCTGCAGAATTAAAAACGGCTTTTCTGAAAGATCTGGAAAAAAACTATAAAGTCAGCGGTACTGGGTTGAAAGCAAGAAAACTGGCGCCTGCAAAACCGGCGACTCCCTTAACTCCTGCCGTTGAGAAAAAGGCGGAGGCAAAAGTGGAAAAAGCCAAGGAAGGGAAAAAGAAAGGAAAGCCGGGCCGCAAAAAACTGGATAAAAAAGCCCTCAAGGAAAAAATTGATCGGCTTAAGATGATTACCAAATCGGTTCCGAAAATTACCGTGAGATAAATCTTTGAAAAAAGCTGGAATGATGGGAAATCTGAATGGGATCGTTTTTTTTGTCGCCCTTTTAGTGATTTTTTCCCTGGAGATGTTTGGCAAGGTGGTCGAGCGGGGGGTTGGTTATTACCTTAAATGGGAAAACTACTCCCGACCTCAACTGGGGCGTATATGGGAGAAGGACCGGGAAAAAATTGTTGCCCAGAAAAAGATTGAGACCCTTCTTTCCAGTTTAAACACTCAGGAGACCAGCTCCGACTCCATCCAATCATTCAAGGAACTGTTTGAACAGCTCAATCCCGCAGTTCCGCAAATGGTTTCCCGGAAAAAATTTCTGCAACTGTACTTCGAGTTCCCCGAGCAGTTGTCCCGCAAAATCATTTCTCCCTACGAGTTACTGGAAATCGACTCCAATCGCGACTGGCAACGCGTACTGTTGACGCAGTTGGGGGAATGGATCACCGTCAGCTTTATCAATAACCAGAATTATCCCATCCGGGAAGTCTTTATGTCGGCTGACGGGGTGGGGGAGAATCCGTTGGTCCGAGACATCTTCCGGGGGACTTTGGAAGAGGCCGGCTTTGGTGACAACTCGATCCTGCCATTTTCAGATTTTATGCGGGTGCTTAAAACCCTGGGCTCCGAGACTCAGGAAACCCTGTTTCCCGATCCTTCCTGGTTTTTCAGTAAAAATTACCATGTGACACGTGTGGGTATTAAGGAAACTCCAAACTCCAACGAATATCCTCCACCGGCCCGAATGGGAGTCGAATATCAGAGTGATTTTTTTACCGAGGTTTTAATACTTCCCGTCCCGGGGCATATATCAGAAAACCTTTTGTCGCAGATAGAAATTCCGGTAATCGACGAGGCAGCCGAAACTGTATCTCCGTTTGGTGATTTTCAGGGAGAATCGAATTGAAACGGCGTCTTTTTGAGAAAATTGCTTTTTCCCTATTCGCCTTAATGATGGCGTTATCGCTATTTTGTCTGGGCCTTTATCTGGATTTAAAAGACGACCTCCCGCAATTGCCGGACAGTCTCGAAAAAATCAATCTCAGCCTGCCGACCGAAATATACTCGTCGGAAGGCAATGTGATCAAGGTTCTGGGGCAGAGGCATCCGGTTTCGCTGGAAGAAATTTCCCCCCGCTTTACCGAAGCCATGATTGCCACCGAAGATTCCCGATTTTACAGTCATAGTGGAGTGGATCATATCGGCCTGGCCAGGGCCATGCTGAAAAATATCAGGAATATGAAGGTTTCACAGGGTGGAAGCACTATCACCCAGCAACTTTCCAAAAATCTGTTTTTTTCGTTCGAAAGAAAGTGGGAGCGGAAAATCAAGGAGCTGTTGATCGCTCTGCAAATGGAAGCGACCTTCTCCAAAGAGGAAATTCTCGAGGCTTACTGCAATCAGGTTTATTTCGGTAGCGGTGCCTATGGGGTGGAGGACGCTTCCCTGGTGTATTTTAATAAACGCGCAAAAAACCTGACTCTTCTCCAGGCGGCCATGCTGGCGGGGTTGCCCAATTCTCCCAACAGCGCCAACCCGTTCAATAATTTCGAGCGGGCTATGAGCCGAACCCGGACCGTTTTGAATCGAATGGTTCGTTCAAATTTTATAAGTTCCTTTGAGATGGAGCAGGCCCTGGAAACAGACCTGGAACTGGCCCCTCCCCGGATCCAATCCAATCCCAATCAGTATTTTATTCAATATGTGATTTCCAATCTCGAGAACGAATACGGAAAAGAGTTTGTGCATTTTGGCGGTCTGAAGATTTTTACCACTATCGATTCACGTCTTCAGCAATACGCTCAACAGGCGGTTCTCACCCACATGAAAAGCCTGGATAAGCGTATGGCACCTCGTGAGGATGAAGAGCTTTTGCAGGCCGCCATGGTATCCCTGGAAAATAAAACAGGGGCCATTCGCGTGTTGCTGGGTGGAAGGGATTACTCCAAAAGCCAATTTAACCGGGCGGTTTCTAATAATCGAATGGCCGGATCTTCATTTAAGCCGATTGTTTACCTGACGGCAATGGAAGTACTGGGAATTTCCCCCGCTACCGTGATCCGGGACGAGCCGGTTTCCCTGGAAATATCTCCGGGAAAAAGCTGGGAACCTAAGAACTTCAACGATCAATATTTTGGGGATTTGATTCTAAAACGCGCATTAATGAATTCACTTAATGTGGTTTCGGCGAAACTTGTTAACGATCTAACTCCACCCCGCGTGATCAAAACCGCCCGGCAGATGGGATTAACCAGCCCTTTGGGGGAAAACCTTTCGCTGGCATTGGGCGCCACCGGGGTCTCTCCTCTGGAAATGGCCGGGGCATACAGCGTCATCGCCAACCTGGGAATTTTAAATGAACCTTACCTGGTGGAGCGCATTGAGGATTTTCGCGGAAACAAGCTGTATGAGCATTTTTATTTTGGAGTTCAACGGTTTTCCCAGAAATCTATTTATCCGCTTTTGGACATGATGCGTGGCGTGGTGGAAGAGGGCACCGGCAGAGTGATTCGCCGCATGGGCTTCAGCCATCCCGCAGGAGGGAAAACCGGTACCACCAACGATTATAAAGACGCCTGGTTCGATGGGTTCACCAAAGACATGGCCACCGTTGTTTGGGTGGGCTATGACAGTAATATTTCCATGATTGACCGCAATGGTAGAGGTTTGACAGGCGGAGGCGCCGCCGCTCCCATCTGGGCTTATTTTATGAAGAAGGCATTGAGCGGAAAGAGTCAGGTTAACTTTCCTGTTCCCGAAGGCATCCGGTTTGTTGATGTGGATTCCCAGACCGGCTACATCGCTAATTCGAGTATGAAAAATACCATGACCGTTGCTGTGAAAAATGATGTCGTTTTGACTTTACCGCCGTCAACTGATTCCGTGCAGGGGTATTCCCCTCAGGAAGAATCGGCGGGTGAGCCTCTCGATAACTTGGAAACCATAGAGGAACATGTTTTACCAGAGCTTTAAATACTATTTAGTCCGAACGGGACTTTCCTTTTTCCTGATCCTGGTCTTCGGCTACCTGGCTTTGTATTTTGTGCATGAGGTGGCGTTACCCGACGTCCGTTTTAACGATCTGTGGCTCAGATGGATAGTGACCCTGATCTGTCTGTTTTTTGGATTCGTGGTCTATGGCATGTTCGGCGAACATCGGTTTATCAAGGCTTTGGAAAGTCTTAAGCATATCGACCTCAAAATCGTCGGACCGGAAATCAGAAAGCATTTCCAGGGGTTGGTTGCCTTCACCGAATCCTCTTATTTTCTTCCGGCCAAGGGCCGACAACTGCGGGAGGCGCTGGTTCGGGATTATGCCGAATTTCTGCTGAGTACCGGTTCGGAAGATCCGGAAGCGCTCAATATTTTTTTAAAAGCCTACCTGCAGGATACCGATGATATACGGTTCCGAAATGTCCTCGTTTCTGCATTAACCCGCAAGCAGGAGTTAACAGACTCCGAAATGGACCTGTTGCTGGTGATATTAAGGACAGAGGATTATGAAGATGGAGATCTGCTAGGCTACGTAGTTAACGTGTTCCTTGAGCAGGAATGCTTTACCAATAAATCCGAGCCGGTTTTCCTCAAAGCCCTCCAGTTAAAAACCGGACAGGAAGAAGAGATCATTGCTTTCATGCTTCCGCACCTGATGGATAAAAAGAGAACCGACTATATGGCGGTTCACTTTTATCTGGAATCCCTGGACTCTTTGCCTGCCGATCAGGCCGCAACAGTGAGCTATCTTGTAGGTGTCTGTTACTGTGAAGAAAGATTCAAAGTGCTCGATCCCGAACTCCACTCCCGGTGTAATAAAGTTTTTGATGGGCTGGAACCCCAGGCCAGGGAGCGTTTGCTTCGTCTGGCGAAGGATGCCCACTTGTCGGAACAGTGGAAAAAGGTCAGGCTGTTTCATTCCGAGGACCAACGTGCGCTGGAGCGTTTGAAAGTATACACAGGACTGAGTCCTACATTTTGGCAGGTAGCCGGGAAGAAAATTGGCGGTATTGGGAATGGTCTTTTCGAACTCATCAAACGCGTAATGTTCAAAATGTTTGATGGGTTGAACTTGCTCGGAGGCATGAGCACAGCAGCCAAACTGATTCTCGCATGTCTCTTCTTTGGAGGCCTGTTTTATTTGGGTGTATCAGTGGATTGGAAATCTTTGTTTCCAGCTTCCCAACCTGTTCCGAAAGTATCCGAAGAAACGGCCCCGGCACCACTCGTTAAGGTCTTTACCCTTCAGGTGGCCGCCGTAAAGGGCAAAAAACAGGCCGATGACACCGTCCGCCAACTTAAGAAAAAGAAAGTGGAAGACGTGTATGTTGTGAAAACACAACGCAAGGAGGGAGGATTCTGGTATAAAGTCCGGGTGGGAAAATTTCGCGAACGCCAGGCCGCGGAAAAAGTAGCCACGATACTTATGAATCAAAAGAAAATCCGGTCCTATTTCATCATAGCTTTGGATGAACAGCCTAAACCGCAAAAAACAGCGCCCTGAATAATGAATACTGCCCTTAATAAACCATGAATAAAGCCCTCGATCTCAATACCCAGAATATTGAAGATTTTGTTACGGATGACGAAATAGCTGGTCTTCAATCCGAAGTGAGCCGGTGTCATAAGGATTTGGAAGAGGGTGAGGGCAGGGGCGCTGAGTTTCTGGGTTGGCTCCATTTGCCATCGGTAACGAAATCCGAAGAACTCACGAGAATTCAAAAGTCCGCCGATTGGATACGGGATAACTGCGAAGTGTTTGTGTCTATCGGAATTGGAGGTTCTTATCTGGGCGCCAAAGCCGCATTAAACTTTGCCGGAAGCGATGTGTCAAAATCGTTTTCCCCCTCAGGCGGTGACTCCCCCCATATCCTGTTTTCCGGACAAAATATAAGCTCCGATTCACTTCACGATTTACTGGAAAGTCTGGAAAATAAAAAATTCTGCCTGAATGTGATTTCCAAGTCCGGAACCACCACCGAACCGGCCATCGCATTTCGTTTTCTCAAACAATTCATGGAGAAAAAGTTTGGCTCCGAAGAAGCGCGGAAGCGAATTTTCGTGACCACCGATCCTGATAAGGGTGCTCTCAGGCAATTGACGGAGGAAGAAGGATATCCATGTTTTGAAATTCCCGGAAATGTCGGTGGGCGTTATTCGGTATTGACTCCGGTGGGATTGCTGGCTATGGCCGTCGCAGGAATGGATATCGCAGAGGTGATTGCCGGAGCCAGGGATTGTGAACAGAGTGTCACTCAAAATTCGTCCCTGGATCAGAACCTGGCCTATCGTTTCGCTGTGATTCGTAATTTGTTGTACCAAAAGGGGAAAACCATCGAATTAATGGCGGCATTTCACCCGGCACTGCAAACTATGGTAGAGTGGTGGCGGCAGTTGGCCGGAGAGAGCGAAGGTAAAGAAGGAAAGGGTATTTTTCCCGCTACGGCAGAGTATACAGCCGATTTGCATTCGCTCGGCCAATGGGTTCAGGAAGGCAACCGGATTATTTTTGAAACCTTTCTCCGGGTGGCGACTTCGAATCATCCTTTAGAAGTGCCCGAAAGCCCGGATGACCGGGATGGCCTGAACTTCCTAGCCGGCAAAACTCTTGACGAGATCAATGAGAAAGCCTGGCAGGGTACCGCCCTGGCCCATCT
This sequence comes from Nitrospinota bacterium, assembly GCA_029879645.1. Lineage (GTDB taxonomy): Bacteria > Nitrospinota > Nitrospinia > Nitrospinales > Nitrospinaceae > SZUA-226. The sequence goes on from JAOUPX010000003.1 coordinate 22,647, forward strand.
GGAAGGCGGCGTTCCCAATATGACCCTGACGGTGAAAGATCGCAGTGCACACACACTGGGTTATCTCTTTTATTTTTTTCAAAGGGCCGTCGCCATGACGGGATATTTGATGAATGTCAATCCATTCGATCAGCCGGGTGTCGAGTTTTATAAAACCAACATGTTTCGATTATTGAATAAACCAGGATACGGGAAGGAAAAATAATGGGGACCGTTAGTCGGGGTTTGAGTGAGACCGTTCACCGCATTGCATTTCAGGAAATCAACGCGGGGCAATCTTCCAATCAATATCAAAGTGATCCGCTGTTGGCCCGTCTCAAGGAAATGGGAACCGAATTGTGGATGGATACCGGAGATTTGGAATTGGCGCAGTCTATCTGGAAAACGGAATTGACCGCTTTGACCACCAATAATACGTTAGCCAATCAAGTGGTGCAAAGTGGTGTGATGGATACCGTGATTCAGGAAACCGTGACCAAGCTGGAGGAGGCCGCTTCCGGTTTGAGCCGGGAAGAGTTGATCATGGAAATTGGCTTCGTGATCAATTGCCGTATAGCCCTTCGGTTAGTTCAGGCTTTCAAGGTGAAGGTCAGCGTGGAGCTTCATCCTTCCATATCGCGGGATATTGAAAAGAGTGTGGAATACGGCAGGCGCTATTTCGACGTGTGTCCTGAATATTTTATCATCAAAGTGCCCCTCACCCCGGAAGGTCTACTCGCCACCCGGCGGATACGGCAGGATAATATTCCGGTAAACTTCACCCTGGGTTTTTCCGCGAGGCAGAATTATCTGGCCGCCCGCCTCGCCAATCCCAATTATGTGAATGTATTCCTGGGACGGCTCAACGCCGTGGTGGCGGATAATTCCGCCGGTAACGGTGATTGGGTCGGTGAAAAGGTCACCCTGAACACCCAGGATGCTCTGAGTGAGGTCCGCAACAAACATGCAGATGTAAAGACCCGGTTGATTGCCGCCAGTATCCGTAATGGCGACCAGGTGGCAACTCTCGCCGGGATGGATATTCATACCATTCCTCCCGGTGCCATGAAGGAGTTTCAGGAATCCGGCCGCACTCCGGATCAAATTCAAAAAACTGATGGGGTGGGATTGAAACCGGAGCTCAAACCGGAACATGATTGGAGCGCCCGGGTTGCTGGCCTTTGGGAGTTGGAGGGTGATTTTCAAAATGCCGTCGATCAGTTGATGGCCCGCAGTGACCTGGATCAATTGTCCGGCGAAGCGCTGGAACAATTTTTCAGCGACAAGGGACTGGATCTGTTTCATCCTTTTAGCCGGGATGACCTGAAGAAGATTCATGATGATGGTAAGATTCCCAAATTGGGGGACTGGTCCAACGCAATCGCCCTGGATGATTTGATGACCCACTCAGCCCTGCAATCGTTCACCAAAGACCAGAATGCGCTGGATGCCAGGATCGAGTCCTTTCTTAAGTAGGATCAACCCATGATCCTTACCGGGGATGTCGGGGGAACCAAAGTAAATCTGGCCCTGTTTGAAGTTCACAGGGGAGCGCTCAGTCTAAAGGCCGAGCAAAGTTTTGCCAGCAGAGACTTTGACGGTTTGCTCGACCTGCTCCAGCATTTTCTGAAAGAAACCCAACCCAATCTCACCCATGCTTGTCTGGGGGTGGCCGGACCAGTTCACGAGGGCCGTTGTGAAGTCACTAATTTACCCTGGAGTATTGAGGTCCGCGACTTGAAGGCTCTGCTGGGTATAGAGTCTGTTTCTCTGATCAACGATCTGGCGGCTATGGCCTGCGCGATTCCCCATTTAAGAGGTGAAGAAGTGGCGGTGATCCAGAAAGGGCAGGGCGATCCCCAGGGAACCATAGGCGTTCTGGCGGCGGGAACCGGCCTGGGGCAGGCGTTTCTTGTTCCGGAAAGGGAAGGCCGCTGGCGGGTTCTTGAAACGGAGGGAGGGCAATGCGATTTTGCGGCCCGAACCTCTCTGGAAATCAGTCTGCGGGAATTTCTCGGTCAGGTTTTTGGTCGGGTTTGCATCGAAGACGTCTTGTCCGGGCCCGGTCTGGTCCGGATATTTGAGTTTATCAAAGAACGGGATGGGATTACCGAGCCCGACTGGCTGACCCGGGAGTTTGAGCAGATTGCGCCTGCAGAGGTGATTTCCCGCAACGGGTTGTCAGGAAAATTTCCATCCTGCGAGGAGGCTCTCCAAATGTTTGTGTCTGTTTACGGAGCAGTGGCGGGTAACCTGGCGTTACAGATTGTTGCTCGGGGCGGGATATGGATCGGTGGAGGCATTGCTCCCGAAATTTTGCCACTTCTGAAGTCGGACCTGTTTTTGGAAGCCTTTCGTGATAAAGGAAAATTCAGCGATTTTATGGCGCAGATTGATATCAAAGTCATTATGAATAAACGGGCTCCGCTGTTTGGGGCGGGTTATTTTGCGCTGGGAGAAACCGTCATTCGGTGATAAAGTGATTGTTTTTCTATATTTAACCGTGAGATTGGGAAAAGAAACATGACAAAAAAAATGAATAAAATTGTTCTGGCCTATTCCGGAGGGCTGGACACCTCGGTCATTATTAAGTGGTTAATAGAAGAGTACGGAGCGGAAGTCATCGCGTTCTGCGCCGATCTCGGGCAGGGCGCCGAGCTCGACCCGGTGCGCGAAAAGGCTCTGGCTACGGGCGCCAGCAAGGTTTATATCGAAGACTTGAGGGAAGAGTTCGTCAAGGATTTTGTTTTTCCCATGTTACGGGGTAATGCGTTTTATGAAAATAATTACCTGCTGGGGACCTCGATCGCCCGGCCCCTGATTGCCAAGGAGCAGATTCGCGTGGCCGGCCTCGAAAATGCCGAAGGGGTTTCCCACGGGGCTACCGGTAAGGGCAACGATCAGGTCCGCTTTGAGCTGACTTATATGACCCTCAACCCGCATATTCAGATCATCGCCCCGTGGCGGGAGTGGAACCTGGACTCCCGCACGAGTCTGTTCGATTATGCCACCAGTCACGGTATCCCCGTGCCGGTGACCAAGGACAAACCTTACAGCATGGATAGGAACCTTTTCCATATCAGTTACGAGGGAGGGGTTTTGGAGGATCCCTGGTTTGAGCCGCATGATGATATGTTTCTCTTATCGGTATCTCCTGAGAAAGCGCCCGATAAACCGACAGTACTTGAAATTAATTATGAAAACGGCGATCCTGTAGCTATCAACGGAGAGCGGATGAGTCCGGCTCATTTGCTGGCCCGGATGAATGAATACGGCGGGCAAAACGGGATTGGACGGATCGATATCGTTGAAAACCGCTTTGTTGGAATGAAGTCGCGGGGGGTTTATGAAACTCCCGGAGGTACTATCCTGCATGCCGCCCATCGGGATTTGGAGACCATCACCGTAGACCGGGAGGTGATGCATCTTCGGGATTCACTCATACCCGCTTATGCTCGATTGGTTTATAATGGAATGTGGTATTCGCCGGAACGGCTTCTACTGCAAAAAATGATGGACGAAGTTCAAAAGACGGTAACCGGTACCGTTCGTCTCAAGTTGTATAAAGGAAACTGCATCGTTACGGGACGCAAAGCGGACCGTTCTCTTTACTGCCAGGAAACCGCCTCGTTCGAAAAGGATGAGGTGTATCGCCAAAATGACGCCGAAGGATTTATCCGGCTGAACGCTCTCCGGCTAAAGCGCTATTCGGAAATCCTCGGTGATAAGTTGTTCTAAATCCCTATGAGCCGTATTTTAGTTGTCGACAATGAAAAGAGCATGCGGGACCTCCTTTCCATCGCCCTGGAAAAAGAAGGTTATCAGGTGGAGACCGCCCGCAACGGTGAGGTGGCCGTGGAAATGGTGGAAGGCGGCGATTATGATGTCGTGATTACCGATATCAATATGCCACGTTCCAACGGCATCGATGTGCTCGATGCAGTGAATCGGGTCCGGCCGGCCACTCCGGTCATCATGATGACCGCTTACGCATCCGCGGAAACCGCTGTCGAAACCATGAAGAAGGGCGCGTACGACTATATCACCAAGCCTTTCAATATGGAGGATTTTAAGCTCGTCATTCGCAATGCTTCAGAGAAAAAACATCTGGCCCAGGAGAACACCTTTCTCAAATCCGCTCTCAAGGACAAGTACCAGTTTGGCAACATCATCGGTAAAAATGCGGGGATGAAAAAGGTTTTCGATTACATCGAAAAGGTCAGTAACAGCAATGCGACCGTTTTGGTCGGCGGCGAAAGCGGTACCGGCAAAGAGTTGGTCGCCAAGGCTCTCCATTACAACAGTTCCCGGAAAAACCATCCCTTTATTTCCATCAACTGCGGTGCCATGCCCGAAAACCTGCTGGAGAGCGAACTGTTCGGCCATGAAAAGGGCGCGTTCACCAGCGCCGATTCTACCAAGATCGGGTTGATGGAAGTCGCCAACAAGGGAACTTTTTTTCTGGATGAAGTATACGAAGCCCCGCTTTCCATTCAGGTGAAGTTACTGCGGGTTCTCCAGGAACGGGAAATGACCCGGGTGGGTGGAACCAAGCCCATTAAAGTGGATTTACGAATTATCGCCGCAACCAATCGGGATTTGGTCGAGGGCGTTAAGCAAAAAATCTTTCGGGAGGATTTGTATTACCGGTTGAAAGTTATATCCATTGAACTGCCTCCCCTGAGGAAACGAAAAGAGGATATTCCACTGCTGGTTCATCATTTCATCAACAAGTATAACGAACAGCACGATAAGGACGTGAAGATCAAGGGCATACATCCGGATGCCTTGAAGTGTCTGGAGAACTATGATTGGCCCGGAAATATCCGCGAATTGGAAAACACTATTGAGCGGGCGGTGGTTCTGGAGACGGAGGATTTAATCGGCGTCGCCAGTTTGCCTGAAGAGATTTTTCAAGCGCCTTCCTCCACAGATAACTTGATTCCAGCCATGCAAGGAGACGATCCGGTCGATCTGGAAAAGACACTGGACAATATCGAAAAAAACATGCTTCTCGGCGCATTGAGCAAAACGGATGGTACGATCAACAAGGCCGCCAAGCTGTTGAATCTGAGTTTTCGATCCATGCGGTATCGTGTCAAAAAGCATAATATCAATGCCAAATCCGAAGGTAATGAATGAGTCGGATTGCACGGCGATGGATTCCCCAACACCTGTTGCAAATGAGAAACTGGATTTGCATTGGGTTCTTCCTGTTTACCGCTTTAGCAAGTGCCTCATGGGCTCAGGAATTGCAGGCTCCTCAGGGGCCGGACCTGTTGTTTGCGAAAGCCGAAACATTTTTTCACGAAAATAAATCACTGGAAGCCCGCGCTTCCTATGAAGATTTTTTGAAAGCCTTTTCATCCGATCTGCGAGCTCCCAAAGCTGTCTGGCGACTCGGACAACTTGATTTCTCGGCCAGGTCTTACCGTTCCGCATTAAGACATTTTCAATACTTCCTCGATAATTTCCCTGAATCCACTCTGATTTACAGCGTCAAGCTTGAAATGGGGCGATGCTATTTTGAGTTAGAACAGTACCCGGAAGCTGAAAAGCTGTTGCGGGAAACTGTCCAGGTCAACCCGGATCCAGTTCAAAAATGGCAGGCTTATGTTTATCTGGTCTATATCGATGATAAACGCATGGAATTTGACAAAGCCTTTAAAAAATTCCAGCAGATCATGGATAGGAGTCCCTATCCTGAGATCAAACAGCAGATCTCCGATTATATCGAGCAAGTAGTAAATGAAAAATTAAATAAAAAGCAGATGGTGTCCCTGGTCAAAACATTGGGCGCAAGCTTTCCGGCAGACTTGATTTTGCAGAGGTTGATTTCCATTTATCGGATCGAACGGGATTTAGGCAACTTCCAGATTAGTCTGGAAGAATTCATTGCCCGGTTTCCCACTCATGAAATGAGGGAGTATTATCAAAAGTTATTGGTGCGCCTTAAAGCCGACCCTGGGAGATCCCGACGGATAGGAGTGGTATTGCCTCTATCTGGGAAGAGAGCAATGGTGGGTCAGAGAGTCCTTCAGGGGGTTCAACTGGCGATGAATCAATTGTCAGGAAAAGATAGGAATCGGTTGGAATTGGTGATCAAGGATTCTGGTCTGGGCCGGGAGGTGGTTCAGGTGGTGGAAGAACTGGCTCAGGATCCTAATATTATCGGCATTATTGGTCCGGTTTTAACCGAAGATGTGGAGGCAGTGATACCCATAATCGAAAAGTATCAGCTTCCCATTTTCACGCCGACCGCTTCAACTCCCGGTTTGGCCGAGAAGAGCCCTTATATCTTTCGAAATGCGTTGACTAAAGAGATACAGGCCGGATTCCTGGCTCGGCATGCCATTAATGAGCTCAATTTACAGCGTTTCGTTGTGATCTATCCCACCGAGCCCTATGGTGAGACCATGCGGCAGGTTTTTGAGGAAGAAGTCCGTATGGCTGGAGGACAAATCGTTGACTCCATCCCCTATGACCGGGAACAGACGGATTTTAAAAAGCAGATCCTGCAAATCGGGGGCATGGCGGACGATCGTTTGAAGGAAATGATTCAGCGGCATATCAAAAACGGCACCCAGCCTCCGCCATTGAGTGATAAAGGCGTCAGTTCCAGACCTCTGGTCGAGGGCGGACTTTATACCGATGATGATATTGAAGCTCTAAAGGTGGCTCTGGAGTTTAATTACGATGCCATCTTTATTCCAGGGTATTTCGATAAAGTGCGTCTGCTTGTTCCTCAACTGGCCTTTTATAATGTTGTCGATGTTCTGTTGATGGGGGGTAATGGCTGGAATTCACGAGAGTTGGTGGAAGGCGCCAGGAATTATCTGAAAAATGTTTTGTTTGTCGATGGGTTTTATTTTAATTCGCAAAACGAAAGAACCGTAAAGTTTGTAGATCTGTTTCTTTCGACTTTTGGGCAGAATCCAACCATTCATTCGGCTCAATCTTTTGATGCCGCAAACATATTTGTGAAGCTGGTTCAGGAAGGGGCCTTCAACCGCCTGGACGTTTTAAATGGCTTGAGTTCACTCCGAAACTTCCCCGGTGTGGCTGGAGATACCACTCTTCTGCCTTCAGGGGATTCTGTCAGGTCACTGGTCAAGCTGACGGTGATCGATGGAGAAATCGCGGAAAAAGTTCCAGAAGCTCCAGAGCCGGTGTCTGAACCGGAAGAGGAAAATCCCTAGAAGGGAGTATTTTCTTCCAGGGGTGAAATTCCCATTGAATTATTGTCTGGAAGATTATCGTTTAAGAACACTTCAAACCGGCCCTTGGGATCGTCGAAATCAGTTTCCTGCCCCGTTTCCGGATTGATTTTAACGTAAGTCACATCATTCGGAACAGGAAAGCCTTTTACAGGCAGATCCTTTAAAGCCTCTTTCATGTAAGGCAACCAGATAGGTATGGCGGTTCGCGTCCCGGTTTCATTGATACCCAGTGAGACATCTTCATCATTTCCCACCCATACTCCGGTAACCCTGTCGGGAGAAAACCCGATGAACCACGCATCATTATAATCGTTGGTGGTCCCGGTTTTTCCAGCAATAGGATGTTGAATGGATTCGGAGATGACATGAGCGGTACCATGTTGAACCACACTTTCCATCAGGCTGGTAACCATAAAAGCCACTCCCGGGGATAGAATAGATTCTCCTGCAGGTTCGTAAGTGAAAAGGACTTCATCATTCCGGTCTTTGATGTATCGGATTGGGGCCGGGGGTAAGCGCACTCCCTGATTGGCAAATATGGAGTAAGCGGAAACCATTTCATACAGAGTCACTCCAGAAGACCCCAGCGCGATAGATAGATTCTTCGAAAGATCGGTAGTGATTCCCAAGCGCCGGGCCATTTGGATTGCTTTAGGCACTCCGGTGGTTTGGAGAAGCTTTATGGTGACCACATTGCGGGAATGAGTCAATGCAGTCCGGAGAGACGTTGGGCCGTAAAATTTTTTCTCAAAATTGACGGGTTTCCATTTGTCAAAGGTATCTTCCTTTTCTTTGAAGATGACAGGGGAATCTATAATGATGCTGGCCGGAGTATATCCATCCTGAATCGCGGTGGCAAAAATAACGGGTTTAAAAGCCGATCCGGGTTGGCGCACCGCCTGGGTGGCCCGGTTGAATTGGCTCTTTGAAAAATCATAGCCGCCGACCATGGCTTTGATATAACCGGTGGAAGGTTCCAGGCTTATCAACCCTGCTTGCGCTGCAGGCTCCTGCTCCAACCCCAAATTCAGCAGCGGACTTATATTCTTTCCTCCAGCCGTATCTTCAATCGGAGGAAGAATTTTGACTTCAATGATGTCGCCTTTTGACAGGGCTTCCCTGGGACGCGTTATCTGGTGATACTTTCCATCTAAATTGGGATTTGGTTCGCGGGCCCAATTCATATTTTCAATGAGGATGGTTCCCTCAGCGCCTCCAAGATATACAATAGCTTCTTCGTCTTTGACTTGGGTGACAATCCCTTTTACGAGTTCGCCTTCTTTAAAAATAGGGCTGGCAAGGGGACTGGTGTCGGCTTCCGACTCTGAAGATGCGTTGATGGGCGTAGCCTGGGAATCGGGTTTCACGGGGTCATCAAGCTTCGCTACCTCCGGGTAGGGGCCGGTGGTCCGTTGGTTGAGTTCCATCAGAAGGTTATCAAGAACCTGAGTATCTTTCAGGGTGTCGATATGGCCGAGTGGACCACGGTAGCCATAGCGTTTATCCGCCATCCGCAATCCGTCCTTTACCGCCTGTTCCGCTACCAATTGGTTTTTTAGATTCAAGGATGTATAGATTTTCATCCCATCACGGTAAAGCTGTTGACTGCCATAATTTTCCTGAACGAATTGGCGGATATGCTCGATAAAGTAAGGCGCTTTATTCAGCATTCCTTTGACCTCCCCCAATTCGAGCGGTTCTGTCAGGGCGGAAGTCATTTCCTCCTCGGTAATAAAACCGTGGTATTCCATGCGGCGTATGGCGTGCTCTCTTCGCTTCAGAGCTTTTTCGAGATTGTTGTATGGAGAATAATGGGTAGGCGCTTTGGGTAATGATGCGATCATGGCGCATTCGCTGACGGTTAGATCTTTCAGTTCTTTTCCGAAATAGGTGCGTGCCGCCGCCGCAACGCCGTAACTGCCGTGACCGTAATAGACCTGATTAAGGTACATTTCGAGGATTTCATCTTTACTGAAAATCAGTTCAATTCGAATGGCCAGGATGGCCTCACGGATTTTTCGTTCGAATTTTCTCTCAGGAGACAGAAACAGAGTTTTGGTCAATTGCTGGGTGATGGTGCTGGCGCCTTCCACCACATGGCCGGCCCTGTAGTTGGCGACCGAAGCCCTGATAATAGCTTTGGGATCGATTCCCAAATGATAATAAAAACCGGAATCCTCCACAGCCAGGGTGGCTTGCTTCAAGCGCAGGGGAATCTGATCGAATCCGGCCATGATTCGCTTTTCAATAAAAAATTCCGCGATTAATTCATCATTATCCGAGTACACCTTGGTGATGATATTGGGCTGATATTCTTTGAGTGCGCGAACATCCGGAAGGCCATCGGAATATTTAAAATATAAAATGCTGGCACCGGTAAAACCGAGGAGAATACAGGCGATAAACCCCCATAGGGTGGTTTTCCATAAAATCCTTTTCCAGCTTCGGGGTGGCTCTGGCCGGTTGGGGTCTCGGGATACTTTTTGGTTTTTCAGGATTTTGCTCATGATTGGGTCAGAAATTCGTGAAGAATTGAAAAAATAGATTTGATAAATTTAAAGCCGGCCTTCTTCCAGATCGATTAAATCCACCCAAGTGGAAATATCCGTTCGAGAGGCATCGATCTTATTCAGAAGATCATTGAAGGTCCGCCATTTTTCCGGGGTATCGGGTTGGCTGCTTAGTATTTTTTGGTTCACCGCTTCTTTTTCTTGAGGGGAACGGTTTTGACAGAGAGAATCAATCCATCTGGTTATATCCTGATCGGTTTCCTCGCAAGCTTTTTGCTGGAACGTCTCCGAACTGACCTTCAAAAATTCAAACATGATTTTATCCAAAGGGCAGGGATAGATATATTCTCCCAACGTGTTTTGACGAGAGGCCCGCGCCTTGTCAACCATTCTCGGAAGATGGACCAGGTCCGAAAAGGCTTGTCTCGGGCTCCGCGGAGGAGACAGGGTTAAATTCATTTCCATTGGTCCATCCTGGGATTGATTGTTAATCGAGCCGTACGCGACTGAGGTTTTTGAAAAATTTTGATTTCTTGATTGCGGCGACACCTTCCTCCCCAAGATTACAGCGAAATAAATCCAGTGTGTTTAATTTTGGAAAATGTTCGGACTCGGCCAGGTGTCGGGCGCCTTCTTCGTCAATTTTGTTGAATTTAAGAATCAACTGTTCAAGGTGGTCCAGATAAGGGGAGTTGGCAATGGCCTGGGCGCCTTTTCCGGTTATCGCGTTCGACTTCAGATTCAGTATTTTCACATTGTTGATATTAGGGCTTTGCATCAGTACTGCTAATCCGTCATCGCTGATCTGATTGTCACCTAATTCCAGGCGGGTAACTTGCGACAGAATTTCCAACTGGGATAAGGCTTTGGCTCCCTCATCACCGATATCGGATTTTTCGAGATCCAGAGTGTCTCCATTAATAAAATTTTTTTTGACTAATTCTTCGATTTCCATGAAATGAGGCTTTCGGGGTTGATGGGATATTCCAACTTCAGTTACCAGTTTATTGAATTTCCATTGTCCGTGCAAGCCCCATAACTATTTAATTTTATTAGGTATACTGGTTTATAAGAAGTGGTTTGCGTCTTATATTGGAAAATCGCTGTATACGGCGAGTGCCTTGAGATCGTAAGGAATTAATCCAAGCCAGGATGTCTCCTCTCTAAAAAGGGTTAAAATTTAAGGATTGATGGCCAAAGGTAGTTAGGTATCAAGGGTTTAAGATTTCCGGAGTTCCAGAAATAAGTTTTTTTTGTTCATTTAAAATGATAAATTCAGCTATCGATTTTATTTTTTTAACTTTTTAGGGAGAATTACCTATGAAAAAAGTAATGCTTGTTTTAGCGGCTTTGTGTTTACTTGGTCTCCCGGTTTCGTCTTTTGCTGGGGAAGGTCCGATGTCTTTACCCGCGGGTTCCAACCCTGACGCTGCAAAGCATAATCAAGAAGGTATCGATCACTGGGGCCAGGGGCATTATGATGTAGCGCTGAAACATTTTGAGGCGGCGTCCAAGGCCGATTCTTCTCTGGGTGAAGTTCATTTCAACGAGGCTATTTGTCTGGACAAGCTGGGGCGGCATGGCGAGGCCACCATGCATTTCAAGGCGGCTAAAAAGAACGCGCACGGTAATCAAGCGATTCTGGATTCAGCGATATTGAATGGCCATCTTGGACATTAACCGGTTATCTCATCATCAGGTAAGCGGGAAGGGATTCGTCCTCTTCCCGCTTTTTTAACTTACTGTTTTTATTAGGGTTATTCTGTTGGGCAGGGACTCAGCAAGGTTTTTCTGATTATGCTACAATGAATCCACTTTTCTGCAAACTGGGTGAGTCAATTACACGGAGACAGACATTATGATGGGCATCGGTTTTCCAGAATTAATGATCATCTTGGTCATTATCATGATTATATTTGGGGCGGGAAAACTTCCGGAAATCGGGAGCGCCTTTGGCCGCAGTATCAAAAATTTCAAAACATCCATGAAAGAAGCCGAAGAAGAATCTGGAGAGCAGGTAGCCCAGGCGGAAGCAGGCGATGCCGCGTCAGGGGAACAGATTCCCCAGGAAAAAACATCAGTGTCCTCTGAAGCAGAGGTCACGGCTCAGTTGGGAGGATCGCATCCGAAAGCCGCCTCTTCCAGTCAGTCCACCTCGAACCCCGCTCCCAAACCTGCCGCGCAGCAGCCGACTGCTCAGACCAAGACCGCCGATGGCAAGCCCAAGGCTAAGGGTGAGCGGGTGAAGAGCGAAGAAGAAAAAATGATCGAGGATGCCATCAAGGAATTAAAGGACAAACGTATTGGTACTATCCGTACCCCGCACGACGGCCTGGTACAGCAGAATGACGTTTTTACCGAATCCGTGAAACGCAATCCCTGGGGGAGCAAGCGAGATCGTGGAGTACGTCGCGACGTCATCTGATTCAGAGGCCGGCGCTTATCCAGTTTAATGCTTTCATGAGCCTTCTGTATCCATTTGAACATCGGATGGTTTCAGGGCCATTCCCCAGCTCAACCATAGTCCCCCTGCAATCCATACCAGTTCGCGGATTCGCCGTACCAGGGATACGGTCAGACCCAGGGGACCGGCCATTCCCAAGGACGCAAAAATGAGGATCAACCCGCCTTCCTGAGCCCCCAAACTGAGCGGAATAAAAAAGCTTCCCACCCTCACCAATTGCAATAACGCCTCTATGATCCATAGCTCCTGAAAGGTTAAAGGCGCTCCCAGAAAATAGAGGGTGATGTAAAGCTCCACAATACCCGCCACCCAGCCAAGAAGTCCATACGTAACCGACATCAAAAACCATTTTCGATGTTTCCTGTAATAACCTGACATCATGCCGCATAGTTCTACCAGGTGCTCCAGAGAGGGGCGGGGAGATGGTGTGGGGAACAGCCGGTTCAGCCAGCTGACCATCCGGCTCAGGGTGCCGGTGATTTGAAACAGAAGGAATAAAAGAATAAGTATTGAAAAAGTTATGAGACCCGTCAGGCTTGAAACTTTGAACGTTTCGGATATTCCATCCAACTTATAGAGGAAGATGATGCCCGGGATCATGAACAGAATCAGCGACACGAGCAAGGTGGTGCGTGCCACCACTTGCGAGGCCGCCCCCTGTTTGTAGGTCAAACCATATTGCTCTTTCAAAAGGTGGGCTTTAACCGGTTCCCCACCCATGGTGCCGAGTGGAGTGATTACATTGAACGCTTCCCCTATGGTCCGGATGCGTAAAAGGGAAGGAAGGGAGAGTTTTCCGGCTTCCTCAGGTTTGAAGGCATATTTCCAGGAGAGGGCATCGAACCAGGCTACAGCGCCATAAGCCAGGATCACCAGCAGAAAACCGGCCCCCATGCTCCATATCAGTCCGCCGACCGTGTTCAGGTCCACTGAACGGACTGCCCAAATAAACAGGACAACGCCGCAGATCAGGAACAGGGGTTTGATCAATCGTGTCATGATGTAACAGTATCAGGGATTGCGGCAAACAATGGAAGGAAAAGGGTTTCCATTAACGGAAACCGAACAGGATGAGAACTCAAAACCCGGAGTTAATTACCGGTCGCATTCTCCACCGATCATGTTGATCATATCAAAAGTCGGAATGATGTCTGCCAACATGGCGCCCCGAACGATTTCCTCGACTCCGGCTGTCATGGTGAAGCAGGGTGGTCGGACGCGGCATTTATAGGGGCGACCGCCGCCATCGCTCACCAGGTAGAAGCCCAGTTCACCGTTGGCCGCTTCGGTGGCCATGTACACTTCGCCGACCGGAGGCTTCAGGCCTTCGATGGTCATTTTGAAATGAGCGATCATTTCCTCCATTTTTGAATAGGTATCCTGTTTGGAGGGTTGCCGCATATAGGGGTTATCCACATTGATGGGACCGTCAGGCATCTCTTTCATGGCCTGCTTGATAATCTTGAAGCTTTGTTTGATTTCTTCCATGCGAACAAGATACCGGTCAAAATTGTCGCCCACCGTGCCCAATGGAATATCGAAATCGAAGCGGTCGTAATGCATATAAGGTTGAGCTTTGCGTACATCGTAATTGACGCCGCAGGCTCTGAGGCAGGGGCCGGTGAAACCGAAAGAAATTGCGTTTTCCTTGGAAATGGTTCCGGTATCCCGCATACGGTCTAGAAAAATACGGTTCTTGGTCAGTAGTTTATCGACGTCATCGTATAGACTGTCCAGTTTCGGATAAACCGCCTGTAGTTTCTCATCAAAGTCCGGGGGCAGGTCGCACATCAGTCCGCCGATGCGGACATAGTTAGATGTGAGGCGAGCGCCGCAAACCATTTCCAGGAAATCCCAAACGATCTCCCGGGTTTCTACGAAATAGATGAATGCTGTTAGAGCTCCCAGTTCAAGCGCCGCCGCGGCAATGTTGGTGTAATGATCTGCAATTCGCGACAGTTCGTTCATCACCACGCGAATGTACTGGCACCGGTCGGTACATTCGATCCCGAGCAGTTTTTCCACCGCCAGGGCGTAACCGACATTGTTCATGATGGCCGAGCAGTAATTCAGACGGTCTGTGTAGGGAAACACGTTGGTCCATGTCACGCTTTCACACATTTTCTCGAAACCGCGATGCAGGTATCCGACTTCGATGGAGCAGTCCACCACCGTTTCACCATCCAGGGTCAGCAGAAACTTGACCGTTCCATGTGTAGCCGGATGGGAAGGACCCATGTTCAGGACCAGATGCTCGGTATGTAAATCCTGTTTCAGATCAGACATAATTTCGCTCGTGTTTCACAGTGGGTTATATTCAGGGTTTTTCGGCCCCGGAAGATTTAACCCTGTTTGTTAATGCGGACCGGAATCAGTCCCCGATCCCCGTTTCTCAGTTTGTTTACCGGCACATCCACCCAGTTTTTGGGTACATACACCAATCCCGGAGTAGTGCGGTCGGTAACCGCTACCGGGATATCCAGAAAACCCATTTCTGACTTGATTCGTATCAGGTCGCCGGATTTGATGTCCATGGCTTCGGAATCCTCAGGACTGATTTCGGCAACGCAACTGGGGCCGATATCAACGAGAGCTTTGGCGTAATGGGTATAGCTTCCGATATGGAACATGTGATTATTGCTGATAAGCTTCATCGGGTAACCCTGCGGAGAATCTTCAATAGTGGTCTCAATTGTGGGGGCAAATTCAGGTTTATGTCCTGATTCCTCCGGTGTCCACTGAACTGATTTTTTACCGGGGAAAGTGCCCTGATAGCAGGGAGCCATTTTCTCTATTTCTTTTTGGACTTCCGAGGGAGAGGAGTGCGTAAAAGGTTTATCAAGAGCCTGAGCCAGGTCATGAAAAATTTCGAAATCCGGTCTGGACTCGCCCTCTGGAAGCACTGCTGATGCAACCCGTTGAACGTGGCGCGACATATTGGTAAAGGTACCTTCCTTCTCGGCATAAGAGCAAGTCGGTAAAACAATATCCGCCAGGCTCGCCGTTTCCGTCATATACATATCCTGAACAACCAGGAAGGGAACTGTTCGGAGCGCTTCCTTTACTGTTGATGGCCGGTTGCTGGAATGGCAGGGGTTTTCTCCTGCGATTAAAAGCAGTTTTATGGCCCCTTGCGAACAGTTTTTCCAAAGATCGGCAACCATATCTTTCTGGAGCAGTTTATCCAGTTTGCCGGTTCCCCATGAAGAAGAAAGTCTGGATATGGCCTTGGCATCATTCAGGGGACGGTAGCCGGGAAGATAATCCGGAACCATTCCCATGTCGTTGACCCCCTGTGAATTGCAATGCTCTCTCGGCGGATAGATGCTGACACTGCCTTCTCCGCCATGGTGGAGAAGTAAGCTGAGATTCAAAAGGGCATTAAGGATCGCCTCACCCTGGCCGGTATCAATAATATCGTTACCAATAAGAATAAACCGGTCAGCGTTACGTCCCAGCCTCTCAGCCGCACGCGTCAGTTCGGCATCCCTTACGCCGGTGAATTCCTCTGTATAAGATCCCGTGAATTTCTCCAGGGAACTGACAAAGTCATCGTAATTGGGAATGGCTTCTTTGGTTTTTGCAGTATCGATAAGATTGTTGTCGATCAGAATTTTACTGATGCGGTTGGCAATCGCGGCATCCGTTTCCGGTTTGTAGGTCATTCGTACTTCCGTACGGGACTCATGTTTGAATTCGACATTTCTGGGATTGGCGATCAATATATCCGTGCCGGTATAAATGGCTCCCTTGCGGATGGAGTTGCCGGCCACGGGGTATTCCGATGGAACATCCGTATTGAACATCAAAACCACATCTGCTTCCGCCAATTCGGTGATAGGTTTGGAAACGATACCGCCCTCAATGCATTTCTGCTGAAAGGCGTTGATATAGGGTGCGCGCACATGGTTCAGGTTTGTTACCTGGTTGGAGCCAATCACGCCTCGGAACAATTTTTGAAGAAGATAGTTTTCTTCATTGGTCAGCGTTTCTCCGCCGACGGCCGCGACACTTTCGGGTCCGCTACGGTTAACCGTGGTCGTGATGCGCTCGGCAATGGTCTGGATGGCCTCATCCCAGCTGATTTCCTTGAATTCTCCCCCGACATTCATCATGGGAGTTTGAAGGCGCTTTTTATTCTGAACCATTCCATGCCCGAATCGGCCTTTGGCGCACAGGTTGCCTTCATTGATGCCCACGCCTAATGTTTCATCGCCTTCTATTCGGATCAATTTACCCTTTTTGGTTTCCAGTTTGATGGTACAGCCCCAAGAACAGAAATTACAGGTGGTCTCTGTATTAGTGAACATTGCGGCGAGGCCGCGGGCTTCGGAAGACAGGTCCATCAACGCCCCGGTGGGGCAAACCGTGATGCATTGCCCGCAGAATTCACAGTCCAATGGTTCTTCATTGGCTGTTCCGATTTTTATTTTGTATCCGCGCTTATGATAATCCAGCGCCTGTACACCCTGAATTTCGTCGCAGATCCGGACGCACATGCCACACATGATGCATCGGTTGAGATAAAACTCGATGAGAGGATTAGTTTTGATGCTGGGTTCATTGCGCCGCTGGATTTCAAAGCGTCCGTTATACAGACTTAAAGCATCCGTATTATCCTGCAGAGGACAGACCCCGGATTTGTCGCAAATCGGGCAGTCCAGCGGATGTTCCACCAACAGCATCTCCAGACATGCCTTGTTATAGCGGTCGGTTTCTTCCGTATTGGTCGTTACTTCCATTCCTTCTGCAACGGGATGGGTGCAGGAATATACCAGTTCCTTTTTGCCGTCAACTACCGTCTCCACCATGCAGGTACGGCAGGCGGCGAAGGGTTTCAGTTTCGGGTTGGAACACAGATTGGTTATAAAGACGCCCTTTTGCTTGGCGGCATCCAGAATCACCGTACCTTCGGGAGCGGTGACGGGTTCTCCATTCAGAGTGAAATTGATCGATTTTTTGACAACGGTGCTCATAACCGATATGGGCTCCTAATTTTCATTTCAAATTAAAGGGTGTAGGTATTGCAGATTTCGATGGTCTTTTCCGGATCAATGTTGCCATGCGTGTCGTCCCCAATAATCGCCATTGGGGCGGCGCCGCAGTTTCCCAGACAGGAGGCAAACTCCAATGTGAACAATTTGGAGGGATCCGTATCTCCCTGCCCGATATGGTATTTTTCCTTCAACTTATCAGCAATAATGGTCGCCCCTTTCACGAAGCAGGCGGTACCATAACATAACTTGTATATATATTTTCCCGGCTCTGTGACCCGGAACTGATGATAAAAAGAAATCACTCCATAAATTTCTGCGCGTGTGATTTTCAATTCCTTCATTAAAAATTTGATGATGTCCTCGGGCAGATAACGGAATTCCGCCTGAATCTTCGACATCATGGGAATCAGGTAACGCCGGGTCCGGCTGGGAAAGCTGTCTAGAATCCGGTTAACGGTCTCCATGCAGATCTTTTTCTCTTCCGGAGTGGCTTCTGTAGCCGTTTCTTCAGCTTTATTTTCGCTATCTGGAGTATCCATGAAAAGATTCCAATTTAGTGATTGTCGGGAATTGAGAGTTTGCTAAGACTCCCAATTTTACAAGGATATTCAAGGTCTAACTATATCAAATCCAAAACGAAATCCGAAGTATATAGGGGGGGTCCGGCGACTGTCAACTTAAATATAGTGAAAGGAATATGAGCAAAAAAAGGGTTGGCTTCTGAATGATTGATAGGAGTAAGCATAAATAATTGAAGAGGTTTCAAGGTGGGGGTTAGAGAGGGCTCACGATCGATTCAGGGGGAGAGGCCGGGTATTCTGAAATCGGTCTATGCTTTATCTAGAGCAACGGGAGGTTGTAAAAAATCAGTGCGTTACCGGCAGAAGGGAAAAGTTCCCCAAGGGCTTAATCATCAAGTATTGGCACGGGCACGGAAGACGGTGTCGTGGAAGCCGGTAGGGGAGGGGCGTCTCCTGTTTTCTCCTGTACCCGGCGCAGTTTGAACCGGGCACCCGAATGGCCGGGATCGAGGCGAAGGGTTTCCTGGTAATACTGAACAGCTTGTGGAAATCTACTCAACCCCTGGTAAGACCTTCCCAGCGCGTAGTGGGTTTCCGGGTTTTTGGGGTTGATGGTGATGGCCCGGTTTAATACATCCACTGCTTCGTAATAGCGTTTTTCTTCGACGAGAGCCCAGGCCAGGCTGAGATATACTCGGTCTCCCTTGTGAGGAATCTTCAAGGCAGACTGAAAAATTGGGATCGCTTCCCTGCGACGTCCCATTAACTCCAGCAACAACCCCAGGCGGAAGCGCGCTTTCAAGAAATTGGGCCGGAGCTGGATGGCTTTGATGTAGGAATTGAGTGCTGTTTCGTGACGCCCTACGGTAGTGTTGATTTTACCTAATTCGTAATATATATCCGGATTGTCGGGGGACAGTTGAAGAACCTTGTGGTAAGTCGCTATGGCATCATCGTAACGTCTTAATTTGAGGTAAATGGTACCCAGATGCAGCCATATCTTTTGATTTCCCGGGTCCACCTCCAGAGCCTGCTTATAAGGAGCAATGGCCTCCTGGTGCCTGCCGAGCCTTAAATAGTTTTCCGCCATCAGCAAATACAGGTCGGAATTATTGCTGTCTCGTTCAATCACCTTCTTTAAATAAAACAAGGCGTGTTTCGGCTGATGGAGTTGTGTGTAGGCCATCCCCAGTCCCAGTTCAGCCTCTTTGAGCTCCGGATTAAGGGCCAGGGCTTTACGATATGGAGGGACTGCCTGCTTGTGATTGCCGGTTTTAAGGAAAGACTCCGCCAGATAGAAATTAGCCCAGGCGATATTGGCATTCAACCGCAAGGATTCACTCAGTGCCGGAATTGCCTCATGGTATTGCTCCAGCAAATAGTAGGATTTACCCAGTTGAAACCAGAGTTCCGCTGATTTGGGTTTGTCCTTCAACGTTTTCTGAAAGCCCAGGGCCGCTTCTTTATACTTCCCGGTATGAACATAAGCGATGGCCAACTTTTCCTGGGCGTCCTTGTTTGCAGGTTGAATACGAAGGACTGCTTCATAAGCTCTGGCGGCCTGATCATACTGGTCCAGCCGGATATGAATTTCTCCCAGCCGGTAATAAGCCAAAGAATATTTGGGATCAATTTGTACAACCTGCTGGTATTCCCCAACGGCGTGCTCCAGGTCATTCAGCTGTTCATAGGATTGGGCCAATTGGAGGTGAGCCTGTTTATGACGGCCATCCAGCCGGACCGCGTCTTTAAAGGACTGGTTGGCTTTGGAATAGTTTTTGCGTTTCAAATAGGCCAGCCCCAACTGGAAGTGTGACTCGGGATTATCCGGACGGATGCGGATCAATTGCTCGAGGTGATGGAGAGCCTTTTCGTGCTGGCCAAGCGCGAAATAGGCGCGTCCCAGATAGTCTAGAGCGGCATCGTCTTTGGGGTAGACCAGCAAGGCATCCTTCAGGAATCCTAGCGCTTTTTGGGGGTTTCCCTGTTTGAAATAAACTCTTCCGATCCCGGAGTAGGCCCGATAGAAATTGGCGTCGAGATTCAGGGCCTGGCGGTATTCCTGAAGGGCCTGTGGGTATTTTTTGCGGGATTCGTAACTCCACCCCAGCGCGTACAGCCATTCCGGCTGTAAAGGGTTTAAATTCAAAGCTTTATTGTATTCCCGAATAGCGCGCTTGTGCTGGCCCTGGGCGGAATAGGTTTTTCCCAGGGCGAAGTAGGGCTCGCTGAGATTCGGGCTCATGCGAATGGCATTTTGGAGATGATCAATGGCGGGTGTGTAGTTCCCTGTAATACGGTAAGTGTCCCCCAGCGCATACTGGGCTTCCGGGTAGTTGGGGTCCATTCGGATGGCATCCAAATAAGAATTCGTCGCTTTTTCGAAATGTTTTAAGGACTTGTGGCATTCCCCGATTTCAAAATATGCGGCGGGAAATAGAGGCTCCAGATTCAGGACTGCCTCGAATTCTTTAATAGCGTCTTCATACAAACCCATTTGCCTATAAGCCCGGCCCAGACCATAGTGAGCAATATGGTCCCTGGGATCTGCCTGGAGAGCGGCTTTGTATTCGTCGATTCTCAAGAAATCGGCTTTAGCGGGTACCGGCTGGTGACAGATAAGAATCAGCAGAAGTGTGAACGTTGCTTTTAATTTCATGGGTTTCCGCAAGAGGTTTTAATGACTGCTTATCGACAAAAGGTGGTCAAAAAACAAGCTTATGAGTGAAAAATTATGGTCTGGTAAGACGAGCAGGAGTTGGCCTGCTAGATTAAGGAATGACGCCTATACTATTGTAAATAAACAGAAAAATTATCCGTTCGCGCGGTGGTTTAACTGATATTTCTGAACGGCGCGGGTGTGGTCTTTGTAATTGGTGGAAAACTGATGGCTGCCATTTTTGCGGGAAACGAAATAGAGGAAGTCTGATTTTTCCGGCTGCAACGCGGCCTCAATAGATTCTATTCCGGGACTGGCAATTGGGCCGGGGGGAAGGCCGAAATGTTTATAGGTGTTATAGGGAGAATCAATGGACAAGTCCTTTTTACGGATATTGCCGTCAAAATCGGCCATGGCATAAATCACCGTCGGATCGGTTTGCAGGCGCATTTTTTTCATCAGCCGATTGTGAAACACAGAGGAAATCAGCTTTCGCTCCGATCCCAAACCGGTTTCCTTTTCGATCAGGGACGCCAGAGTTACAATTTCGTGAAAGGTGAGCTTTAAGGAATTCGCCTGTTGCATTCGCTCAGAGATATGGACTTTTTCTTTAAAAGTGTCAAACAAGGTTTTGACGATTTGGCGGGCTCCTGACGATTTCGAAAATTGGTAGGTATCCGGGTATAAATATCCCTCAAGGCTGTCGGTAGGAATATCCAGCGAGTCCAGCAAATCCCGGTTCCGCGTTTCCATTAAAAATTCCTGTTTATCCACCAGTTTGTTTTTCTCGAGCAAATCCGCGATTTCCGAAATCCGGTAGCCTTCCGGAATAGTAACTGAATACAAAACGGCGGTGCCGCTGGTCAGCGCTTCCAGAATCTTCCAGGGGGGCATGGATGGTGAAAGCAGATATTCACCCGCTTTTATTTTATTCTGTTTTCCCTGCAGGTAGGTGTACAGGACAAAGGTGCTGGGTTTACTCAATAATTTTTTATCGGCCAGGGTATTAGAGACTTGCTTCAAGGTAAGGCCCGGAGAGATTTCAACAATCATATCTTCGGAATTCGATCCGGCCGGGGTATTGCCGTATTGGTACATTAGGAAGATAAAGACGGCACCGGTGAAAAGAACCCCAACAAACAAAAATATCAGCTTGGCCCGAAGCCGCTGTACCCAGGATTTTCCCGTTGAATTGGCCATGATATTAGGAGATCAGAAAACGGATAAAAATTCCATAATTATTTGATTATATTCGCAATTTGCTCCAAAAACGACTGATTTTCCTCCGGTGTTCCTATGGTGACTCGAAGGCAGTTTTTGAGGCGGGGGTGACGGCTTAAATCGCGAACCAGAATTCCGCGGTCCATTAATTGTCTAAATACGGCACTGGCATCCTTTTCCACTCTGAAGAGCACAAAATTGGCGTCCGAGGGAAAGACAGTCAGGGATCCGAATTTAGAAAGCTCAAGAATCATCCGGTCCCGTTCCTGGAGCAGGGCGTCCAACTGCTTTTGTACCGGTTCGAAGTGGTTCAGTAGTCGCTCCGTTAGGACTTGCGAAAGCGTGTTGGAGTTGTAGGGGAGCCTTATTTTGTCAATCTGATTGATAATAAGAGGATCCGCCACAGCATAACCCACACGCAGGGCCGCAAGGCCGATTTTGGATAAACTCCTCAGAATGATCAGATTGTTATGCCGGGGCAATTCGGAAATAAAACTTTTGCGGGCAAAGTCATGGTATGCCTCGTCCAGAACCACGATTCCGGAAAAATTTTCGATGACCTTTTGAACTTCACCGGCGGAAAAACAATTCCCTGTTGGATTGTTGGGATAACTGATAAAGGCGATTTTGGCCTGACTGGTGTTTAAGGTTTCGAGAAAAGGTTCCGCTTTGAAATCCCATTGCTCATCCAGCGGATGAGTTTGCGACTTCAACCCCATTCCCTGTGCGATGATGGCGTACATGGCAAATGTGGGATCGGGGAAGCCGACGATTTCGCCGGGGTCGCAGAATATCTGCAGGAGTATCTGTATCAGTTCGTCCGAGCCATTGCCGATGGCCAGATTCTCCGGCGTAACATTCAGTCTCCGGGACAGGGTTTGTTTCAACGCGCTGCAGTCGGGGTCGGGGTAGCGGTTCAATTCGGTGGATTTAAAGGCTTCCTCAAATTGTTTCAGAATTTCCGGAGGAGGCGGAAATGAATTTTCATTGGCATGGAGCTTGATTTCGCAATCGACATTTTCAACATGGTAGGCCTTTAGCGACTGAACTTTCTCTTTCACCAATTGGATTAAATCGACTTTGGACATGATTACGAAGGCTCCGATTCGATGAGTTTCCGGATTTCAGGACAATCGGTATGATAACGGTCGACCCGGTTTTTTTCCGCACGAATAATGGCCAGAATGGTGTCCACAGTTTCATCGATATTTGTGTTGGTCACTCTGTAGTCGTAAAGATGGCTTTTGGATATTTCCTGTTCACCGACCCTCAGACGCTTTTTGACCTGTTCGCCAGATTCTGTGCCTCGACCGGTCAGCCGTTTTTCCAGTTCCTGCATCGAGGGCGGTAAAATAAATATGTATACTCCCTGGTATTTTAGAGCGCGTAGAGATTCCACACCCTGAACATCCAGCTCCAGGATCAAATCTTTTCCCATTTCCAGTATTTTTTCGGTGGTGGTGCGGGAAGTTCCATAATAGTGATCGTGAATTTGGGCCCATTCGAGAAATTCGTCGCAGTCGATCATATTAAGAAACGCTTCTTTGGAAATGAAATAATAATCCACTCCATCCTTTTCGTTTGCGCGCGGCGGGCGGGTGGTGTGTGATACGGAAAACTCAATGTCAGGTAGTTCCTGCTTCAATTTTTCACGCAGGGTTGTTTTGCCGGTTCCGGAGGGGGCGGAAAATATAAGGGGTAATCCTTTTTGAGTCATGGGCGGACGATAGGGGTGCGGTGAGCCCTGTTAAGGGACTGTTTATTCGATATTCGCCAGTTGTTCCCTGATCTTTTCCAGAAGACTTTTGATTTCGATGACATTCTGCGAAATTTGAAAGTCCGCTGACTTGGATCCTATGGTATTGGTTTCCCGGTTGATTTCCTGGGTGATGAATTCCATCTTCCGGCCAATGGGGCCTGGTTTTTTAAGCAGGTCGCTGAATTGTTCTAAATGACTTCCCAGCCGGGTGATTTCTTCGGATATATCGCACCGGTCGGCCAGCAGGGCGGTTTCCTGTGCCATACGGTTTTCGTCCAATTCCATGCCCTCGGTCAAGGTCTTAATTTTTTCGTTCAGTCGGTTACGGTATTCTTCAAGCACCAAGGGTTGACGCTCGTGGATGATCCGTGTCAATTGGTGAATCCCCTGCAAACGCTCGGCCAGGTCTTTTTGAAGGTTATTGCCTTCTTCCCGCCGCATCTCTATCAAGGCTGTCAAAGCTTCTTCAACCGTCTCGAGGACCATTTTTTCCTGCGACTCGTCGAGGGTCAGGGGCTCTGTTTTAATGATGTCCTTCATGCCAAGCAGAGCGTCGATCTGTATATCGCCTGCCAATCCCAATTCGTTTTTGATCTGCTGGAAGGCGTCGAAATATTGTGTGGCAAGCCCCAGGTTAGGTTTGATTTCGAGATCGCCACCGGAGTCGTCATTTTTTTCGAGGATGAGGAACAGGTCAAACGACCCACGGGCGCATCTGGACTTGATGAGTTTTTTGATGGGCAGTTCCAATGCGGACAGAAACTTCGGAAGGCGGGTGTTGATTTCGATAAAGCGGTTGTTGACAGAACGGACCTCCGCCTTGCAGGCGAACACTCCATTTTGTTTTTCCGACCGGCCGTAGCCGGTCATGCTGTTAAGCATTCCGCCGGGAACCTTTGTTAGGCTTTTTCAATGACAATTTTATGATGGCCGTTCTCTTCAACATGAGACAGTAGTTTATGCCCGTCATTCTGGACGCTTCGGGGAACGTTGATGGCAGGTTCGCCGTCGTCCAGAAGAACCTCAAGCCGCTGGCCGGACTGCATGGTCTCCAGCTTGAGTTTTGTTTTGACATAATTGAAAGGGCACTTGACTCCCAGTAGATCGATGGATTGGTTGGCCGCCGCCGTACCGGTACTGCCATTGCCGGACGGTTCTTCGGCAATACTGCCCGTGGAGCCAACCCGTATGCGAAGTGACTTGTCCGACTGCATTTTATCGTTGGCCTTGCGGCACTCATCCACCAGCGCCTGCGACTCGTCAAGCATGGCTTTCGCTTTGGCGCTGTCGGCCTTCTTTGGATCTTCCTGATAGCGCTCAGTGACGCCGGCATGATTTTCGGAAACGATACCGGTTTCCACGATCAGCGATTCAAATTTGGTCAGCGTTTCCACATTATCGGTAAAGTCCATCCCTTCGGTTACCAGTAAAGCGCGGGCAGAGGAGGTGATGGATCGCTGGGCCAGACGGACCGCCTCGGCGAATTCTTTTTTCTCGAAGGCACGAGTGCATTGAAACAGAGCCCGCTCGGCTTCGGACAGGTGATCGGAAATCATATCCGTTACGGCACCGGCGCATTCTCCCTGTCCGCGGTCGTCCAGTGAGAACGCTTTGTCCGCGTGGTAATCGATATAGGAATGTGGAGAGGCTTGAATATCCGGCAGTTCCTTAAGGTCAATCAGCAGGTTGGAAAAGTAACCTTTCCCGACACGGTCAAAGAACTGGATGAAGGACTCATCGTTATTTTTATCTTTCTTGTAAGCATCAATGGTTCTGCGTACCGCGTTGGGAATGTTTTTCGCCGGCAGTTTCATGACATTGGTGCCGAATACCGCCCCGTCTTCGGTTATCCTGCCGCCCATCATCATTTCGTAATGGGGCGCGAGTATGCCGTTCACTTTTTTCGCAGAACCGGCAAAGCCGATGGACGCGATGTGATGCTGACCGCAGGAATTGGGACAACCGCTGGCTTTGATGGTGATGTGGTCCAGTTCGGTCGAGTCGGTCTTTTCGTTTTCCACGTCCTCGGTCAGTTTATTGATAAGTCCACGCGAGTGTGTGATGCCCAGGTTACAGGTCTCGGAGCCGGGGCAACTCGTCATGTCTTTTAACTCTTCGGTGCCGGCCTTGTGCAGTCCGATTTTTTCGAGGGCGTTATACACCGGACCGAACGCTTCCGGCTTCACCCACGGAATCATGACGTTCTGAAATACGGTACACACGATAATACCGGCGGCATAGTCGGAAGCAATCTTTGCGATGGCGCGTGCCTGATCACTGGTGAAATCGCCCAACTGCAATTTGATATGCACATTATAAAACCCGCTTTGTCTTTGCTCATAAGCATTGCGGGCCTTCCACTGGGCGAAACCGGTATTGGATTCCAGGCTCCCGTTGGATGAAAACTCCGCAATACCTGGAATAGTGTCTTCCGGAATTTCAATGGCAGGAAAACTGGTGTCTTTCAAGTTTTCGAATTGTTCCTGTACCAGTTCACGGACTTTTTCGATTCCCAACCGGTCCACGACATATTTAAAGCGGGCTTTATTGCGATTGCGTTTATCTCCGTGCTCAGCAAACACACGAACGATGGCTTCACAGGTACGGAGCATGTCATCTGCCGGAACGAATTCTGAAAAGAGTTTCGCTTCGTGCGGAAAAGAACCCAATCCGCCGCCGATGATCATTTTGAAACCACGAATACCGTCCTTGATCTCGGCGTTCATACCGATGTCGTGGATCGGACCCAGACCACAGCCCTTACATCCGCCTAGGCTGATTTTGAATTTCCGTGCCAGGTTTTGGGTCAGTGGATGTCTGAGCAGATATTTGGATACGGCACCCGCATAAGGGGTGACATCGAATTTTTCTTCTTTGCAGGTTCCGGCCTTATGACAGGCGGTCACGTTGCGGACGGTGTTGCCGCAGGCTTCACGGGTGGTCAGGCCATGCTCCGCGAGATCCTGAAGCCCCTGGGGAACATCCTGGATTTTGACATAATGAAACTGGATATCCTGACGCGTGGTGACGTGCAGAATGCTATTGGAATAATTATCGCCGAATGCCGCCAGACAATTGAGTTGGTCCGAAGTGATGCGGCCGAAGGGCAGTTTGGTGCGGACCATTTGCACGTCCGCCTGTCTCTGACCGTAAATACCCTGTTGCAAGCGGAATCGCTTGAAATCCTCTTCACCCACTTCGCCTTTTTCAAGTCTTTCCACCTCTGCGGCGAAGTCTTCTATTTCCTGCTTGACCTCCGGGGGGAGGTTTAAGGTTTCCAAATCCATGATAAACCTGCTTTAATTTAATAAATCGCGGCTGAAAGCTGGTGCTGTCGTCAACCGGCGATTCGATTCCAAGGTGTCCAGAGAACCGGAAAACCTCTATTTTACAAAGGGCCCAGCTGCTCTAAGTATTGATTACAATTAGTCAATCATATAACAAAAACATTTCAAAAAACACAATAATACGGTTTTAGGTTATATTTTCCATGGTCTCAGCAATACTAAAACCTAAAGTGCATTCATAATACAGTATCTGGCTTTAATTTCAATGCCTTAACCTCGGAATACCCGTAAAGGCAGGACGCTGGAAAGGATAGTGTGGGAATGGATCAAGCATGGATAGCCGAGCAATGGGCCTATTGGTGGATCGCGTCCAACTTTTTGATCTATCTGGCCGTGTTTGCCGTGGCATTGCGCCTGAACTATAACTTCAATATCATCATGGTGGGTATGATTTACCTGCTACCCTTGATTCCTTTCGGATGGGAGCCGGTTATCGGTCCCCGATTTGTGGTGCAGTCGGTCCACAATATGGTGTTCGGAACCATAGAACTTGTGATTTTTGTGATCACGGTAAGGCCGGCGGATGCCAGCTTCGATCGGGCGCATATCAAACAATTGCTGGGGCATACACTGCCCATTGCTGTCGCCCTGATAGGATTATCCTATTTGTCCCGGATGAGCAATATCCCAATGGGAAAACTGGAGCTCGCGATCATTATGGTCGTATTCGTTGCAGGTTCGATTATGCGGGTGATGGCGGTCTATCAGTTGGGCTCACAGGCCTTTAAATTCGATATCGTTTTTCGCGAGCAACAGACCCTGCGGACGGAAAAGCTGTACGCATGGATACGGCATCCCTCGTACACCGCAATGATGATCGTCATTCTGTCATACGCGTTGACCACTCACCACTGGCTGGCAGGAGGGCTGGGATTGGCCTCTGCCTGGTTCGGGTTCCAGTACCGGATTTATCACGAGGAAAAAGCTCTTAGGGAGCAGTTTGGCGAGGAGTATGTGGCCTACCGGAATAATACCGGCATGTGGTTTCCCAGGATGACGCGGTGACAGGCGGTATCAATTTTCATGGATGTCCGGAAACCAGGTTTTCCAGAGGGGAAGGGTGAGATCGCCCACTTCAACCGGACTTTGAAGCCAGGCGGAGAAGCCATAGAGCGCGATGATATACAGGTAGCTGGCGGTGTAGAACAGAGGCCGGTTGAGCGCGAGACCTTTAAACCGCTGGTCGTCCGGGCCACCCAGATTTTTGACCCGGAAATAGTTGGAGATCATCATCAGAAGAAAGAGCATCAACGGGTTGTAATTGAAGATAGACATCAGGAATGCCGCGACCGGTGCGATGGCAACCATCAAGGGGATTTTGATCAGGCTGTTTTTGGTGATATGGTCGAAGGTGTTGAGTGCGGCCAGGTAGCACACCAGATAAAATAATCCGGTGAAGCCCAGCCATATCAGGAAGGACAGTATGGAGGTTCCGCCGAAGATGTCTTCCAGGCCAAGTATCATGGCCCAAAGCATAGCAGGCAGGAAACAGTTGCGCAATCCGGGAGGAGAACCGTGACCCAGGAACGTTTACATTTCGGAAAAGAGGGTGAGAAGGCGGCGGTCAAGTTTCTCAAGAAACAGGGATACCGGATCATCGAGAAAAATTACCGTAATAAATCCGGGGAGATCGATATTGTCGCGGAGAAGGATCAAATTCTGGTATTCGTGGAGGTGAAATCCCGGACCGATGCGGAGTACGGCGAACCGCTGGAAGCGGTGACGCCTCACAAGCAGAGAAAAATCGGCCAGGTTGCCAAGGGGTTTATGACCCAGCACCGGATCCAAAACCGCGATTGCCGGTTCGATGTGGTGGGGATCAAGGGGAATCCCGATCAGCCCAAAAACTGGGAAATTGAACTTGTTGCGGATGCATTTCGTTTATAACCGGCTTTGAAAATATTTCCTTTGCCGTGTTGGGAGCTCTGTAAACTCTCTTCCTGAATTACAGAAATTCATTTTAATTTAATCCTTTATAAATATATATTTAAGTTGTAAATATTAATGTTAATTCTTGATTTTGGTGTGAGGGAGTTATCGCTTAGTGCACTCCGGTCTTTTAGGGAGGTGCTTTGTGGGGTACGATCTCTCCAGCAATTAAAATCGTGACCGGGTGATCGCATCCGGTATTCAAGGAGTTTTTATATATGTCCGTTCTGAAGAAATTATCGCAAATGTTTTCGGGGTCCACTTCACCAAAGAATGCAGGGGAGGAGGCGACGGCTGAAGTTAAAGAGTCGTCGGGTTCTCCTGGTCCTTTTGCCGAACAGCCCCCCGTTCAGCGCAGGGTGATTCAGGCGCCGGTGATCGTGGGCCAGGCCGAGGAGAAGGACTCCTCCGGGCAAATCCTGATTAAGGCCGAACCCTCGCGGGATTACGAACAGTGTAAGTTCATGGTGAACCGTCCTTTGTTCGAAGGGCATTCCTGGTTGTTTTCCAATTTTGAGGAGGCTGCGGGATCGCCTTTGGCCGAATCGGTTTTCAGCGTTGATTCGGTCGAAACCTTATTGATCCATGAGTCCACTGCCATAGTCACCAAAACCGGAGCTAAAGGGCTATCCGATTGGGAAGCTTTGGCGAGGGAAGTTGGAGAAGCGCTACGCAAAATCCTGGAAGGAGGGACGGAACTGATTTCAAAAGATGTGACGGCAAAAATCCCCTCCGAAGAAGTGGTGCGGGAAGATATTCAGAAAGTGATCGATACCGAGGTCAACCCCGGAGTGGCCGGCCATGGAGGAAAAATTACGCTGACTGCGGTGATGGGAAATACTGTGACCATTCAAATGGGCGGAGGATGCCAGGGATGCAGTGCGGCGGATATGACGCTCAAGCAGGGCATCCATAACGCATTCCGTAAGGCAGTGCCCTATATCGGCGCGATTTATGATGAAACCGACCATACCGCCGGTGCAAATCCCTATTACCGTTAGAGGAGACTATGCCTAAGCTGAACCGATTTACCGTAGAAATTGAAACCGGAGAAACAGGCACCGAACTTCCGGTTCATTTCACCATCAATAACCATAAACTGCCTCTGGATGATACCCAGGGGGGAGTGGGGCCGGGGGAAACCTTCTCCGGCGGATTCGAAATACGCAGTTTCGCCCATTCCTTGACGCTGGTGGGGCCGGAGTCCGGTCAATGGGATATCAGGAAAATGAAAGTGAATTATGATTGTGAGCACACGCCGCCTTATTCCGTGTCATTTGGTGAGGTGAAGCTGGATGAGGCAACCGAGGTTAATATCTGGCACGACCCGCCCATGCCGACCTGGGACGTTTAAAGGGAAGGGGAGGTATTTGGGTTCTGAGTTAGAATGATCCGGATGGCGTTATTGAATAGACCCAGCCACCCCGTTGACCAGTTTTCCGTGTAAATCTCCCAGAAGGACGTAACCCTTGATCTCCGTTTCAAGGGGAATATAGTGGTTGGAAGCCCAAAAGACCAATTCGCCGGATTGAGTATTGAATACATCTTTTGGGATGAGAACCTTCAGTAACATTTCATCATTTTTTGTTCTTCTTTCCTTGAGGCGGAACTTTTCCTGTTCCTCTTCCGTATTGATGTAGGTGGTGATGCTGGTCATGCTTTTATCGGGAACCGTGTCAATTTTGTAGGTGGTTCCCTTTTTGAGATCGCCGTAAACACCATTTCTGAAATTGTAGAAAAATGCCAGTATATCGTCAAAAACCACACCTTCCGGAATCGGATCCAGGTGACGTTCCTGTAACTCCCCTTCCCGGAACAGAAACCAGAAATGAGTATTCGTAGGATAGTCCAGAAAGTGTTCGGTCCTTTCTTCTTCTTCCCCATTAATGACTTTCCGTTCGAATTTACGGGTACGGACCCTTTGGCCTTGATCGACAATATCGAACGAAGCTTTGTAAAAATGTTTACGGTAATCGGTAAAAAATCCGACCATTCCTTTGGTTTCTGCCGATAGAGTGGCAAAATATTTTCCCTGGTTTTCATAAAAGCGGACCTGTGCGGTGGCCGCCTTATTGAAAAACAGGAAATCAATGTCATACGTCAGCGTTTCACCGGAGAAGCGCCGGATATCCCCTCTTGGAGAAAACGAACCATATTCTCCCCGGGAATTGATGATCGAAGATGATTTTGGGGGTTTTGAGCTTTCCGCCAGGATGGGGGACAAGCTATTCCACAGGAGAATATTAGTTAATGCTAATAATATCAAATGCTTAACGTATTTCATTCGCGTTAGGATACTTCCTGGGTTTCCGTAAAAATTGATTGAAAAAAAACGTCTAATATTTTAACATTTGGCGAGTGAAACCTGTCACTTTTGATGGATTTAACCTTTTATTTCTATAGACTTAGATTATGACCACCGAAACCTTACCAGATATAGACATTGAAGCTCCGGCTCCCGGAGAGGTTTTCGACGCGGAAACTCGCCAGAAAACGGCTTATTTGCCATTATATAAAGTCATCATGTGGGACGATAATTTGACGACGATGGAATTTGTGATTCGTATGTTAGTCAAAGTCTTTGGCAAGGATTATAATACCGCTGAAAAATTAATGTTTGAAGTCCATCTTGCCGGGGCGGCCCATGTCGATACTCTTCCTCTGGAACGGGCTGAGTTCAAGGTTCAGCAGGTTCATACTGCGGCCGCCTTGGAAAACTACCCATTCAAGTGTACTGTCGAGCCTGCGTAGCATCTTCTGCGAAATTCCTTTTCGCTCAGTATAATCCGGATCAACCCCTTTTCTTTAAAGGCGTGTAGTCCGTTCTCTTTGGTCCCTGATAAATTTGCCGTGGCCGGCCGATTTTAAAATCCTGATCTTTCTGCAATTCAATCCAATGAGCGATCCACCCCGGAAGTCGTCCCATGGCGAACATGACCGTGAACATGTTGATCGGAATTTTCAGGGCTTTGTAAATCAATCCTGAATAAAAATCCACGTTGGGATATAATTTTTTAGAGATGAAATAATCATCCTTGAGGGCAATTTCCTCCAATTGCAGAGCAATATCCAATAACGGATCGTTGCCCCCCAGTTTGCCAAAAATTTCATGCGCCATTTTTTTTATGATCTTGGACCGGGGATCAAAGTTTTTATATACCCGGTGGCCGAAACCCATTAAACGGAAGGAGTCGTTGGGATCCTTGGCTTTTTCTACAAACTGCTTCACGTTCCCGCCGGCTTCCTGGATTGTTTGGAGCATTTCAATCACCGCCTGATTGGCGCCTCCATGGAGCGGTCCCCAGAGCGCATAAATGCCTGCCGATACCGAAGAATATAAATTGCAGCGGGAACTGCCGACCAGTCGAACTGTACTGGTGGAGCAATTCTGCTCGTGGTCTGCATGCAGGATGAGGAGAGTGTCCAGCGCCTTGGCCACCAGTGGATCCACTTCATATTGTTCACACGGATTGGAAAACATCATATGCAAAAAGTTTTCCGTGTAGCTCAGGGAGTTTTTGGGGTAGGGGAATGGCTGGCCAATGGATTTTTTATAGCTGTATGCGGCGATAGTGGGCAGTTTCGCCAGAAGCCGGTGAATGGTGATTTCAATTTCGCGTTCGTTCTGGGGGTTGAGCTGGTCCTGATAAAAGGTGGCTAGAGAACCTACAATCGCACTGCATACGGCCATGGGATGGGGATTATTGGGGAATCCATCATATAAGTTTTTGATGGACTCATGGACCATGGAATGGTGGGTGACATGGTATTGAAAATAATCCAGTTCCTGTTGATTCGGAAGGTTTCCATATATCAGCAAATAAGCTGTTTCGATGAAATTGCTGTGTTCCGCCAGTTGTTCGATAGGGATGCCTCGGTACATCAGGATTCCCTTCTCTCCATCCAGGAACGTAATTTCGCTTTGACAGCTACCCGTGCTGACGAATCCGGGGTCATAGGTGATCAGCCCCGTGGTATTCCGGAGTGTGGAAATATCCACCGCCTCTTCGCCGCAGGTTCCCTTTATAACGGGTAAAGTGTAGGATGTGCCCTGATAAATTACTTCGACGGTTTTAGACATGGAAACCTCCGTTCTGTTATTGGCGTCAGCGGGTAGCACGAAAATATGTTGAGCGACGCTCTTATTATAAAGTTTCTGGAAACGGTTTCCACTAATTTACTGACACTAGAGACGGGAAACGCCTCATGAAAAACAATAACTGGCTTCTCTATTTTATAATAGTGGGTATTTTTCTCGGAGGCCTGTGCGGCTGGTGGTTTGGCCCCGCGATGGCTGCGGTGGACTGGATTGGGGAAATTTTTTTAAACGCCCTGAAAATGCTAGTTATTCCCCTTATCGTATCATCATTGATCGTCGGGATTTCCGGGCTGGGGGATATCACCAAGGTGGGGAAAACCGGGTTGATCACTCTTTTATATTTTATGATCACCACCGCCTTTTCAGTGATCATCGGACTCGGCATGGTAAATCTTATGGAACCCGGAAAATCCGTTGAGATGGTGGCCGAGCTTCCGGAGCATGTTGCCGGTAAAAAATCTCTGGGGATTACCGACATCTTTCAAAGTTTTGTCACACCCAACCTGATTAAATCCATGCTGGAGATGGATATTCTGCCGATCATTATTTTTTCGCTGGTGTTCGGCGGGGTGCTGACCACCCTGGGTGAAAAGGGAAAAAATGTCATCAGTTTTTTCGATACGGTAAATGAAGCCATTATGAAAATGGTTCATCTGGTTTTGTACCTTGCGCCGGTCGGTATTTTTGCGCTTATCGCTTCCAAGCTGGGAGCCGCCGGCGGCGGAGAGGCCTTCTGGACCGAGTTGATGCGGATCGGCAAGTTCGCCTTTACCGTAATCGCGGCGTTGTTATTTCACGCGCTGGTGGTTCTTCCGGCCATTCTGATATTCTTCACCCGGAGGAGCCCCCTGCGGTATTTCAAGGGAGCGAGCGCCGCGCTGACCACGGCGTTTTCGACCGCCAGCAGTTCCGCCACCCTGCCGGTGACCATTGAGTGTGCTGAAGAAAATAATGGCGTGTCGCGGCGGGCGTCTCTCTTTGTCCTTCCCATTGGCGCCACGGTCAATATGGATGGCACTGCCATGTATGAGGCGATTGCGGCCATCTTCATTGCCCAAATGATCGGCATGCCACTGGGTTTTACGGAACAGATCATTATATTCGTTACTGCAACCCTTGCCGCCATCGGGGCCGCCGGTATACCCGAGGCGGGATTGGTCACGATGGTGATGGTCCTGCAGTCGGTCGGATTGCCGCTGGAAGGCATAGGAATGTTATTGTCGATCGACTGGTTTTTAGACCGGTGCCGGACCACCATCAATGTCTGGGGAGACTCCATAGGCGCCGCTGTGGTTGATAAACTCGAAGAACAATACGTGGAAGGAGGGTAGACAATTGGAATGGATAATTTTGATCCTGATGGGGCTGGTGATCGGTATTCTGGCTTCCATGTCTGGTTTGGGCGGTGGATTTCTGGTGGTTCCTGTTCTGCTCTATCTCGGTAAGAAAGCTCAAATGGCTGTCGGTACTTCTTTTGTTGTGGTGTTTCTGATTGCGGTGTCCTCGGTGGCGGCCCATTACCGGTTGGGAAATATCGATCTAAAGACCGGACTGATGATCGCTATCGGGGGTATTGCCGGAGCGCAAGTAGGTCCTATTATTCTGCAGAGCATGTCGGAACAGAATTTTAAGCGATTTTTTGCAGGGGTTTTGGTGCTCCTGGCCATTTGGCTGGTGATTCAATCACGCAGTGCCGCCTGACCGGCCAGCGTGACGCTGGACCCTATTTCGCTGAGGCGTTATTGTGCGCTCATTGAATTACTTTAGCCAGCAGGGGCGGCGAATCGCCGCTGATAATTTTAAGAACTTGGGATGCGAAAACCATACGTTGATAGTATTTTAACGCTTCAGCGAAAATTGCTCCGGGCCTAGCCCGGGCCTCGGACGATTCTTGCCGCGAAGGGGCCTTCGCCCAGCTTGTTGATCCAGTTGGAACGTCCTTTAATTAAATTGAACATCATCGCCCGGTCCTTATTGACCGTATCCGTCCAGGTTACATCGGCGCAATCCGGTTCAAATGCCGGGGGAATGTGAATGATGTCCCCGCCCTTGGCTTTCAATGAGAAATTTTTATCAAAGATGGTTTTAATGTCTTCGAGCTTGCACACCCGCCAGTCGTTGAATCCGGCATGGTTTTCCTCATTTAATTGCTGGGCAAAATCCTGACATTGTTCAAGATTGCGCCATTTTCCCAGCATCTGCCGCGTATCCTTTTTCAGCCAGGTCAATCCTGTAACAGAATCGGTGATGGTGTCATTTCCGTTATCAATAAATCTGTCGTCAGGCATGGAATCCTCGAATGCGTATTTGGAATTGGCTCATTATATCAAAATTTGGATGCGAGTAGGGTGTGGGCTGGTTCTTTTGAATGATTTTTCGTGCTTCATCAAGCTAGTTCCGGGTAAAAAAGTGAAGTCCCTGGAAATGATAATTTAACCCCGGCGGGTGCTTGATTTCAAAAAAACCATTCGCCAGCGGAGGGCTGTTACTTTGTCCAATGACAGAAACGTAATCAAAGGGGCTTTCTTCGCAGGTTCGAAAGAAACACCACCTCATGAAAAGTGGTTTTTTAAGATTGCGTTTAAATACAATTCCAAGAATATCCGGTCCGCTAAAGAAGAACTGCAGGACAAAGTCCGGTGAGTTGATCTGAAATGTCTTATTGAGGGCGAGACGGGACAGGTCTATCGGATTGTCCACTTTGTTTGCCTGAATTTTGTATTTCTTGAGAGAAATTGTCTCAAAGGACTGAGCGAGTGTGGCGTGGTATAGACCCAACGATAAAACAGCGCAAACAACTGGGAGGCCTCTTATCACAAATACAGGGAAAGACCAAAGAAAAAGCCGATAGAGTAAAAACTCTATCGGCTTTTTAATCAATTTTACCAGGACAATGTGTCCCAAAACGGTGTAGCTTACTTCAAGGTCGGATGATAGTCGCCACACATGGAATTCGGAACCAGGGTTTCCTTCATGTAGCCTTTGCGATCTTGATTCATCTGCTTCCGGTAAGCATCGTCTGAATTTTCACCACGGCAATCGCCTTTGATGATACCGGTTTGCATGTTGGCTTCTTCAATCGTCTTGGCAGCCTTCCAAGATTGATCGACCTGAGAGGAACCGAACTGCTGGTCTACGTTGATTCCACTGGCGGTATTTCTGGACGTATGAGCGCGAGAAGCGCGGTTAACTGCATCCGTCAAAGCCCGTTGTTGTGCACCAATTTCAACCATGGTCCGGCCAACGCCCATTACGCTTTGGTCTTGCTGACTGTATGCGCCCGGAACCAATTGATCAGCAAAGGCATTGTTTGCTCCGAAAGCCAGTACAGCGGCAAAACTTACTGCTAACAAAAGTGCTTTCTTTTTCATTGTTATCTCCCCTAAAAAAGATTGTACTCGATGGGTAAAACTCAAAAGTAAATAACTCATTAAAAACAGCAAAAAAATGAATTATGAAATACCGACAATGTTTAGGGGCTTAGCTTTGGAGGATCCACTACACTAAGCGACCATTTTTGAAGACATTCTGAGGCTTCTTGCACAAGAATTTATAATCTTAGAAGCAATTTGTCAATAAAAAACTCCATTGATACCAATCAGCAATCGTCTAATCCGATTGATTTTTAGGACTAGAGCCTTTTTAGAGGAAATAATGGGTCTGATCTTCCTGAGATTTGGCCTAAAAACAGGTCAACTTGTTGTTTTATTTGAAGAAAAAACTTTTTGTGAATCCATTTTAAAACTTCTAGCTTCCCGTGTATGATTGTATTGATTATAAAGTTTCAAACACCCTTTTTCAGGATTATTTTTCATGTCGAAAAAGTATTTTACCGTTGAAGAAGCTAATGCCGTAATTCCTGA
>JAOUPX010000154.1 GCA_029879645.1 Nitrospinota bacterium
CCTGGGCATTCCCGAAGAGGCGTTCGTGATCGGGCATGTGGGCCGCCTGGCCCGGAGAAGAGTCTGGGATTCCTGGCCGAAGTTTTGACCGTGTTTCTCAAGGCCAACATCCAGGCGCATATCCTGGGGCCCGAAGATTATATTGCCATTTCAGTCTGGGGCAATGCGGACTTAACCGTCGAAATGCCTGTACGGCCTGACGGAAGTATTTCCTATCCCTTAATAGGAGACATCCAGGCTCAGGGGTTAACACCACCTCAGCTTAAGGACATCATCACAAAAAAACTCCGAACATTTATTTCCGATGCCAACGTAACCGTTATTGTACGAGCCATTAACAGCATCAACATATCTGTCGCCGGACAGGTCAGGGAACCGGGAACCTATAAAGTCAACCGCCCGGTAACCTTGATGCATCTGTTTTCCATGGCAAAGGGTTTTACGGAAAAAGCCGACTTGAGAAAATCTTATCTATTACGCGATGGCAAAAAATTGGATCTGAATATTTATGCCCTGGTGAGGGAAGATGATTTCTCACAAAATATCTGGTTAAGACCAAACGACTTCATTTTTGTACATGATAATTTTGAGAGTCGTATCAATATAACGGGTGAAGTCAAGAGGCCCCAGGTCATTACCTATCAGGAAGGCATGACAATAATGGATGCCGTCCTTATGGCAGAAGGTTTGACCGATGTCGCCAAAGCCAATGGAACCAAAGTTTACAGAAAATACCCTAAAGAATCGTCCTCCGGAACCCAAATTGAAAACATAAATGTCGAACTGGATAAAGTAATCTTCGATGGCGATCTTTCAAAAAATATCCTGTTGCGACCGGGAGACATCATTCACGTTCCCCGAAGCTTCTTTTAACAGGAATATTTCCACACCCAGCTATAGTGAACAATACTTCTCCATCCGGTCAATGCCGACTTCGAGCCGGTGACGTTGAAGGACATTACCTTCACCCCAACCCCATCGCTCAACCAGTCCAGCAACTCCGAAGACTATTATTCCGAGCACGGTATCATCGTCAGCGACGGCGAGGTCACCGTGTGGAACCAGGTGAACACCATCGTAAACCCGGAATTTGTCGATCATATCAAACAGAATTTCGGCCAGTTGGATCTGGCGCATTCATGTTTCGTGCCTCTACTGGTGGGAAACTTTTTCTATAATAAGACGTGCAGTCTGCCGTTTGACAAATACTGTTCCTTTTTGAATATCATTAAGACGCTTGCGCCTAAATTTCTGATACCCGGTTCGGCGGCTTTCCGTTACAGAGACGAAATCTATTTTCTTAACCAGTACTCGTTCCCCACCACTCAAAAACAGTTCCTGAGGGACCTGGCGGCGTTTTGACCTGAGGTGTCGGTCAGTGAGTTTTTAAACGGCAACGTGGCGCACGTCACCCCGAAGGATGCGTGGCGCTGGAAGGATAAGGCTTGAGGCAAGCCGCCTACGATTAAAATAGATTTAACAATATTTAAAGAAT
The DNA here is from genome assembly GCA_029879645.1 of Nitrospinota bacterium. Lineage (GTDB taxonomy): Bacteria > Nitrospinota > Nitrospinia > Nitrospinales > Nitrospinaceae > SZUA-226. The sequence goes on from JAOUPX010000154.1 coordinate 1,496, forward strand.
AACAATCCGACCTGGTGTGTCGCCAATAAAAATAATCGGTGGTCCCGCTTATTTGTAAAAAATATGGTTACCGATCTTTTTGATCCGTTCCTTTTCCTTGGCCCATCGCGGTTTGATTCGGGTGGCGTGATAAAACAGAGCACCTTTTAATTCCACCGACTGCGGGTTCTCGTACACCTCTTCCGCCACTCTCCAGGCCTGTTTCCATTTTTTACTTTTCAGCTTGGGAAGATGGTCCAACTCGGTCCAGGCGAAGGCACCGACATACCGGCGGCGGCGTTTATCCCACCGTTTTTCATAAACCACATCGCAGATGGTATTGGGAAACCGGCTGGAGGCCACCCGGTTCAGGGTCACCTTGACGACCGCCTTCTGCCCGATTTCCGGTTCGCCGCGCGCCTCGAAATATACGTTACGCGCAAGACAGGTGAGATCGCGGTCGACGGCCTCGCTTTCGACGGTACCGTACATCATCAGGCCCAGTGTGGTAAACGCTATGCCCAACGCTCCGAAGAAGTACCACAGATTGCGGTCGGTCAAAGTCCAAAACGTGGACAACCGCATCCTCAGACTGGATAGGGCATAACGGACGCTCCACCATCGGTGCCCGAACCAACCCCACAGGCCCAAGTGACTGATTTTATAAATCCAAGCTTTCATCATGCACTTAAGTATAAGACACTTCTTCCTATCCCCACTCAATTTAAAATGTTTTTGACAGCAAAAACGGTCTAATAATTTGAAAAACCGTCTCCTGCAGGCAGAATAGAAATAACTGATTTTGATTGACAGTTCCCAGGCCCGCAATCCGAACCCGCTTAATACGGCCGTTTCCTGAGCTTTACAGACCCCTCAATTTTTGCAACAATGAATCCTGAAAGACTGACTTCATAAACGGATTCACATGGGATGATTTTATGGAACACTGGTACATGCTGTCATTAGTGGGGAAGGATCGACCGGGGCTGGTCGCTCAAGTCAGCGCGGCCCTGTGCAAGGCCGGATGCAACCTGGGAGATTCCTCCATGTCCCGGCTGGGCGGCAACTTTTCCATCATGGTGATGGTGCAATGGGACGGTCTCCCAGAAAATCTGCAGGCTATTGTCCAGCCGATCTGCCAGGACCTGTCTCTCACCCCGCATATCGACTCACTATCCGGCGGCATGGAACATCACGTGGAGCCGGACGTGCGCATCAGTGTGTACGCCGTTGACCGGTTGGGTATTGTCGAGGACGTGACCACTGCTCTGGCGGATGCGGGATTGAACATTCTGCATCTCGATTCCAACATCGATCTGGAAGAAGGTTCGCAAGGAGCAACCTATTATCTGCATATTGAGGGAACCGTTTCCAAGGGACTGGACCCACTGTATGCCGCGCTCGACATTCTGACTTCAGAGAAAAAGATGAACGCCCAGCTTATTCCCATTAACCCGCAGGTCCAGTAACCTCCGCTTTTCATCCGAACAGATACTGGATCGAGTCGCGGCTTATACGGCTTGTAGAGGCCGCCGGGCAGGCAAACATCAAAATCAATATGGCGTTCGCAACTGAAATCGGCCATAAGACAGGATCCCAGATAAACAAGACGGAAGTTATTTTTACAGGCCCTCTATCACTTTTAAAGCCCTCCTCCTCTATCTCTCCAAATAAATTCATACCGGACAAAGTGAGCGAATCCAGATATTCCCTACATTTTTGTTTCGATTAAAATTTCATTTGTTACAATAAAATGGTTGTTTTCATTTAATTTCAACCTCCGCTCCCCAATATGGCTGAAGAAAAGAAACCACTCCCCCTTGCCGAAATCGTCACCGGTGTCATCATTGTCATCATTTTGATTGTTTTCGCCCTTCCACGATTCATGAATTGGAGTGAAGGTTCATTAATCGCCAATGAAATTTCCAAGCTTTATTACGACCTGGATACGGCCAAAAATACTGCGATTAAAAACAAACACAACGTTTGGGTGACATTTCAGGGAACCTCAGGATATCTGATCTTTGAGGACACCAATGGCAATGGGTCGGCAGATGCTGGAGAAAGCCAACGGAAGGTAAAATTGGATCCAAGCGTTCAGTTCGGAGTCAATCTTGACCCGCCTGTTCAAAATGTCTGGGGAACCGCCGACGCCACCAAGCCGATAGATTTTGCAGGAGGAAACAACAAGTTTTACTTTAAATCCAGTGGTGGCGCCAGCAGTACCGGCGTCATTTACATGATCGCTATCACAGATGTTGGAAACAGTCAGGCCGATATTCGGGCTGTAAAAGTTATTGAAGGAAACGGTGAAATTCAGGTGGTCAGGCACTCACCGGGCGATTCCCCCCCCTGGAAATAACTTTTATAGAACGTCTCAATCCACCAGAGGCTTAGAGCAATTAACTTACTTCAACTCTGATTTACAACCAACCCGCTGAAAGTATTACATTTACCTCACTCTAAGTCCTGCCGCCCCGAATTGCCCTCAACAAAAAGTTAAAAATGACCGACAAATTTTGTAACAATAACGATTAATTTTGTCACTCTTTCGGGGTATTTGGTCGGTCCATCAGCTTCACCCAATTCTAGATTGTACTTTAATCAACTGAATTTAAAACTGTTATGCGACCAACCACATATTTACTCTAATGAGTTCCGATATTGGCTTAAATCTTGCTTCTATTTGTTCCAGTAGAATTGTAAAAATTTATGAGCAGAGGTGAAAATCGGCTTTATACTGAAATCTAACAGTTTGAATTTAAAAATTTTACCGGTTTCAGGCTACCGGCCGACTCCTTCAAAAAGAAGAATACTATGAATCCAAAACTCAAAAATGAATCGGGATTTACGCTGATCGAACTGCTCATCGCGGCAGTAATCATAACAGGAGGTATGGTGACCATGGCTTCCTTTATGGGAGGTTTGGTGTCCAAAAATTCCTTTAATGAACGCAAAACCATGGCAACCGTGCTGGCCCAGGAAAAAGTCGAGGAATTGCGCAATGACGCCCTGACAACGGACCTGACCGCCGCCAACAACAGTACCGACACCATTACCACGCCAGCCGGGCCTTTTGCGCGGGCATGGACCATTGACGCCTCCAGTAACCCAAATCTCATCACGGTGACAGTCAGTTGGCAAGGTACTGGCGGAAACACTCAAGCCAGACTGGTCACCCTGATCAATAATTGAACCTTTTGAACCTTAGAGAATTATGATGAACGGCATACCAATGAAAAACGAAAAAGGATTCACCCTGATTGAATTGCTGGTTGCGATGTCAATGAGCGTTATTCTCCTGGGCGCCGCGATGTATACCTACAACAAGCAGGACAATCTCCTGCGGACTGAGAACAAAAACCTCAAGCTGAGAGATTTTTCACGGCTGGCGATGGACAAACTGGACAACAGTCTCCGCATGGCCGGTGCCGGGTTTCCGCCCGGAGACTCAAATGCCCCCGCCTGCGCGTCGGATCCCGGAACGTCACGGGCGGCAAAGGGTCTCACCGACGCCGACGCGACCACCATCACCTTCCGGGCCAACACCGAGGGTATATCCACCAATGCCAATTTTGATATGACCTCAGCCAACTCCAATGGGTTTCTGGTTCCCTCGGGTAGTGCCGCCCCCTTTACCGTGGGCGATACCGTGGCCTTCTTTAATGCAGAGGAGCCTTGCGAGTGGAACGCCTACCCGGTTGCGGGAAAAGGTACTGCGACTCTAGGAGGTATTAATTATGATGTCATCGGCTGGTCTGCCAGCAACAAAAACGATTACGCCT
>JAOUPX010000155.1 GCA_029879645.1 Nitrospinota bacterium
ATGCTTTATGATCGGCTGGTTCCTCCTCGCCTTCTCTCTGCCCAAAAAATAAAATTTTCCTGCCCTCCCACTTCCTTCGGGAAAATGATAAAATCAGGCAAATGGGAAGAAAGATCATTTTCCATTAATCGAATCGGGGTTCCTATGAGCAATAATCTCAAAATGTATGCCGGGCTGGGGCTGTTGATTCTGGTGGTGCTGTTCACCCTGCAGAATACGGAAACCGTACCCATCAGTTTTCTGTTCTGGGAATTCCGGATATCCCGCGTGCTCATGATTCTCCTGATCTTCGTGATCGGCGTACTGGTAGGCGTTTTCTCTTCCAACTACCTGAAGCGAAAATAACAAACCATATCTGTAAGGTTTCAATGATATGAAACGTAAAGAACGCGGGTTGTGGGAGCTGTATACAAACGATCCGGAGAAGGCGGATGCGGAAGTCTGGGGCCGGTTTCCTGAAACCGTTTCGCGGCGCGGTTTCCTGAAAAACTCCGGACTCGCCGCGATGACGCTGGCGTTGTCTGCCCCGATCCCGTTTTTCAAAAACATGCCCGCCGGACTCCTCCCCGCCGCGTTCGCTGACTCGCCCAACGAATTTGAAATTCCCGGCAAGCACGGCCTGATCGTTTTGAATGACCGGCCCATCAACGCCGAAACCCCGCCGCATCTGCTCGACGACGCCATCACCCCCAACGACCGGCACTTCGTGCGCAACAACGGTCATCCCCCGGCCTCGGCTTACGACCCGGACACTTCGCAATGGACCTTGACTATTGACGGCGAAGTGCATCGTCCGTTGACCCTGTCGCTCGATCAACTGAAGCGCTTCAAGCAGGTCACCTATGCTCTGCAGGTGGAATGCGGCGGCAACGGCAGAGCGGGTTTCAATCCCCCGGCAAAGGGCAACCAATGGACCTTCGGCGCGGTGGCCTGCGCGCGTTATACGGGTGTGCGGCTGGGTGACGTGTTACGCGAGGCGGGACTCAAGGACTCGGCGGTCTATACCGGTTATTACGGAAGCGACCTGCATCTCAGCGGCGATCCCAACAAGGTGACGATCTCGCGCGGGACGCCGATGGCCAAGGCAATGGACGATCACACCCTTTTAGCGTGGGCAATGAACGGCCAACCCCTGCCGCCTCTGCACGGTTATCCGTTACGCGTGGTGACGCCGGGCTGGCCGGGTTCGACCTCGGCGAAATGGCTGAAACGCATCTGGGTACGCGACCGCGTGCACGACGGCCCCAAGATGGGCGGCGATTCCTACCGCGTACCCAAATACAACGTTGCGCCGGGAACCAAGGTTCCGGAAGCGGACATGAAAATCATCGAGTCGATGCCGGTGAAATCGCTCATCACCCAACCCAAAACCCGCCTGCAAATCCGAAAGGGTCAAACCCTCACCGTCAAGGGTCACGCCTGGGCGGGGGACCGGAGTGTCTCCGCCATGCACGTGTCTTACGATTTCGGCGCGACGTGGATCCAAGCTGACCTCAAGGACCCGGTCAACAAATACGCCTGGCAGGATTGGCGGGTGGATCTAAAACTTCCTGAGCGGGGTTATTACGAAGTGTGGGCGCGAGCAACCGACAGCGCCGGCGTCATGCAACCGATGGTGGTGCCGGGGTGGAATCCCAAGGGCTACCTCAACAACGCCATGCACCGGATAGCCGTCACCGTAATATGAACTGTATGAGCGAGTGGTTAAAAGTTTCGGGAATGATGATGGGAGCCTTTTTATGGGTTGGGTCGACATCGGTAGCGCTAGCGGAAACCGATCCGCCGTTGCCCGAAGGACCCCACCGCGCCGTGGTGGAGGAAACCTGCACGCCGTGTCATTCGGCGGCGATCATTTTACAGAACCGCATGAGCCGCAAGCGCTGGGATGAAACGATCACCTGGATGCAGGAACAACAGGGACTGGAGAAACTGACTCCAACGGTCCGGAATCAGATTCTGGATTACCTGGAAGCAGTCCGGGGGATGGCTTCGCCTGCCGGAAAACCATCCCCCGAAACACACCGCATGTATGAATACGACTATCCCCCCAACCCTTTATAGTCGATCCATTTTTAATTGGAGGAGGCGCGGCGGTCTTCCGGTTTTTTCTTAACGACTTTTAAAATGCGGTTTGCGGGATCCAGCCGGCCAGCCTTCTCCGTATTTTTTTCCGGCTCCTCTTCCTGACCGTAGGATTCCTCAAGCCTTTTGAGCGTCTGCGTCACCTGGTTGATGGACTGGACCACGTCCTTCATCGCCTCCAGATATTCCGGATGCTTGAGCAGCTCGACATCCTTATCCTCGACAATCATATTCAGGGACTTCTCGAGATTCAGGATCACCTCTTTCAGGTTCTCCAGCATGTTTCCCCCCTTCCTTTTGGTGTATGCCGACTTATCGGCCCCACTTTCGAAAACCTTTAATTATCAATGAGAAACCATCTCAAAAACCGATCCCTTAACATTAAAAACATTTAATGTTCCCTTAATCCTCCGTTAATCCTGAAATCCTATTTTAGAAGGTAGGAAAATTTAATGAGAGTCCGTCTTCTCTACTCAAAATTTTGAGGAGTGTTAACTATGAAACGCATCAACAAACTTATTATCACTTTGTATCTGACGATATTACTGGCCCTGCCCATGGTTCCGGGCCTGCCGTTTTCCAACGTCTGGGAGAAGGATGAAGCCCTGGCGATGAGTTCCGACACCAATCCGGTGGGAACGAACCGGATCGTGCAGGTGGCCAAACAGCAAAATCCGGCGGTAGTCTGGGTGGAGTCGGTTCAAAAAGTAAAACAAATGAATGGCCGGGTTCCCGGCAATCCTTTGCTTAAACAATTCCCGGGTGTTCCCCAACCTCCCCAGCGAGGCGGCGGCACCGGATCGGGTTTCATCATTGATCCGGAAGGTTTTGTTTTGACCAACCACCATGTGATCAACGGCGCGGACACAATCAAAGTCCGCCTCCAGGTTGCAGACAAGGAAAAAGACTACGAAGCCCAGTTGATCGGGTCCGACAAGAAAACCGACATCGCGCTTTTGAAAATCAAACGTGAAGGAAGCGATTCAACACCGTTCCCCTATATCCCGATGGGTAACTCCGAGAAGCTGGAAGTCGGTGAATGGGTGATCGCCATCGGCAATCCGTTCGGGTTAAGTCACACAGTCACGACGGGCATCGTCAGCGCGAAAGGCCGCGACATCGGATCAGGTCCTTATGATGAGTTCATTCAGACCGATGCGTCGATCAATCCCGGCAACAGCGGCGGTCCGTTGCTGAACATGAAAGGCGAAGTGATCGGCATCAACACCGCCATCATCTCCGGCAACACCGGCGGCAATGTGGGAATCGGGTTCGCGATTCCCATCAACATGGCGGCGGGCATCATGAAAGACCTCAAGGAACACGGCAAGGTGACCCGCGGCTGGCTGGGTGTAATGATTCAGAACCTGACGCCGGATCTGGCCGAATCCTTTGCGCTTAAAACCACCAACGGCGCGCTGGTCAGTGATGTGATGACCGGCGGTCCCGCGTTTAAAGGCGGACTGCAACGCGGCGACGTGATTGTAAAATTCAACAATCAGCCTGTTGAAGACGTTTCGGAATTACCTCGACTGGTAGCCGCAGTTCAACCCGGCGAAACAGTGGACGTGGTGATTCTCCGCGATGGGAAAGAGCAGACGGTTCGAGTTACCATCGATGCGCAGGAAGAAACAGAAGCGTAACCTCCCCTCCCACAGATTATCGTGGGTTTTAAACCGAAAGGGCTTATGGGCTCCTCCCCCCATAAGCCCTTTTTATTTTTATATGGCTAAGACGATGAATCAGGCCATTACCCATTTTTTCAGCATTTCTTCCAAAGTCACGATTCCCCGACGGGTTTCGACATTCTTTTCCGAAAACGCTATTTTCTGTTTATTGAGTCCGTCATAGGTTTCATTCAACAGGCTCGTCATCTCTTCAGGAAGTTTCTCATTCCCCCAGACCTCATTCCATCCCCCATCGGAAAAAAGTAGCAGAGACAGTTTCTTTTGCAGAATGCTCTCCAGCATTTCCAGAATATCCTGAGGGGAATACTCTTTGGGGCCGGTCAACTCGACCACGCGGCCGGCTTCTGCAGGATGGAGAAGCAGATCCACAGCAGCGCGTGCGACATCTTCCACGGATACCATCGGGATGGTTCGCTTGGGTTTGAGAAAGGTGGGCAGTCGGCCCTTGTCTTGAACGGTACTCAGCGCGGGAATCCAGTTTTCGTAAAAATAGGCGGCACGCAGAAGGGTTACCGGCACCCCATTGGCCTGGAATTTCTGTTCGGCATCGTACAGGGCCTGGACCATTCCGGTCCGGTGATTGCGATGCGCCCCCATGGAGGACAAAAACACGGCATTCGCCACACGGGCATTTTGAACGGCGGAGACAATGGACTGATTCTGTCGGGACCATCGTTCCAGCGGGCAGGCATCATAAACTGATTGAGGAGTCAGCAGGTAAGCGCCCTTCACCCCCTGGAGTGCCTCAGATAAAGCCATAGGGTCATTGAGGTCGGCCACCAGAACCTCAGCACCGCGATCCCTCCATTTATAGATATGTTCGCGGTTCCGGACAATGGCGCGAACGCGCTCGCCCTGCTTCAGCAGAGTCCGGGCCACCAGGGACCCGGTATGTCCAGAGACACCCGCCACCGCGTACATCCTCATCCTCCCGAAAAATTATAAAAGACCCGAACTCCAGAAACGCTTGTCATTTGAGATAGTATTCTGTCAGGATAATTCCTTGCATAATATTTTCCTATCACAAAATAGACGAATTTTTTGAATATATAAAGTCGGAAAACTCTATAAAACACACAAGAAGAGGGGGGGGGACGGAACCCGGACCGGGCCTAAAACCTTCTGAGATCAGACCAAATACCACCACAATGATCAGGGTGTTTTTCGAATCACCTAAACCCCTAATCAGACCTTAGGGAACGTCCTGAGAGAGAATCTCCTGTAGAAAACCATACCCAGAGTCGCCGCCAGAAAAGCAAAAACAAGCATTTGCGGCCAGAAGGCTCCCCTTCCGATAACCGGACCAAAGTTGATTTGTCCCGCAATGTCTCCGGAATAGTGTTTCATCAATTCTCCGTATTCCACCAGCAGGTGAACGGGGTAAACACCGCCCTGGAGGCCGGAAACCTTGCGCACCGGCACCTCGAAATACTTCTCCTCTCCGCCACGAAGGGTAAATCCCAAAATCCCCTTATGTTGCACGGC
>JAOUPX010000004.1 GCA_029879645.1 Nitrospinota bacterium
GTCCGACCCGCCAACCCTGTCAATATCCTGCAACATTCTGAAAAATGTTACTTGTCCGAAGCCATGGATAACTCTTCCCAGGAAGTGGGTTTCCATGCATCGGCCAATTTTTGGGCTTCAGCTATTTGGTGGGGTGTCATTTCTTTTTTGAGATCGTCTCGATTCTTGACCGCTTCATCGTGGTTTGCTTTAGGAGGATCATGCCTGGCAGAAAGAATGAACCACTTGAGGGCCTGAACGTTATCCTTTGGTACCCCATGACCTTCACGGTACAGAATGCCCAAATCGTTTTGACCAAAGGCATTACCCTGTTCCGCAGATAACCGCAACCATTTGATGGCTTCATGAAAATCCTGCGGTACCCCCTGGCCCTCAGCATAGTGAAGCCCTAAATCATGTTGAGCTAATGAGTTTCCTTGTTTTGCAGATAAACGGTACCACTTGAGCGCTTGGGGATAATCCTGTGGTACTCCGAGGCCATTAGAATAGAATTTTGCCAAGCTTTGTTGTGCTGCAGCTATTCCTTGCTTGGCGGCTTGAAAATACCACTTTACCGCTTCACCATAATTCCGTGAAACCCCTTTCCCTTCTTCATAAAGAAACCCAATGTTATTTTGAGCAAAAGCGTTGCCCTGTTGAGCAGATTTGAGAAACCACATCATAGCCCTGCCATAATCCTGTTTTACTCCTATCCCTCTCGAATAAAAATCTCCCAATTTAAATTGAGCCGAGGAGTGTCCTTGTTCCGCCGCCTTAAGAAACCATTCGATGGCTTTTTCATAGTCCTTGGCAACTCCCTCACCACGGTAATACAATAATCCCAAGTTAAATTGAGAAATAGCTAATCCCTGTTCCGCCGCTTTAAAAAACCACTGATATGCTTTCAGAGTATCTTTAAAAACCCCTTCCCCTCGATAAAGCATAAGACCGCAATTATGCTGAGCATCAACATGTCCCTGTTTAGCTAGAATCTCAAACAATCTAAAAGCCTTGGGATAATTTCCAGAATTATAAATAGCAACTGCTTCCCTAAAGGGATCTGCATTCACATGCGAGGGATGCCCTATAAAAATAATTAAAACCACAAGAAGCTGAAAACCTATAATGACTTTTGGAATACTATAATTCAAAATAATACCTCTACTAATAATGATTAACCTTCCAACATAGAATTTATAGAATAATTATTTTTTGGCTGAAATAACAATATTTCGACTGATTAACCTTGCCTCCAAAATTATTTGGTATTAGTCATTGGCCAATTTCTCACTCGAACTTTGGTTTTATTGATGGCGATGCAAAAGAGACTCTCGCCCCACTAGCTCCATCATACCATTGCTCATAATTAGCATAAGGAGTTATAAAAGAAAAATCAGGAGATTTGTCAAATGTGTATCCTGATTCCATTGTCAAACTTCCCTTAGGCCAGAATGCGGTATTAAATGGATCAAAACTACAACTTTCCCTACATTTAAAAAAGAACAATTCCAAGGTACCTTTGTATCGAGTTGGATTAACTGGATTACCCCTTATTGACTGTTGCTGAAGATCAGACATACGATCATTTGGCAAATACTCAGCTAATGCATCCGGATGATCTTTCAAAAACTGCTTTCCATTTTCTATCTCGATCTGTTCTTTTGAGGGGGCAGTAAAGCTTCTGACCACATAACTTCCTAAAAAACCTGCGGCGGAGATGGAGAAGCCGTTCAGCAAACTCATCGAAAAATCGCCACCGTTCAATTCAGCGGCGATGCCGGAGGCGATGAAACCTGTAGCCAATTGATGCCAGTTTTCAGCGCCAGGGATTTGCCCCCCCAAAAGTAACTGCCGATATGGCCATGCCGGTTAAAATGCTTTGGCCGTAGTTGACATCGTATCCCGCCAGATCGTAAAGGGCCGCGCTGGTCGCCGCCCCTGCAGCCGCCCAGGCCATGGTCGCGACAATGGCGTAGGCTCCCAACTTCAGTGACGCCCCTCCCGTAAAAACCGCTGTAGCGGCGGAGGCCATGGCGATGCCCTGTTGCAAAGCCATCAATTCCAAATTCCAATCGGTTGAAATGCCGCTGGCGACCGTCATCTGCACCCAGAGAGGAGCAGCCGATGCCGCGGCAATAGCGGTGGAAATGATAGACGTAAAAAAGTGGCCGGAGGGATCGGTCAGGACGACCGGGTTGTTGCGGACGTAGGAGTAGCGGTTGAGGGCCTGCGGATCGAACGGCCCGGGCACAATGGTATCCGCCGAAACAAACCGTCCCAGCCAGGCGTCTTACCCGCCTGATTTCCCTGGGCATAAAAAAAAGGATCCTCTCTCTTCGCGTGTGGTCACGCGACTCGGAAAAGATCCCGGGGGGTTGTCTTCCCTGCAATTCCACTTCTTTCGAAGGCAACCCCCTTCTAACCTTATAGCCGATGAAACTGACTACCCTTCGGTTTAAAACCACTTCTCACGACGACCGGCTATAACAGGAGTCGACCCTATTGTCTCCTCCCATAATTAATATGGTTCGGCCCTCAATCCCTGTCAATACCCGGCGTCAAAACTCCCGAATATTTACTTATTTTTTTTTAGCGGGTGGTTGTTGGCGGAGTTTTGGCCGAGGACCTGCGACCGTTTGGTGGCTTCTTCAACGGCGTTCATCAGGGTGGTGCGGAGTCCGCCTTTTTCAAGGGCGTGCAGGCCGGAAATGGTGGTGCCGCCGGGCGAGGTGACCTGATCCTTCAATTCGCCGGGATGCTTGCCGCTTTCCAGCGCGAGCTTGGCGGAACCGAGGACGGTTTGCAGGGTGAGGATGTTGGCGACATCGCGCGACAGTCCCATTTTCACCCCGGCATCGGACAGGGCCTCGATGATCATGAAGATGTAGGCCGGACCACTGCCGCTCAACCCGGTCACCGCGTCGAGGTTGGACTCGCTCACGTCTACGGTTTTGCCGACAGCCTCGAAAATGCGGTGCGCCACTTTAAGATCGGCGGCGGAAACCTGATGGTTGGCGGCCAGCGCGGTGACCCCTTCGTGGACCAGGGCGGGGGTATTGGGCATGGTGCGCACCACGCCCAGCTCCTTCGATCCGTCGGGACTCAAACAGCCGGTAATGGTTTTGATCGGTATGCCGGCGGCGATGGAAATGACCAGTTTGGTATCGTCGACGCTATCGGCAATCCCTTCCAGCACCTCCCTGATCGCCTGCGGCTTGACGGCCAGCAGAATGATGTCGCACTTTTTCGCCAGGTCAACGTTGTCGTCGGTCGTCCGGACATGGTATTCCTTGCGCAACCATTCCAGACGTTCGGTGGAAACATCGGAGACCATCAGGCTTTTGGCTTCAATGAAAGAAGCGGACAGCAGGCCCTTGATCAAGGCTTCGGCCATGTTGCCGCCGCCGATGAATCCTATTTTCTTACTTTTCAACACAACGTCGTCTCCTGCGTTATTTTAATTTCAGTGGGCTTCCCGCTCGCCAAAAATGGCGGTACCCACCCGCACCCAGGTGGCGCCTTCCTCGATGGCCACTTCAAAGTCGTTCGACATGCCCATGGACAGTTCGTCCATCGCAATATTTTCAATATTCACGGCCTTCATCCGGTCGCGTAATTTGCGAAGCGCGGCAAAATGCGGGCGCGACTTTTCCGGGTCGGGGTCGAACGGTGGAATGGTCATCAACCCCCGGACGGAAATCCCGTTTAAATACCTGACCATCGCCAGCAATTCTTCCAAATCGTTGGGATGGACCCCCGACTTACTCGTTTCTCCCGACACGTTGACCTGGATCAGTACGGGTGTCACCCGATCATGCTTCAAACTGTAGTGGTGAATATCCTCCGCCAGCTCCGAATTATCGACTGAATGAATCAACTCGAACAGGCCGGGGATGTACTTGACTTTGTTCCTCTGGAGGCGCCCGATAAAATGCCAGTGACAGGATTCGGTCCCAAGCTTTTCGATTTTTTCGCTGGCTTCCTGAACTTTATTCTCGCCGAACACGCATCCGCCGACCCGGGCGGCCTCGGCGATTTTTTCCACGGAAACGGTTTTGGTCACGGCCACCAGGCGAACGTCCTGCGGGTCGCGTCCGGCTTTACGGGCGGCAGAGGCCATTCGTTGCTTGACAGAAGCCAGGTTATCGGCGATCAGTGATCTGGTTTCCATTCAGTACAACGCCTGGGTGCCTTTTTCACCAGTGCGCACCCGGACGGCATCTTCCACCGGCAGGACGAAAATTTTGCCGTCGCCCAGTTTGCCGGTTCGCAGGGTGGTAGTCATCGCCTCCACCACTTCATCAACACTTTCATCCTCAAGAACAATGGAAATTTCGATGCGGTGGTGAAACTGAGGAACCCTGCTCTTGCCGGGATCGGGGTCGGATTGCATCTGGCTCAGTGGTTTGCCGATGCCCTTGACCTCGGCCACAGACATACCGGGAACCCCCAGGGCGAACAGCTTTTCCCTGATCTCGTCCAGCTTCTCAAATTGCATGTAACATTTGATCATTTTCATATGGAAATCTAATTTAGACGAAAAAAAAGGGCTTTGCAACCATACAGATTGCAAAGCCCTTATCCTTGAGCCCGGAGGCTGTTATGGTTTAAAAGTTAATCGCCTTACCGGCGGATATCTGTTCATCCACCACGGCTAACAACTTTGCCTTTTCCACGGGTTTAACCAGGTAATCCTTGACCCCTTTTTTCATCAGGTCCGTGGCCAGTTCAGTATCCGGGTACCCGGTAATGACAACGACGGGAATGCCCGGCGCCTGTTCCCGGAGGTATTGAATGCATTCGACTCCGTTCACTTTGGGCATGCGAATATCGCACAGAATCACTCCAACATTTACCAAATTGTCTTCAGACCTGAGGATATCTATGGCGTTCTGCCCGTCCACCGCTTCCAAAACGTGGAGCCCTCTTTGTTCCAACTGCAGTTTTATGACATCGCGAACGTCAGCTTCATCGTCGACTACCAGAATTTTTCCCTTAGCCATAACAACCTCCATTATAAAGTTTTCAAAAGGTTTCAGGCTTTGTGTGATGAAATCATTTCCACATCGAACTACATCGATGCTCATTTCGGCCTGCATCCTCCTACAGAGGATTCACTTGTCGGAAAATAAAAGTAGGCCCTGAGCTTACTCTTCGCCACTTTTTTTTAAAAAATATGAAATTAAAAGGCTCCGGACCTATATTGGGTTTGATTGGTTGTCCGATTGATTTACTCACACTCCAAATAGGGTGATTCATGATCGAAAAACCAAGGTCAGCGGGAAAACCCTTTAAATACTCGCAGATGGGATTGAAAAATAAATTAATTTTTATTGTCATCGTGGTGGGAACCGTCCCGTTGATCCTGGCTATGATATTTTCCTACCTGCAGGCGAACAAATCGCTGACCCAGGTGATCGGCTCAAGCTTCCAGGCTTTGGCTTATGAAACCTCAACCAAAATCGATCTCCTGCTCAAGGAAGAAATCCACAAAATCACTCATCTGGCCAGCCATCCCACACTGGTCCTTTGGGTCACGGAGCAAAACAAATATTTAAAGCAGGTTCCCCATTCAGAAATTGAGCTTGAGAACCGGAAGCAATCCCAGGCCTGGCGTGAAAGAAAGACATTGCGCCTTTCGCCCGCTACCAACCGGGCCAGCCATGTGTTGAGTAATTTTTTGAAGCACGACGCCAGCGCCTCAGAAACCACTTTCTCACTTTTCATAACAAATTCCAAAGGCGTATTGGTTTCCAGCGTCAACTTCAATCCCAGCTTCATCAATACTCATCTTTCCTCCTGGGAAAAAATCATATCGGGAAAGCTGGAAACTTATATCGGTCCCTTGCTTCAAAATCCGAAAACGATGGATTACATATTTGAATTTGCAGTACCCATAAAAAGCAACGAAGGTAAAGTGGAGGGCGTTTTGCACCGTATTTATGCCGCGAAGGAGTTCTTCACCCACGCTTTGGAAACCATCACCTTCGGAGAAACGGGCCATGTAATGCTGATCAATTCCGATGGGGTGGTCTTGAGCTGTCCGATTTTGCCGACCGGACACCAACTGGACGATCCTAAACTGGTTGAGGCCGTCACGGGTCCTCATTCGGCCTGGGTTGAAACCCTGGGAGACGGGCATGGGAGCCGGGATATCTCAATTATCGGCTATTCCATACTTGAAAAAACCAGCCTATACACTTCCGATTCCTCAAACCATCGGTGGTACACCTTTGCCTGGCAGGCTTCCGACGAGTTGTTTGCCCCGACAAATAACCTGCTGTCCTGGGTTTCTGGAGCCGGACTGTTTTCCGTTCTTTTGATTATCATCATGGGTTCTCTGGCGGCCAATAAAATTGTCCGTCCCATACGTCAAGTCCAAAGCGCGGCTCAATCTATCGGACGCGGAGAAACGATTCAACCGCTCAATATCAAAACCGGGGATGAAATCGAATCTCTTGCTGATGAAATCAACACCATGAGCGGACTGTTGCAAAAAACCTTTGCGGGACTGGAACATCAGGTGGAAACAAAAACCCAGGAAGTGCTGTATCTCAAAAAGTATACGGACACCATCCTGATGAGCGTTCCGGAAGTGATTCTGATATTGGATTCACAATTAAAAATAGAATATGCCAATGCCGCTTTTGAGCGTTTAACGGGTTGTTTGCCGGAGGAATATCTCAAGCATACACTACTGGAAACCTCAAACAAGTACCGGGAAGAAGTCGGCTCGCTGGTCAAGGAGCTCGAAAAGTACCAACGGGGCAACCACAGAAATCACGTTAATTCTAACCTTGAAAATCCCTCCTATAAACCAAAAGATCCGCTGTCCCCTTCTGGAACGGAATTCAATAGAGATACCCAAAATACGATTAAACTGGGCAAACAAATTTTTGCTTATCAGTTTTTTGATGTTGTTTTGGAGGAGGAAACAGAGCAGAGAGTAGGCCTTATCATGAAAGATATTACCGAAGAAAAAAACTTGCTGGACAAATTAACGCAGGCGGAAAAACTCTCCGGGCTGGGAACCCTTGCCGCCGGCATCGCGCATGAAATGAACAACCCGCTGTATTCCATTATGGGTTTTACGGAAGCTATTATTGAGGAAAAGCAGCTTTCCAAAATCCAGCCCCTTGCTCAAAAGGTGCTGGACCGGTCAAGGCATATGGCCTCTATCATTCTCAACCTATCCGGCTATACGCGCAATAACGATAAAGACATCCTTAACCCGGTAGATATAAATGAAAAAATTAAAGCCGCTGTGGAAATGGCAGTAATGGCTTCTTATACCGATGACATTAAACTGGAAACAAGTTTGGGTTCGGTTCCCGGCGTATTGGCGAAACCGGAGGAAATCCAGCAGGTGTTTTTAAATATTATCCGGAATGCTGTTCAGGCGATGGAAGGCAAGGGAACCCTAACCATTTCCACAAAAAATCATAACGATTCCGTTGAGGTTCATATTCACGATACCGGCCCCGGTATTCCGCGGGAATACCTGACCAAAGTATTCGATCCGTTTTTCACAACCAAAGGACAGGGAGAAGGCACAGGTCTGGGGCTCAATATCGTCCACAATATAGTAAAAAAATACGGCGGAAATATTAAGATCGAATCCGAACCGGGTGAGGGAACGACTTTTGTGATTTTGCTACCTGTTAACGGAAAGGAGAATAGTTGAATAGGGGTTACGCGGAATGCTCCGGAGCGGGGGCCATCAGTTTGATCCAGTGCTTTTTCTCCCACTGCATGGCTTCCCGATAAAAACGGAATTCCTTTTCCTTGGCCTTAAAATCCTTATGGTGGGTCTGCCATTGGCCATTGCGCCGCACCGGAGGGACCGCCTGGTGGCACATCTCATGGTAAACCGTCAGTTCCAGCACGTTGACCGGAACAAACTCCTGCTTCAGCCGGGGATGGATTCGGATTAATTGGTTTTTGGAGTCATAACTTCCAAAACTGAAGGAACGGCGGTTAGGAACTTTAATATTCTTCCCCCACTCCACCTGAGCTTTTACCTTGCCGTTAAAATATTCTTCGTTCAGCCGATCGAAGATTTCCTGCAGGTCCCGTGGGTTCTCAGGCGGCTCTTCCTGCAATTCCAGTTGCACCTGGCGGGCTTGAGCCCGGCAATCCTTTAAAAAATTACGCACCAGCTTGCGCTGGGCCTCCGAAAGGTGTTCCAATTGAGCCACCTGGCCGAGCAATCTGCTTTGAAGGGATTCCTGAACATCCACCGCCTCACACGAAAACAAATCGTAATACCCTTCATTGAACATCTCCCACTTCACCCGCTGAGCGTTGGAATCGACACTCACCTGCCCTAAAAATTCATGGCCTTTTTTGCGGCATCGGAACAATTTCTTGAACACATCCCCCGCTTGCGCGAAGGAACCGGGCACCCCCAGGGTAATGGTTCCGGGATTGACGGCTTGCTTTTTTAAACCAGGCATGAAAAAACTCACTTTCAGGAGGGTCTTTAAGAAGATGTCATGAGGCGTTAATACCTTCACCCAAAATAGTACACTCTGAACCCATATGATTTCAATTCCTTTTTTCTTTTCCGCTTATTGGCTTGCCTGGCTTTACTTGCCTCGAAAATCATGTAATGATTGATCTATGCGAAATCTTCTTGCTTTCTTTTTAATATTATTAGTGGCAAGCGCCTGTTCCACGACCCCACCCGCCGGACAGGTTTCAGACGCCTACGATCCCGGCCCGGATATCAACCGATTTCTGGTCGCTGAAGATCCGGCCGAAGAAGCCGAAATCCTGAAAACGCTGAAAGAGTCCGGCGTTTCCCATGACACGATCAAATCCCACCTCCGCGCCCGGGCCATCGGCCAGGGTGGACCGACCGGCGAGTTCCTCAGCGTACCCGTCAAACACATGGGGAAAGAATTAACCTATTCGTTATATGTCCCCGATTCCGCAAGGGAAAGCCGTCCCCTGCCCATGATCGTTATCCTGCACGGTATGGGGGGCCGGGGGGATGTGACGCTTCAGCGTTGGCGGAAGCGTTTAAACGACGAGTTCATCATTCTCTGTCCCACCTACCCTATCGGCGCGTGGTGGACGCTGTCGGCAGAGGAACTGGTCCTGCAGTTGATTCATGAAACCAAAATTCGCGTGCCGGTCGACCCCAACCGGATTTTTCTGGCGGGACTTTCCAACGGGGCCCTGGGAGCTTATATGATAGGCACGTTTTACCCTGATTATTTCGCAGGGGTTATCCCAATCGCCGGAGCAATTTCGGAACCGCATTACCTTCATTTTCTCATTAACCTTACCAATACCCCGATCTACAGTATTCAGGGACAATACGATCCGATTTTTCCGATTCAATTCAGCCGCCGTATATATAAAATTCTGAGCGATATGAAGTACCCGGTGACCTACCGGGAACACACGGAAAAAGGCACGGCACATGGCGGCCACTTCCTGCCCGAGAACGAAGTACCCGCCCTCCTGACATGGCTGAAAGAACAGAAGAGGGAGCCCTACTCACAAGTTGTGCGCATGGTCAGGGAGGGCAATCATCTGGACCGCATTCAATGGGCGCGCGTCACCCGGGGGTTGAATATGGCCGCCCTGCAAATTCCCGGTCCCCTGCCGGAATCGATGAATACCAAAGATGGAAAAGCCGCTACGCTCATTGCGGTTCATAAAGAACCCAACCTGTTCGAAACCATTGGGAAAAATTTGCTGGAAATGGAACTCTATCTGGATGCCGACCGCGTGGATTTCGACCAACCGGTCATGGTGACGTTTCAGGAAATGGAAGAGCTGAAGGGTAAAGTCATCACCGGACAGAAGTTGGTCAAATTCAATGCCAAGGTTAAAAAAGACACCGCTCTTCTGCTCAGGGAATTCAAACGCCGCCGGGACCCCGATCAACTGTACGATGCCAAAATCACCGTGGTCCTGGAAGAGGGCTCCCAATTTGCCATGACGCCATGAACCGCTCTCTTCAAGACTCTCCCTATCAAATGCAACATAAAAGCCTGGCGGACATGGGGTGGCCCACCGTCCAAAAAGCACTGGCTGAGCTGGCGGCATCCCCCATAACGCGAGAACTCTGCGCCTCCCTATATCCAGAATCCGACTTTGAGTCGGCGCAACGCCGGCTGGAAGAAACTTCGGAAATGGTGGATGCCCTGTCCGGGGTCGAACCTGTACCCTTGCGAACCTTTGATAATCTGACACCGATTTTGAAGCAGGTGAAGGAAAGTCTTTTAGTAGAGCCGTTATCCTGTCTGCAGGCCGCACATCATCTGCGCCTGGCACGCGATCTCAAAAAATATCTTAAAAAGCAGGAGGCCGCGCCTCTTCTCAGAGAAATCAGCAACGGGCTGGACCCGGTGCCGGAATTACTGAAAAATATCGATCGGTGCCTGGAGGCCGACGGCGAAATCAAGGAGAATGCCTCCCCGGAACTGAAGCAGGCACTTCGCGATGCCGCCACCGCCCGGCAAAGCCTGGAAACCTCCCTAAAAAAAATAATGGCTAAAAGTGACGCGCTTCAGGACAGTTACTTCACCGAACGGGAGGGCCGGCTGGTTCTGCCGGTCAAAATAGAAGCCAAATCCCAGCTGGAGGGCATTGTGCACGACAGCTCGGGAAGCGGTCAAACCCTGTTCGTGGAACCCGCCTCAATCATTCCGCTGAACAACAAGGTTAAAATCGCACGAATAAAAGTTGAGCAGGAAAAGATAAAAATCCTGCAGGAGTTGGCGCGCGGTCTGCTGGAACATAAGGACATCCTGCTGTCCAATCAGGATATATTGATTACCCTGGACGCGGTTTACGCGCGGGCACGACTGGCCGGAAAAATGGAAGCGCGCCGGTTTCTGTTGCGGGACGACGGACTGGTGAACCTTATCCGGGCACGCAACCCTGAACTGGTACTGAACGGACAGGAGGTAATCCCGAACGATATTCAATGGGATGCTTCCACGCGGGTCATTATCATCTCCGGCCCAAATACCGGCGGCAAAACGGTCACATTAAAAACGCTGGGACTGATGTCCGTGATGGCGCGAACCGGGTTGCTCCTGCCGGTGGCCGACAATTCGGAAATGGGGTTTTTCCCGGAAGTGTACGCCGATATCGGCGACGAACAGAATATTGAATTGCAGTTATCCACCTTCTCCGCCCATCTGACAAAAATCATTCACATACTCAATAACGCCTCCGAGGGAGCGTTGGTCCTGCTGGATGAGCTGGGCATAGCCACCGACCCGCAGGAAGGCGCCGCGCTGGCGGAATCGATCCTGATTGAAATGAAACAGCGCGGGCTGATGGTGCTGGTTTCCACTCACTACCTGGCACTGAAAACTCTGGCACAAATTGAGGAAGGATTTTTAAATGCCTGCACCGAGTTTGATGAACAGACCCACCGGCCCACCTACCGCCTGATTTTTGGTGTACCGGGCGACAGCGCCGCTCTGGAAACAGCGGAGCGGATCGGTCTCGATACGAGAACTCTCGATCGCGCCCGCGCCATCTACGAACAAAAAGACCGCCGCGCCGAACAGCTCCTGCAATCACTGAACAGGCAGAAACGGGAAATGGTCCGGGACCAGGAAGCTCTTCACCGGAAAATGGAAGAAACGGAACACCTGCTGGCGGAACAAAAAGTGATTACTGAAAATTTGAAGACGGAGGAAAGAGATTTCCTGAAAACCAAGGCGAAAATGGTGCAGGCCCATGTCCGCGACGCCAAACGGGAAATCCGGAAACTTCTGGACAACCTGCGCGACACTCGTGACACGTCTCAATTGCGCAAGGCGGAAAAGCAGATTCACCAACTCGGTCAGGTGCCGCTGTCCGCCCTGTCACCGCAGGAACCCGGTTGGGACGTACCCGCGGACCAGCTTAAATCGGGCGACCGCGTGCAGGTGGAACCTTACAACGCCATCGGCACCTTATTGGAACATCCTGCGGGAAAAAAAAAGGTTCGGATTCGATTGGGTAATCTTGAAACCACAGTGAGTATCCTTACACTGAAAGGCAACCGCACACCCGCTCCGCAAGAGAAAAATAAGAAAGCGGAGCCCAGCATTCAAATCCAGACCCAGGCCCAGCCTTCTTCCGGAACCACATGCGACCTGAGGGGAAAAACCGTGGAAGAAGCTACAGAGGAAATGGAAGTGTTTCTCAACCGTGCCCTCGTCAACAAACAGGCACGGGTGATCATCATTCATGGCCATGGAATGGGCAAACTCAAACAGATGGTGAGGGAATACCTGGATGCCTCCGGGATAGGGAAAAACCATTATCCGGGCGAACGTCATGAGGGCGGCGACGGAGTTACGGTCGTGGAGTTTTAATTTTCTATACACAATAGATGTGAGGAGGAAACAATGAAAAACTTCATTATTCTTTTTATTCTGGCTTCGCTTGGGGCGCTTTCCGGTGTTTCGTTTGCGGGAGAAAAGGTACAGGTCACCCTTCACGGAAAACCGTTAACTCTCCACGGAACCCCGTTACAGGTGGGCCAACCGTTTCCCGCGGTAACAATTCCCGACAGCAAAATGGCCATGACCAGCCTGCAATCTTTCAAAGGTCAGGTAACGATCATCAGCATCGTTCCTTCGATAGACACAAAAGTCTGTGAAAAGCAGACCCATATTTTGAGCGAAGAAAACGCTGGGCTGGACCAAACCGTGCGGCTGGTTACCGTCAGCCGGGATCTGCCGTTCGCGCAAAAGCGGTTCGCTAAGGAAGCCAGGATTCAGAACGTGCTGTTTCTGTCGGATTACCGCGAAGGCCAATTCGGGGAATCTACTGGATTGATGATCCAGGAAAACCGCCTTCTGGCCCGCGCCCTGGTCGTTCTGGATAAGGAGGGGGTGATCCGCCATCTCGAAATCGTCCCGGACCTCGGACAGTTACCGGACATGGAAAAAGCGTTTCAAATAGCTGGATCTTTGTAAGGGCCAACAGGGGTAAGAAAATTTTTAAATCGCTTCGGCTTCTTCAGCTTCTTCCAGCGGGATCAAGTCTTCGGGTTTGATCACCGGGCGGGCGATGCACAAGGTACCAATAAAACTTTTATCGGCTCCGCGGGTCTGCACGTGCTCGTCGGCTTCATCCCACAGGCCGCAGGCATCAACCACAAACTCCATGGCCGGTATTTCGCTGGAAATCACGGAATCCGGACTGGTCCTCAATTGGATTGGAAGATGGTAAGTCGCTCGATGGCCGACTCGTTTGGTCATAATACGGGGAAGCACTTCGTCTTTGTTATCCATGAACAAGAGATCGCCGATGAACTGCCCCACCACCTCACCATCTTCGTATCCTAACAATCGAACTGCCGGATTGGCGAAAATGACGATCCCGTGGTCATCCAACTGGAAGATCAGATCATTGGTGGATTCGACGATGGATTTATACCGGCGTTCGGTTTTACCCAGTTCGGTAACCGTTTTCTTACTGGTTTCCTGAACTTGCCGGATCAAAGAGAAAATACTGAAGACCATTGCCAGAAAAACAATTCCTACATGCACCCCGGTATCAAACACCGGCGATTCACCATCGGGAGTATGAAATAAACTGAGGGTGGCAGGTTTGAGTATCCCTTTTAACCCGTACTCCCACACCAGGGTGAATACCAGAACCAAAAAAAGCGTTAACCCGAAATGGTTCCAAATCTTTTTTCTTAACTTTTCTGGACTCATGAAAAACCGGAATACGACAACGCCTAAAAACATAGGAAGATCGAAATCCTTCCCCTATTAGATGGTCATTAGTTTACCATTTAATAAAACTATATTCCAGTTTTTCCTAACCGAAAACTGAGGACAGCGGCTCTTGCTCGATAGAACTCAATGAAATACTTTAACGAGGCTTTCAAAGTCGGAGGCTGATTTTTTGATTTTTCCTTCATTACCCAGTGCGCACACGTGGCCGTGATCCCGGACTTTTTCAAACACTGGAGCATAGGCCCGAACATCATCCAACCGGGTGGATAACAATTCATCAAACCGTCGTTGTTTGAATTCCTGGGTCATACCGGTCAGATATTCGATTTTGGCGATGGATCCCTTGCGGTCTGGCGTCAAGGGAGGATCGAGCTTGCCAGCGCACCCGATGACGATTTTTTCGAATTCTTCTTCGGAGATTTCCAACTGGCTTAAAAAATCGGGAATTTCATTATACACCTTCAGGGTTTCCATAAGATTGGGATCGCGGTAGGACACCATGCCGAGATCTCCCGTATAAAGGTCAAAACTCAGGGAGCTTCCATAGGCCCCCCCCTGCACCCGTATACGATCCCAAAGATAACCGGTGCGCAACAGGGCCTTGAGCACATCGAACCGGCCGGAAAATTCGAATCCCTGGTCATACAAATTCAGGCCTTTACCCACATATTGAACGGTACTCGCTGTCAGAAACGCTTCGTTCAAATCCACCGGTCCGAAATCCAGATCGGCGACCGGACGAGGATCGTCCGGAAGGAGTTGCTCAATGCCGCGAAGTCGTTTTTCAATCTTTTTATATTCCCTGGCGGTACAGGTAGTATTGAGCAATAGGTTATTCCGGGTAAATACCAATTCGGCCACTTTTCGGAACCGGTCCGCCACTTCCTGGGGATTATTCTCCACTCGTTTCAGTAAATCTTCGAGAAAGCGGAAATAAGTAATGCCTTCCAGCAATTCGTCATACCGGCCCAGGCGGGAATGGTAGGATTGCAGGCGCGACAGGACATAATGATTACCGTTGGGAACAATGGATGCTTCCATGTTGGCCTTGGCGCTTCTTATGATTTCCGTCAGCCGCTTGTGATTGTCGAAATTGCGCTCGCCAAACAATTCTTCAAGAAGGTTGAACAGATCGTCGGCCTTTTCGATCAGCGCGGTGCCATTGAAATTGATGTAGGAAATAATCCGGTTTCGGTCTCCCACCGGAACAGTGGAAAAATCAGATGAAGTAATACCACCGGTATGAATTCCGATCTGCTGACCCATCTCAACATAGTCGCGTTTATTGGTTCCCATGCCCAGCACCAGCCGTCCCAGTAATGGCAAATATTGAATATGTTCCTGTGGCACCGTCTCGGTGGTGAAGCACAATTGGGTGTAGGCGATCTTGTTGGTGAACAGATCATGAAACAGTGTCACCGGAGCTTTATCTTTCTTCACCTCGCAGGGGTATTGCGGCGCTTCTCTATTGACGTCTTCCAGGGTCAGGCAGGGCAAGGTAGCCAGAGCTTCCGGGGGGTCAGGCTCTACCTGTCTCTTCTGGAGCTCCTGGGTGGTTTTCACCAGTTCCTGGATTTCCGGTTCAGGCATGGAGTCCTTGATCTGCCTCAGATGCTTGCGTACTTTAGCTTCCTGCTTCTCTCCCAGGCCCGGCTTTGGAACCAGCACCACCAAACTGCGATGCTTATTGTCCAGCAAATATTTTCGAATCAGTTTTTCAAAAAAACCTTCCCGGGATTTTCGTTTAATCTTTTTCATCAACCGGTCATATTTCAGATGGGCCAGTGGATTGTCATCATACAACCAGGATCCAAGCGCCTGTATGTTGTACACGATACCTTTCGGAAACCCTCCGAAGTTGGCCTCACGCAATTTAAAGTCCACCGTATTGACCGAAGCCAGCACCTGATTTTCGTCGATGCCGTTTGTGGACAAATCCTCCAAAGTATTAAAAATGAGATCAACGATTTTTTCGGCATCCTCTTTTTCCGCACCTTTCATCCCCACAGCAAACATGGTTTCCAGTCGATTGTCGTCAAACCCACCGCCGATGACTTCGGATCCCAGGTTCGATTCCAACAGTGCCTTGCGGAGGGGTGCACCGGAAGTGCCGAGCAGAATATGGCTCAAAATTTCCATGAACAGGCAGTGCTCGTAATTCGTGGACTTATCGAGTTTGAGGCCAACCACCACAAATGTTTTTTTCTCCACAGACTCATCCCTGGAGACCGGATAAGACACTTCCTTCAACTTGGGCTTGCTGAATCTCCGTTGAAATTCCACCGAAGAATCCACTTCCATCCGTTCAAATCCGTTGAGATATTCATCATGAAGAAACTTGAGATAATCCTCCGTGTTGCCATCGCCGTACAAAAAGATTCTGCTGTTGGAGGGATGATAGTAACGCCGGTGAAAATCCTTGAACTCCTCATAGGTCAGTTCCGGGATCGCCTGAGGATCACCCCCGGATTCGTAACCGTAGGTGGTTTTCGGGAAGAGGGAATGCGCCAGATAGCGGTCGAGCACACTCTCGGGACTGGAGAAAACCCCCTTCATTTCATTAAACACTACACCTTTGTATGTGACCGGTCCGTCCGGATCCTCCAGTTCGTAATGCCAGCCCTCCTGCATGAAAGTTTCCTTTGTGATGCGGGGATGAAACACCGCGTCGAGGTACACGTTCATCAGGTTATATAAATCCTTCTGATTTCTGCTGGCCACCGGGTACATGGTCTTGTCGGGAAAAGTCATGGCGTTGAGAAATGTCTGCAGACTGCCTTTCATGAGCTCGACAAACGGTTCCTTGACGGGATATTTCCGGGAGCCGCACAATACGCTGTGCTCCAGAATGTGAGCCACTCCACGGTCGTTGGCGGGAGGGGTGCGGAAGGTGACGCTGAACACCTTGTTATCATCGTCGTTTTCCATCACCAACAACTCGGCACCGGTTTTCTCATGTTCAAACTGAAGTGCGAGGGAGTTGAGTTCCTTGATTTGTTCGCGATGAATACATTTAAAACCGTGGTAGGTCTTGTGAGCTTCAAAACTCATGGATGTTCCTTTCCGGATATCAAAACCCGCAAAACAGAGCCTGCAGGATGAGGATTTATTCGAAGGAGAAGAATAACACAGCGGGCACGGAAATCCCTATCCCGTAATTTCAATACCTACAGGACAATGGTCCGAGCCCATTACTTCCGGCGTAATATACGAATTTTTAACGCGTTTCTTAAGACCCTCCGTCACAAAAAAGTAGTCCAGCCGCCACCCGATGTTGCGCTCTCGCGCATTGGCGCGGTAGGTCCACCAGGAGTACTGATCGGGCCCCTGATTGAATTCGCGGAAGGTGTCGATGTAACCGTGTGCGACGAATTTATCCATCCATTCGCGCTCAATGGGAAGGAAACCCGAATTCTTCTCATTTTGTTTGGGATTTTTGAGATCGATGGCTTTGTGCGCAGTATTGACATCTCCACAAATGACCAGTTCCCGGCCCTCGGCACGCAGGGCCTCGCAATGCTCCAGAAAGGCATCGTAGTAGTCGAGTTTGTATTGAAGGCGTTCTTCACCACTGGTGCCATTGGGAAAATAAATATTGAGTAAATCGAACTCGGGAAACTCGTGACGGATATAACGCCCTTCCCCATCGAAGCGCTCGATCCCCATTCCGAGATAGACGTTTTTCGGTTTCTTTTTGGTAAAAGTCGCCACCCCGCTGTATCCCTTCCGCTGGGCGGGATTCCAAACGGCATGATAACCAGCCGGTTCCGCGACTTCCGGCGGCACCTGATCGGGACGGGCCTTCACTTCCTGCAGACACACCACATCGGGCGAGGCCTCTTCAAGCCATTCAAAAAATCCTTTTTTCACCACTGCGCGTATGCCGTTGACATTCCAGCTGATAATATTCATAAGTCCTCGTGATTAGTAAACCCCTCTAAAACACCCCCTTAAAAGAGTGCAAAGGATAAGGGAAATGTCATATTGGCGCAAGGAACTTCGGAGTTTTCGGTTAAACTAAAAAGAGGTTGTTTATAAAAATCTGTTTGCCATTGATATCTATTCACCTGCTCTATACCTAAGGAGATGTTTATGTTGGACTTCACCCATATCCGCTACGGGATCGCCGTCGCTCTGGTGGCTATTTTATTTGGCGGCCTATTGGGCTTATCTTTCGGATGTTGCGAAGACAGTATCAAAGGCAACCTGAGGGCGAGTGCAGATGCCGTGCTTGACAAACATTATGGTGGCGACCCTAACAAAGCGGTCCAAACCGTGAGCAAATCCTGGGTCTATTACAAGCGCGCACATTTGCATTCCCAGACCATGGGCATCATAGCCATCGTGTTCGCCCTGCTGACCGCAGGGCTCAACTCTCAACCGAAGTTTCAACTGGGAATTTCACTATTGGCTGGCTTGGGAAGCCTGGGGTATGGCGTGTTCTGGTTATTGGCAGCCATGCTGGCGCCAGGGATGGGATCGACCCACGCCGCCAAGGAATCGGTTGCGTTGATCGCTCAACTATCGGGCGGAGCTTTTTTTGTATCGGGTGTCGCGGTTTTCGTCCTGGTTCTTTTGAAACTGTTTGTTCTGGGGAAAACTACTTCCAAGCTTCCTGGAGCCTCGTAAGCATCAGGAGGGTTCTTCCTGAGTGACGGTGGGAATGGCGGCGGCATGGTGGAGAATCATTTTCCACTCACCGCCCACTTTCTGGAACAGGTTGGTGGCATGTACTTTGGAACTCTGCACCCCGCTCATTTTGATGGAAAACAGGTTTTCCTGGCAGCTCACCCAGGCAAAATCGTCTTTAATCACCACATCCTCGTCAGACACTTTAATCTCCATGTGCTGGTTGTGACGGAAAATATCATCCCAGCTCTGGATGATCTCCTGATATCCCTTGAGCACGGGCCAACCCGGATGGATACAGCGGGCGCAGATATCGTCCTGCCAAAGGGTTTCCATCATGGATAAATCCTGTTTATTAAACGCGTCGTAAAACGACTGATTGGCAGATAAAATGTGCTGGTCGGTATGCATAGTCGGGTGATATCCGTTTGATATTTAAGAGTATGAGAGGGAACAGGCCCTACTCTTCTATTAGAAGGGTTTATCCCGGAGCTTTCAACAAATATTCGAGGGCCTGGAACGTTTCTTCCGCTTCCCAGTTTTTGGCGCCGTCAACTTCGGCGACCACCATTCCCTTTTTATCGATCACATAGGTGGTGGGAATCGTGAGAGTATGGTACTTGCTTTCCACCTGCCCCTCCGAATCGAGCAACACGGGGAAAGACAGTTTGTACTCATCGGTAAAGGCTTGAACCTTCCCAGGAGGTCCCTTGTCGAGACTGACAGCCAGAATTTCCAGCCCCTGAGAGCGGTACCTGCGGTACAGGTTCTCCATTCCGGGCATTTCCACCCGACAGGGCCCACACCAGGTCGCCCACAAGTTGAGAATTACCACCTGCCCCTTATGATCCGCCAGCTGGACGCGGTTGCCCTTCAAATTGCGCGCAGTAAATGCCGGCGCCTTAAATCCTATTTCGGGTTTTTCGATATCCACACCGGGGGGCAATTGAACATCGGCCAGTGTCACCGGGGTCTCATAGTAATGATCGACCATGATCAGAATCGCAGCGACAAACAATACCATATAAATCGCCGCGTATTTTTTAGTGAGAGTAAAGTCGCTCTTTTTTGATTCGGTCGATTTCATCCTTCATCCGTTCGAGCCGCACCCGCAGGCTCATCAAGAGAAAATACAGCAGGGTAAACGCCCCCAAAGCAATCAATAGGGTAATATTCATGGAAGGGTCGTTGCCGGTACCCAACCCTTGGGTTGTGATGAATTTCGGGCTCGGATGAAATGTGCGCCACCAGAGCACTGAAAAGTGAATCAAAGGTATGTCGAGGAACCCGACAATTCCTATCACAGCTGCGTATCTGGCGCGGGTGGAACCGGGTTCGCTCTGCACCCGAAGCATCAGGTAAGCTACATAAATCAACCATAACACGAGGGTTGAGGTCAGGCGTGCGTCCCATACCCACCAGACTCCCCAGACCGGCTTGGCCCACAGGGGCCCGGTAATCAATACCAGGGTACAAAAAACAATACCGATTTCAGCCGAAGCGTGAGCGTATATATCCCATTCGCGTTCCTTCTTCCACAAAAACAGGATACTGCACAGGAAAACAATGAAAAATGCGAAGAATGCAATCCACGCCGAAGGCACGTGAAAATACATGATGCGCTGGATGATGCCTTCCGTTTTCTCAGTCGGCACATAAATGAAAATCGCCGCCAGGGCGGTCATCACCCCCGCTCCCGCCAGTCCCAACAGCCCGTAACCGGGACTATCCGTTTCCTGTGCAACCTCACTCATGACTTGAATCCTTTTTCAACGTTTCCTTGAGCAGGTCGAGATCCTTTTTGAGGGAGTGGCTTCGCCGGACCAGGGAAAATACATACACAAAAACTCCACCCCAGACGAAGACATTGACCGCGAATAAATACCCCAGGTTGTTCATCAAATCACTCCTCTAAAATATGATCGATCGTCATGATGGATGCGCTGATAAAAATGATGTCGAAACAGAGGATCAATCCTACCCAGTTCATCATATCCGCTAGCGATTTACCATCCAGAATTTGTCCGGTCAAACGAACAGCCCCGATAGCCACCGGCACCATCAGCGGATACAGCAAAATCGGAAGCATGATCTCACGGGTTTTCAAATTAGAAGACAAAGAGGACAATAACGTCCCCAGCGCACTGAATCCCAGCGTCCCCATAAGGATAACCCCTACCAGCGGCCCCAAATGAGACACAAGGTCCACGTTAAAAAATATCATAAAAACCGGCAGAAGGAACGTTTCCATAATCAGCAAAAAAGCCAGGTTGCTCAGCATTTTTCCGAAGAAAATAGCGGAACGGTCTACCGGCGCCAGCATCATTCCCTGCAGGCAACCGTTCTCCTTTTCCAGCATGAACGAGCGATTGAGCCCCAGCGTACCGGCAAACAGAATGGCCACCCACAAAACACCCGGCCCCACCTCGTTGGCACTTACAATACTGAGGTTGATCGAGAAGATGAAAATCAGCATTACCAATAAGGCAAAAACGAACATGGAGCTGAACAATTCGCGGGTTTTCAATTCCGTGACGAAATCTTTCCAGACAATCGCCTTCACTTGATTCAGATAAACGCTCATCTCAACCCCTTTGAGCCTGCTCGACTGTTTCTAGGTACAATCGTTCAAAGTCGGCCGGATCGATCTGGTCCGCCGATTCCCACAGGGCCAACTTTCCTCGGGCCATAATAGCTACCCGATCGCACATTTCCAGCCCGCGCGAAAAGTCGTGCGTGGTCATTAAAATGGTCCGCTGGTCCGTATGCAGGGCCTGTAATTGTTCCTTCAGAATACCCGACGCATGATGGTCCAGGCCGGTATAGGGTTCATCCAGAAAAAGGATCGACGGATTGTGCACAATCGCCCGGGCAATAGACAGCCTCTGCAACATGCCGCGACTGAAAGTCCGCACGCGATCGTGCAGACGCGCCTTCAGCCCGACTTCCTCAATGACTTCGATGGCTCGCTCCTCTGCCTGCTCCACACCGTACAGGGTCGCGTAAAACCGAATATTCTCCAGCGGCGACAAATCGGCGTATAAAAAACTGGCGTGGGAGATCACACCTATCTCGCGCCGCATGTTCGGGTCCGCTTCGATCACATCATATCCCGCCACCCTCGCAATCCCCGACGAAGGACGGGTCAACGCCGAAAGGATACGGATCAATGTCGTCTTGCCCGCCCCATTGGGACCGAACAGGCTCAGAAAGTCCCCTTTCTTCAATTCAAAGTCGATTCCACGCAAAGCTTCCAGATGACCGAAATGTTTTCGGATGCCTTGCACTTGAATGGCCGGGCTCGAGTCCAGAGGAAGGTTGGGTTCAGTCATGAGGAATTGGAAAGTTATGGACGATTCCATCGGCGGCTCATGCCGCTCCCGAGGTCTTATTCCTTTTTTTCAACTGCTTTTCCAAATCGTCTATTTTCTCGAGGAAGGCCATCGCCTCCTGCTCCAGCTTGTGGTGGAGCGCTTCAAAATCCGGTTTGGATATTTTATCGGTCTTGAAATCGAATTCCAGCTCTTTAATGGCCAGCAGCACTTCCTCTTTGCGAACCAGAAGATGTTTGTATTCTTCTTCGTCTGGGTCCAGAGGCTTAAACAACCGCTTGGGGGGAAGCTTTGAAAACAGGGGAATACCGACGGCCATCAAAATCAGGACAACAAGAATCAATTGCAGAAAGTTTGCGCCGGTCATAGTGTCAGGATTCTAGCCGGTCAAGTTCATCATGCAGCTTTTTGGAGTATTTTCCAGAGGAGGTCTCCGGTTGAGGTTCATCCGCCTCTCCTGCCTGAGAATCGTTCTGGGCTGGCGCCTTTCGCATCCAGGATTGGATCACCTTGCGAACCCCGAAGCCGCCGATCACCAAAGCCACAAATGGAGTAATCCATGCGGAAAGGTTAAAACCTTTTTTAGTCGGGGCCGACAGGATCGTTTCGCCATACTTGTCGACATACTGCTTGATGATCTGATCCACGGTCAATCCGGACTCCAGCTTGGCCATTAAGGTTTTGCGCGTTTCCTTGGAAGTATCGCAGGTACAATTGATCAACACCTTGCCGCATTTGTCGTCGCATTTACACATCAGCGCGTTTTCCAGATTCGCCATCTGCGACGCGGCCCAGGAATGGGTTGCGGCTGCCAGCATTACCAGCGCGGCTATAATCATCATGTAGATTCGAATCTTTTTCATAAGACTTACTCCTGTGCCGGCATGAATATCGCTTCCTGACGCTTCAAGCGTTCCACCCGGCGCCGAGCTTCCAAACGGTCCGGCCAGACACAAATCATGGTTCCAAACGCGATCACCCAACCCCCAAGCCACATCCATTTAACCATCGGCTTGACGTACACCTTTAATGTGGCGGAGCTGTTGTCTGGATTAAAATCGGCCAGAATCATGTACACGTCTTCCTTGAGGGTGGAGATCAGATCCACTTCCGATACCGGCTGTTTCTGTCCCTTGTAAAATTCTTTCTCCGGCATCCCCGTCCACACTCGCTGGCCATCGCGCTCGATACCCAGTTGGGCAATGACCCGGGTCTTCGTGCTGTTTTCTTCCTTCACCAACAGCTTTTCATAAATGAAATCATAGCCGCGCAGGTGAAACCGTTCGCCCACACTCAGGTTTTTTTCCACATCATCACTGTAAGACTGCGAGCCGGCGATACCTGCAAACAGCAGGACCACTCCCAAGTGAACAATGTACCCTCCATACCGGCTTTTGTTTTTCCACACAAGACCGGACAATGCGGAAACCGGAGACTCGCCATGGGCCTGCATGCGCGCGCCAGTACCCTTCATGAATTCGATGAGCATGGAAGTCATTACAAAGATGCACAGGATGAAAGTGATGTAAGTAAATATCTCGGATTTATCCGTTAGCGGGACAAACGGAAACATAATGGCGCCGCCGACCGCCGCCACTGACACCGGTTTGGTAAAATTCTTTTTGAGGTTCGACCAGCTGGCCTTGCGCCAGGCAATGACCGGGCCGATGCCAATCAACGCCAGCAGAACCATTCCGATGGGCACGTTCACCTGATTGTAAAACGGCGGGCCAACGGTGATCTTCACCCCACGGAACGCTTCAGAAACGATCGGGAAAATTGTTCCCCAGAATGTCGAAAAGGCAATCCCCAGAAGAACCAGATTATTGAGCAGAAAACTGGCTTCGCGGGACAAGAACGAGTCCAATTCATTTTTGCTTTTCAACAAGGGCAGGCGAATGAGAATCATCGTCACTGCAAAAGCGATGATCACTCCCAGAAAAGCGAGAAAATAATATCCCAGCGTCGCTTCGTCAAATGTATGCACCGACTGGATCAGACCGCTGCGGGTGATGAAGGTGCCGAAGATGGTCATCACAAAAGTCAGCAAAATCAGCGACATGTTCCAGACCTTCATCATGTCCTTCTTTTCCTGGATCATCACCGAATGCAGGTAAGCGGTGGCGACAATCAAAGGCATGAAGGCCGCGTTCTCCACCGGATCCCACGCCCAGTAGCCGCCCCAACCCAGTTCGATGTACGCCCACTGCGCGCCAAACAGATTACCCATGCACAGGAAAAACCAGGACACCAGAGTCCACTTGCGTGTCAGGCGAATCCAGCCGTCATCCAGGTTTTTGGTGAGCAGGGCGGCGGTGGCAAACGCAAAGGGTACGGTAAACCCGACATACCCCAGGTAGAGAGTGGGCGGATGAATCACCATCCAGTAATTTTGCAGTAGTGGATTAAGGCCCCGCCCGTCTTCCGGCGGAAGGGGAATCACCTCGAAGGGATTGGTCGAAAAATTGAGGAGTACCAGAAAAAATACAGCGATAACCATCATGACTGCCAACGCGATGGGCACCAGACGAATATTTTGTTTCCGGTTCTGAATGTGGACCACCATCATGTAGGTGGTGAGAATCAGGGTCCAGAATAACAGAGAACCTTTTTGCCCCCCCCAGAACGAGGAAAACTTATAAAAGGGATCGAGATCGATATTGGAATAAGAGGCAACGTATTGCAGGCTGAAATCGTTGATCATAAACGCCCGCCACAATACGATGGAGGAAACCATCACACAAGCCCAGACGATGATCGGGGTCTTGTCGGCGCTCAGGAATACGTCGACACGATTACTCCTGAAAGCCATGACATAGGAAACAACACCGTAGAGCGCCGTCGCCAAAGCCAATAATAAAGCAAATTCGCCTATTTCGTTCATAAGTCAGCCTATCCTGCAATGACCGGCGCGGCGGAAGAACACCTTCCGGCATTACCGTAACCACACCGTTTTAAAAAATGGGTTTGGAAATCAGATCGTCGTTTTCCCAGGCTGGATTTTAGGTGATTCCAAAGCAGGTTGTTTATTTTCCTTACCATAAGGAATGTTTCCCGGATGGGTTTTACCCGCTTCTTTTTCCGCTTCATATTTGGACGGACAACTGGTCATCAATGTATTTGCGTGGAAAATCCCGTCCCTTCCCAGAGTGCCTTCCACAACGACCTCCCGGCCATCCTCAAACATGTCAGGCGTAACTCCTTTATATGTAACGGGTAACGTCGCCTTATTCTCTTCAATACGGAACGAAACGTCAAGTCGATCATCCGGATTGCGATTGATGGACCCGTTAACCACTTTACCCTTCACTTTGATCCCAGCCCCATGGTATTGGGCTCCTGCGGCCTCTAATTCATCCACGGTCAGGAAAAACTTGGAGGTGGTGCTTATGCTGGTGGTGATCAGGTACCCCACTGCCAGAATAATAAAAGCACTGCCAATAACAAATTTGATCTGCTTGTGTTTCATTATTTTATGCGCTCTGCCCCGGAATCGGGTTAAAGGATTAAAAAATAGGCTACTTTCCAGTCTTTGGACTCATAGTATCACTCCCAAAATACCCCTGTCAAAGCAATTTACCCCCACTGCCCCGCATCGCCGTTTTATCAACCATAGAAGAATACAAACAAAAACTTGCCTAAAAACAGGTATGCCGATACCCCTGAGTTCAATTGTCGTCTGCCTGCCGACCTAATATCCCCCCCCCTCTTAATCCTAATCAGGGTTCCTCTCATTTAGAGGGGTGACGAGCCAGTGTATATTTTTCGCTTTTTTTATTGACAGAATGTCGCATTGTGTTAGCATAGTGTCTTAATGTGTCATAAAGTGTTTCTTATGGACGCAAGAGTCACCATCTCCTGGCAGAGAAGTAATGAACGGTTTTTTAGGTACTTACAATGTCAACATGGACGAAAAGGGACGGCTCAACGTGCCCTCCAAGTTCAAGGCCATAATGGATCGGTTTTACGACTCCAATTTGGTGGTGGCTGTAATGGATGATTTTTTGATCGCCTTTCCCCAGAAGGAATGGCAGGTCAATGAAGAGAAATTGAATAGTTTGTCCGGGCTGGACCGGGAAGATCGGCAAAAAATGAGGGAATTTTACTCCCGGGCCAGCGAGTGTGAGTTGAAATCCGGAAAGCTTCTGATTCCCCAGTTTCAGCGGGAAATCGCCGGATTGAACAAGGAGGTCGTACTAGTCGGGATGTCAAAAACGTTTGAAATCTGGGCGGGGGACCGATGGAACCAATCCTGACCGCGCAGGCCGTGGGGGGGCAACCGCCATGGTGGATTATCACATACCCGTACTGAGAGAGGAGGTCCTCCATTATTTAAACGCCGGGGACAAACATCTCATCGTCGACGGAACATTAGGCGATGGGGGGCATGCTGAAGCGATATTACAGAATTCCGGGCCGCAATGCCGGGTTCTGGGAATCGATCAGGACGCAGAAGCCCTGGCAAGAGCCCGCAAGCGGTTGGCTCCTTTTGGAGAAAGGATCATTTTGGTGCACGGGAATTATAGTGAAATCCAAAGCATCCTGGCTCAAAGGAATATCCAGGGTATCGACGGCTTGCTTTTGGACCTCGGGGTTTCGTCCCGGCAATTGGACACCCCGGAACGCGGGTTCAGCTTTATGCACGACGGCCCTCTCGACATGAGAATGAATCGAGAGGATACAACGACAGCGGCAGATTTACTCGAAACCCTGTCGGATAAAGAATTAGAAGAAATTATCAAAACTTACGGAGAAGAACGGCATTACAAAAAGATCGTACGGTTTATCCGCAAAGCGCAGGGCAAAGGCCCCCTAAGCACTACCGCCTCACTTTCTAAAATCCTCTCCAGCGCGGTTAGATCTCCGCGTCCTACGAGAATTAATCCCTCTACCCGAACCTTCCAAGCCCTGCGCATTGCGGTCAACCGTGAACTCGATCACCTCCGAACCACTCTTACCGACTCCCTGCAGATTTTGAACGCCACCGCCCGACTGGTGGTGATCTCCTTTCAT
The DNA here is from genome assembly GCA_029879645.1 of Nitrospinota bacterium. GTDB lineage: Bacteria > Nitrospinota > Nitrospinia > Nitrospinales > Nitrospinaceae > SZUA-226. Next base: position 26,666 of record JAOUPX010000004.1, read on the forward strand.
TCCCTGGAAGACCGAATGGTGAAGCATTTTTTCCAGGAAGAAGCGAAAGCATGCGTCTGCCCTCCGAAAACGCCCATTTGCGTTTGCGGGAAAAAGAGCCGGCTCAATATATTGACCCGCCGCGTGGTTAAGCCCTCAGCGGCCGAGGTAGAAGCCAATCCCCGCGCTTCCAGTTCCAAGCTGAGAGCGGCTGAAAGAATTTATGTTTAAGGTCGTTCGTAATTTAGTGACCGAATGGTTTCATGTTTCACCCCGGGAGTTCGGGGTGGTTGTTCTGACGGGATTTTTATTTCTCGCCTGCGCCCTGGTTTACGTCTGGCCTAACGTCAAAATGGTAAACCTGGCCTATGAATTCCAGGAGCAAAAACGTTTGCATCAGGACTTGATTCAAAAAAACAACCTGCTGAAACTCGAGCGGGACAGCCTGATGTCGCTGGATCGGATTCAGTACCTGGCCGAATCCCAGATAGGGATGAAGGAACCGGAACCCGGGCAAGTTGTCACTATTCTTCTGAAATAAGTCATGCGAAATCATACGTCCAAAACTAACCGCTCCTCCGCTCCGGCCCTCAAAGGCAGGTTGTCTATGGTTTCTCTTGTCCTGGCCGCTTTTGGTCTCATCCTGGTCGGGCGGCTGGTTCACCTCCAGGTTATTCAGCATGATCGCCTCGCGGCTCAATCGGATAAGCAGTATCTGAGAACCGTGGAAATCGCTTCCGGTCGGGGCAATATTTATGACCGCAACCGTAACCAGCTGGCCACCAATATCCGCGTCGAATCTATTTACGCCGATCCTAAGAGCGTCATCGACAAAGATAAGACTGCCTACATTCTGGCCAAGGCGCTTGAAATGAAACCGGGAACCCTCCTGAAAAAACTGAAGTCGGACCGGCATTTCGTCTGGATCAAGCGTAAATGCGAGCTGAATGCCGTCGAAAAACTCAAGCAGTTGGATCTCCCGGGTATTGGATTTGTCGCCGAGACCAAACGGTATTACCCCAAGCGCAAACTGGCCGCCAGTACTCTCGGGTTCGTGGGGCTGGACAACCAGGGGCTGGCCGGAGTCGAGCATTTTCACCACGCCGTATTAAAAGGTAATCCTCAGCGATCCGTTCTGGAAAAGGACGCGCGGGGACGCTTTTTGTGGACCACCGCTTACGCCCAGGAGATCAACCAGGGAAAACGGGATGTTGTGCTGACTCTGGATGAGGTTATTCAATTCATCGCCGAGCGGGAACTTAAAAAACAAGTCGAGGATTATCAGGCTAAAAGCGGTCTGGCTATTGTCATGGACCCGTTTACAGGGGCCATCTATGCCCTGGCCTCCGCACCCGAGTTCAACCCAAACAATTATTCGTCATATCCCCGCAATACCTGGCGAAATGATGCTGTGGCCAGTGCCTACGAACCGGGTTCCATTTTCAAACCCATCGTGGCTGCGGCCGTTTTGGAGGAAGGGCTGGCAGGGCCGGACGATATCTTTTTCTGCGAAAACGGATCGTTTCAATTGGGCCGGTCGCGCATCGGCGAAGCGGCTAATCATCAGTTCGGGTGGCTGACCCTGCGTAACATCATTGCCAAGTCGAGCAATATCGGAGCCATAAAAATCGCTCAGAAACTGGGGGAAAAACGTTTCTTTGCTTATATGCAGAAATTCGGATTCGGAGACAAAATGGGAGTCGACCTTCCGGGAGAAGCGTCCGGGTCGCTGCGAGACCTCAGTCAGTGGTCCGGCTTGTCCCTTGCTTCTATGTCTTTCGGGCATGAGCTCTCCGTAACGCCCATCCAGATGGTCTCCGCCATCTCAGCCATCGCCAATGGTGGAACTCTTATCCGGCCGCGTATGACAGAAGCCATCCTGAAAAACGGAACTCTCGAGAAATCATTTGAACCGGAATACATCCATAAAGTGCTTTCCGAAGAAACCAGCCGCCAGATGATCAATATCCTCAAATCAGTGGTGAAACCCGGAGGCACCGGAGTTAACGCCGCAATTCCCGGGTTCGAGGTTGCGGGGAAAACCGGCACCGCGCAGAAGATCGACCCCGAGACTCAAAGTTATTCGAAAACCCAATTTCTCGCGTCGTTTATCGGGTTTGTTCCCGCCGACGCGCCACGGCTGGTCATTCTCGTAATGATCGACGAGCCGCAAAAATCGTATTGGGGAGGCGAAGTTGCCGCCCCCGTGTTTCAAAAAATTGCCCGAAAAACACTCCAGTATCTTCATATCCCTTCCAGCCTGGATCGGGTATTCGTGCTGGACCGGGTGTAATTGAAATCTGAAGGCTGAGGCCGGAAGCTACCGAATCCCCGGTTACTCCTTCAATCAAGTGGTTATGAGCCAAAAACTTTTAAACCTGATCGATGGTTACCCTATGGCGGATATAACGGGTTCGCTGGACCGTGAAATATCATCCATCGCTTACGACTCCCGCAAGGTTGAGCCGGCGGGCTTATTTATTGCCATGCCCGGCCACCATCACGACGGGAGCCGGTTTATCGGGCAGGCTCTCGAAAAGCAGGTGGGAGCGTACGTCACTGAAATGTCGAAGGAGCAGACTGCCGAAGCGGGCTTTCAAGGCTACGGCGCTACCGCCATCCACGTGGACGATTCGCGGCATGTACTGGCCTGGGTGTCCGACCGGTTTTACGGCCAGCCTTCGGACCAGTTGGATTTGATCGGCATCACCGGAACCAACGGTAAAACCACGTTGACCTATCTTCTGGAGCGGATTTTTGAAACAGCGGGACATTCCTGCGGTGTCATCGGTTCCATAAACTACCGCTACAGCGGCACAGAATACCCGGCACCCATGACAACGCCGGAAGCGCTGGAGATTAACCGCATGCTCTCAGAAATGACGAATCAGGGAGTCGAGAAATGCTGCATAGAGGTGTCGTCTCATTCGCTGGCGCTCAAGCGGGCGCGGGAGTTGCGGTTTGCAGTAGGAGTGTTCACCAACCTGACGCGGGATCATCTCGATTATCACAAAACGCTGGACCACTACAAAGAAAGCAAAAAGATTCTGTTTCGCGATTGCAAAGTTAAAAAACAAGTCATCAACATCGATGATCCGGTGGGAAGGGAAATTGTGCAGGAAAACTCCCTTGAAACCCTGACCACTGGACTGGACTCGCGTGCAGACGTGACGGCGGAGGATTGTGTTCTGTCGGAAGGCGGCATCCGGTTCACACTGAAGACCCCTTCAGGCACCCAGGCCATTTTGTCCCCTCTGCTTGGGCGGCACAATGTTCACAACCTGCTCTCCGCCTCTGCCGTCGCGTTGGCGCAGGGACTTTCCCTCGCGCAAATCGCGCGGGGCATCCAGTCGCTGGAGCGGGTTCCGGGCCGGTTTGAAAAAGTACAACAGGGCCAGGACTTCATCGTGGCTGTCGATTACGCCCACACGGATGACGCGCTGGCCAACGCTCTGAAAGCCGCCCGGACCATCACGAAAAACAGGGTAATTGTTGTTTTCGGATGCGGCGGCGATCGGGACCCGGGCAAACGCAAGGAAATGGGACGTGTTGCGTTGGAGTTGAGCGATTTTACCGTCATCACCTCCGACAATCCCCGTACCGAGGACCCGAAGCAAATTATCCGGAATATCTGCGAAGGTATTCCAGCGAATCGGAAACAGGAAGAGCATTACACGATCCTTCCCCACCGCAGGGAGGCGATTGAATTCGCGATCAACCGTGCGCAAGCAGGGGATCTTGTGTTGATCGCAGGCAAAGGGCACGAGGATTACCAGATTCTCAATACTGGAAAAATTCATTTTGACGACCGTGAAGAAGCGGAACGGGCTCTTCGAATAAGGATGGGTGTGAATGGTTAGCGACTTAAAAACATTGTTAGACGCGGTTCAGGGGGAATTATTGGTGGGTGAGCCTTCCAAAAAGTTCCAGGAAGTGTCGATTGATTCCAGAACCCTGCAGGCAGGCCAGTTGTTTTTTTGTATCCAGGGGGATCGGTTCGATGGCCATGACTTTCTGGCCGAAGCGGCCGAAAAAAAGGTAGCAGGCGTGGTGGTTTCTGATCGCACAAAACTTAATAAGTTTTTGTACGAACAAGCCGGACTTTTTGCGGTGGCTGTGCCGGATACCACCCAAGCTCTGCAGGAGTTGGCGGGTTATCACAGAAAACAGTTTCAGGTCCATATGATCGGTGTCACGGGAACCAATGGCAAATCGACCACCAAGGAAATCATCGCCAGTGTTTTAAAAACACGGTATCCGACCCTGAAAACAGAAGGCAACCTGAACAACCACATTGGATTACCGCTCACTTTGCTGAAATTAAACAAATCCCATAAAGCGGCGGTGGTGGAAATGGGTATGAGCGCCGCAGGGGAAATCGCGCGGCTGGCGGAAATCGCACTGCCTCGAATCGGAGTGATCACCAATATTTCCCAGGCGCATATGATCGAGCTCAAGACCGTAAAAGATATTCAACAAGCCAAAGGCGAACTGTTTAAAGCCCTGCCGCAACAGGGTACCGCAATCGTCAATGCCGACGATCCCCTGGTCTGCGAACTGGCTGAGAAACTGCGAATCAAAAAAATTACATTTGGTATCGAAAGCAAAGCTGACATCACGGCCACCGATATTCGCTCCGGATCAATTTCCGGCTTTGACTTTACCTTGAACATATTGAACAAAAAAATTGCAGTGCACATGCCCTTGCTGGGCCGATTCAATATTTACAATGCGCTCGCGGCCGCCGCTGTAGGTCACGCTTTGGACATTCCCCTGGAGCAGATTAAATCCGGATTGGGTGCCCGGCACAAACTCCCGCAACGCGGAGATTCCATCCGCTACAGGAACATGGCCCTTCTCAACGACACTTACAACGCGAATCCACAATCAATGCGGGAAGCCATGCAAACCCTGAAAGAGTACACCGCCGACGGAAGAAAGTTCCTGGTGATTGGAGACATGCTGGAGCTGGGCGATCTTGAACGGTCCGCTCATCAGCAATTGGGAGGCGAAGTCGCCAGATATAAGTTTGATTTCCTGGTAACAGTCGGCGACCTCGCGCGCCTGGCTGGCGAAGCCGCCCTGAAATCAGGGATGAGTGAAAACCAGGTGCATGTTTTCGACAGCCACCAGGCCGCCGTAGATTTTCTGAAGAAGAACTCCCGTCCCGGCGACTGCCTGTTATTTAAGGGATCGCGCGGAGCGCACATGGAAACTGTTATGGAAGATTTAATGAAGCAGGACTAGAGGAAACGATGTTTTATCACATTTTTTATCCACTCAGCACAGAGTATTCCATCTTCAACGTGTTCCGGTATATCACCTTCCGGTCTGCGTGGGCCGGAATCACTGCGCTGGCTCTTTCTCTGCTGATTGCCCCGCATCTGATCCGGTTCCTGCAGCGATGGCAGATAGGCGAAAAAATACGGGAAGATGGTCCGCAGCGGCACTTAAGCAAGTCGGGCACACCGACCATGGGCGGACTGCTGATCCTGTTTGCTTTCATTTTATCTACATTATTGTGGTCGAATCTCAGCAATCTTTACATATGGGTGGTGGTATTCGTCGCCGTTGGGTTTGGCTTGATTGGGCTGTACGATGACACCTTGAAATTCAGAAAAGGAGACGGCCTCAGCGCGCGCGCAAAGATATTGCTCCAGATCCTGATGAGCATCGGTGTGGGTATTTTCCTGGTTTATTTCGATCCGGCCCGTTCCGGTTACTCAAGCCAATTGTTTGTCCCCTTCTTCAAGGATTTCAGACCCGATCTTGGCTGGGGATATCTCGTGTTCATCGTATTCATCGTGGTAGGCACCTCCAACGCCGTGAACCTGACCGATGGGCTGGACGGATTAGCCATCGGACCGATCATTATCGCAACGATTACTTTTACAGGGATCGTCTACCTGACGGGTCACTTCAAATTTGCGGAGTATCTGAACATCCAGCACATCCGGGAAGCGGGAGAGCTGGCCGTACTGACTTCCGCTATCGTCGGAGCCAGCCTGGGGTTTCTCTGGTACAACACGTACCCCGCACAAATCTTCATGGGCGATGTCGGTTCCCTTTCCCTGGGCGGGGTTTTGGGCGCCATCGCCTGTATTTCCAAACAGGAATTGCTCTTGATTCCCGTCGGCGGAATTTTCGTTATCGAAGCATTGTCCGTAATCATTCAAGTCGGATATTTCAAATACACCGGAGGCAAGCGCTTTTTCAAAATGGCGCCCCTGCATCATCATTTTGAACAGTTAGGCTGGCCCGAACCCAAAGTGATCGTACGGTTCTGGATCGTCGCGGCGATCATGGCCATTGCCAGCCTGAGCACGCTCAAACTGAGGTAACAAGTGGACTTTAAGAATAAAAATATTTCCATCATCGGAATGGCGCGTAGCGGTATCGCCGCCGCCAATTTTCTCGCGGAACAAGGCGCGCATGTAACCCTGATGGACGGCAAACCCGAACACGCGTTGAGCGAAACACTGAGGCAACTCGCATCCGGTGTGAATACGGTTTTCCAATCGTCCAGACCTTTGCCGGATGCCGACCTTGTCGTTTTGAGTCCGGGAGTGGATATCCATTCGCCGGATTTGAATTCCGCCCGCGAAAGGGAAATCGAAATCATCAGTGAATTGGAATTAGGCTACCGGGTCAGCAAGACCCCCATCATCGCGATCACTGGAACCAACGGCAAGTCCACGACCACTTCGTTAATCGGCCATTTATTGGAACAAGGTGGCAAGGACGTGCGGGTGGGAGGAAACATTGGAGTTCCCTTTATCTCCCTCGTTAAAGACGCTCCAAGAGATTACATGGTTCTGGAGATCAGCAGTTTTCAACTGGAAGGCGCAGTACAGTTTCATCCTCACATCGCCGTCATATTGAACATTACGCCTGATCATCTCGACCGGCATAAAACGATGGAACACTACGCCGAATTAAAAGAAAAGATTGCCGCCCAGCAAACGCAGGATGATTTTCTGGTCCTCAACTACGACGACCCCTGGGTTCACCGTGTTTCAACCGGCAAGAATTCGCAAAAATGGTATTTCAGCTCCGTTGGGCCGGTAAAGTTGGGTTGTTATTTGAATAAAGACCGCCTCCTGTTCAAGGACAGCGAAAAAGAAGAGGAGATCTGCCGTATCGCCGATCTGCATCCGTCCATGCAATTGCAGATGGAAAACATCCTGCCGTCGGTTCTGGTCGCCCGGTTGGCGGGAATCGATTCCGCATCCATCGCCAGGACCCTGCGCGAATTCAAGGGACTGGAGCACCGTTTGGAATGGGTCCGCTCCCTCAACGGTGTGGACTTTATAAACGACTCCAAGGGCACCAACATCGGCGCGCTGGAAAAATCCCTTAACAGCTTTGACAAGCCCATCATCCTGATCGCGGGTGGACAAGACAAGGGCGGAGACTTTCAAACCTTAAAGTCGCTGTTCAAAAAGAAAGTCAAACACATGATTTTGATCGGTGAAGCCCGCCCGAAGATTCAGGCCGTTCTAAATGGATCGTTCGGCTATGAAAGCGCGGATGACATGGGGTCCGCAGTACGCAGGGCTTACGCCCAGGCTCAACCGGGAGACGTGGTTCTTCTCTCGCCGGCATGTGCCAGTTTCGATATGTTCCGGGATTATGCAGACCGCGGGCGCCAATTTAAAGAATATGTGCAATCTCTTTGAGAAGCACGAATTTTGAGTTTAAGTGCAATTGTTTTTTAAAACTTTAGAGGAAATGAGTGAGTACTCATCGCAAAAGTCAAAACGGGTGCGATTCGACTCTGGCCTGGACCCTGGCCGCACTGATTCTGGCAGGAATCGTCATGGTCTTCAGTTCCAGCGCAGTGTATGCCCAGGAAACTTATCAGGACTCGTTTTATTTACTGAAACGTCATTTTGCCTGGGCCCTGCTGGGAACCGGTCTGCTCATATTTGCACGCAAGTTCGACTATCACCAGTGGGAAAAGCTGACGCTTCCCATCATGGGGGCAACACTCCTCCTTCTGCTGGCAGTCATGGTACCCAGCCTCAGCAAAGAAGTGGGGGGTGCGAGGCGGTGGTTAACGCTCGGCGGATTTTCCGTGCAACCGTCGGAAATCGCCAAGTTCACCGTCATTCTGTTCATCGCCAAATCCATGGTGAAACGCGCCGACAAACTGAAAAGCTTTGCCTACGGGTATCTGCCCAATCTGATTGTGCTGGGCATATTTTTTCTGCTGATTCTCCTGCAACCGGATTTCGGCACTGCCATGATCATTTCCATCGTGGCGTTTCTCATGCTGTACGTCGCCGGAATTCAAAAAAGGTTCCTGGCGTACTCCGTGTTGGCGGTCATTCCGTTTCTCGTCACTGCAGTGATGGGCGCCCAGTACAGAACGCGACGCATTCTTTCATTTCTCGACCCCTGGGCCGACCCTTCGGATACAGGGTTTCAGGCAGTCCAATCGTTTCTTGCGTTCGGACGTGGGGGCATCTGGGGACTTGGTTTGGGCGACAGCCGGCAGAAGCTGTTTTATCTGCCGGAGGCACATACCGATTTCATCTTCTCCGTGATCGGAGAAGAACTGGGGATTATTGGCACGGTGGGTATCATCCTGCTGTTCGGTATTTTGATCTGGCGCGGATTCACCATTGCATCGCAAGCAAAAGATTTATACGGAACGCACCTGGCCATCGGAGTGACTTTGCTGGTAGGGGTTCAGGCCTTCACCAATATGGGTGTGGCCGTCGGCATTCTGCCGACGAAGGGATTGACGCTTCCATTCATCAGCCTGGGCGGATCGTCCCTGCTGATCACACTGTTGTGCATGGGAGTGCTGTTAAACATTTCGGACCACTCGGTCCGGCGGTAAATCAAAAATCATGACGGACTCAGTCGTCATAGCAGGGGGAGGAACCGGCGGTCATCTATATCCCGGTATCGCCCTGGCAAAAGCGCTTATGAAACATAATACCGACATCCAAATTACATTCATCGGCACCCGGCAGGGGATTGAGTCCCGCGTCCTGCCGCGCGAAGGCTTCCGGCTGAAAACCATCTGGTCCGGTGGACTGTTGGGCAAGAAAGGCCTTGGGGGATTGATCAACTGGCTCAAGCTCCCGATCAGCGTGATGCAGTCCGCGGCTTATCTGCTGATGCATCGCCCGCGGCTGGTGGTGGGAGTCGGAGGTTATGTTTCCGGTCCCGTTGCGGTGTCAGCGTGGATGCTCCGCATTCCGCTATTGATCCATGAACAAAATACCGTTCCCGGCGCAACCAATCGCTGGCTCGGCAAAATTGCAGACAAGGTGGCGATTACTTTTGAAATGTCCAAAAAATATTTTCCAGCCCACAAGGTGATGGAAACCGGAAACATGATTCGCGAAGAATTCACGGAGGTGAAGGAAGCCAATATCCCCCCCTCTGAAAAATTTACGGTACTGGTTTTAGGAGGAAGTCAGGGGGCGCAGTCCATTAATCGTGCGGTACTGGCCGCTCTGGATACACTCGAACCCATCAAGGACCGCTTACACATCATTCACCAGACCGGGCAGAAAGACGAATCCGAAGTACTGGCTGGCTACCGGCACAAGGGATTTTCCGCGGATGCGCGGGCGTTCATTTACGACATGGCGGATCAATACCGGAAGGCGTCGCTGATCATTTGCCGTTCTGGAGCAACCACTCTGGCGGAAGTGACTGCGCTGGGAATTCCGGCCGTCCTGGTGCCCTTCCCTTTTGCGGCGCACAACCATCAGGAACACAACGCACGCGCTCTGGAATCCAATGGAGCGGCACGGGTCATTCTGGATAAAGACGTTAACGGAAAACAATTGGCTCAAATTATTCTTCACGACATTGAGCATCCCGAAACATTGCGGGAAATGGCTCGCAAGAGTTTTCAAATGGGGCGGCGCGACGCTACCGAGCGTGTTCGCCGATTATGCACGGAACTGATGAACGGTTCCGATTGATTCATTGAAGCGGTACGCAGGACCCAGGGAATTATGAGGTCGTATGTTCTTAGGTAAAACCAAACGGATTCATTTTATCGGTATCGGAGGTTCCGGCATGAGCGGAATTGCTGAAGTGCTGATCAATCAGGGATACGAAGTCACCGGATCGGATCAGGCGCGGTCGCACGTCACCGAACACCTGGAAAAAATCGGCGCACGCATAGCCTACAAGCACGAAGCAAAGAACGTGAACGGCTGTCAGGTGGTGGTTACTTCGACCGCAGTCAAGCCGGACAATGTAGAGGTTCAATCGGCCCGAAAGCAGAATATTCCCGTAATCCGGCGAGCCGAAATGCTGGCCGAACTGATGCGGATGAAACAGGGCATCGCCATTGCCGGCACGCACGGTAAAACCACGACCACTTCACTGGTAGCTACAGTGCTTGCGGGCGGCGGCCTGGACCCCACGGTCGTCATCGGCGGCAAACTCAAAAGCGCAGGAAGCCACGCCAAAATGGGTCAGAGCGAATTCCTGGTGGCTGAGGCGGATGAAAGCGACGGCTCTTTTCTCAAGCTGACCCCGACAATAGCCGTCGTCACCACGCTTGATGAAGAACATATGGATTTTTACAAAACACTCGACAATATGAAGGAAGCGTTTCTGAATTTCCTCAACAACATCCCGTTCTACGGAACATCCGTGTTGTGCCTGGATGAACCACATATCCAGTCACTCCTTCCCCGGCTGGAGAAACGGTTCATTACCTACGGACTGGTGAGCCAGGGGGATTACACGGCACGCAATATCCGCGTAAAGGGACTCGACACCCAGTTCAACGTGTTTTACCAGGGTGAACCGTTGGGAACCATTCATTCGGTCGCTCCCGGCAAGCATAACGTATTGAACACTCTGGCGGCTGTGGCGGTGGGTATGGAACTCAACCTGACGTTTGACAGCATCGCAAAATCCCTGAAAGAATTTACAGGCGTTCAAAGGCGGTTCGAAATTCACCACAATACCGAATCGCTGGTGGTGGTTGACGACTACGGCCATCACCCGGTGGAAATCCAGGCGACGCTGAAAACCGCCAAAGATGTATGGCCCGACCGACGGCTGGTGGTGGTGTTTCAACCGCACCGTTACTCGCGGACGGAAACGCAAATGGAACACTTCTGGTCTTCCTTCAACGATTCCGACCTCCTGATCGTCAACGATATTTACCCTGCCGGAGAGGAACCGATAGAAGGTATCCACGCCCAGGGAATTGTAGACGGCACCAGAAAATTTGGACACAAGAATGCGGAGTATATTGCAACCCCGAAACAAACTTTGAAAAGCCTGTCCCGGATTCTGGAACCCGGCGATGTCTTTATGACACTCGGCGCGGGAAATGTATGGGAAATGGGACGAGACCTGCTGGCCAACCTTCCCGAGCGGTTCCGCAAGGGAAAACCTGGAAAGGAATGCTAACTCATGCTGAACACTCCCTGGAAAACCCGAATCATTCGCTTTGCTCACCTGCACCAGGGACAAAGCGTACCAATGTCAAAACTGACCGGATCGTCACGCACGATCATGGGTAGAACAATTCACAAGAGAACACTTATGAGTCCTTCCACAAACTGGCTGAACCGAATCAAGGGAGAAATCCGGCACGACGAACCTATGGCCAATCATACGTCCCTTCGCGTCGGAGGTCCGGCGGATTTATTCATCGTTCCTCAGGACGTCACGGACCTGCAACTGATTTATAAAAATCACGGAGACCTCCCCTTGTTTATCCTGGGTGAAGGAACCAACCTCATTATGAATGACAAGGGTTTTCGCGGGATCGTCATCTCCATCAAAAATAAATTCAAGTCGATTGAGTCTCCCTTGTTTTATAAAAATTCCGAGGGGGAAGAATGCGCGGTGATCACGGTTGGTGCCGCAACAAAGATGTCCTATCTGGTGAAAAATCTCGCCAAATATTCTCTGACCGGAATGGAAAATTTGGTCGGCATACCCGGATCGCTTGGCGGCGCACTGATCATGAATGCCGGAGCGGACGGCACTGAAATCTGCGACGTGCTGCGCAGTGTCACCCGCGTCAACGCTGAGGGCGAATTGGAAACGCTGAAAAAATCAGACTTGAAATTTTCCTATCGCAAAACCACTTTCCCCTCGCAGGGCGGAATCATCGTATCTGCAGAACTGGAACTTAAGAAAGGCGACCACGCAACCATTCAGAATACGATTGACAGCCATCTGGTCCGCCGCAAAAACAAACAGCCTCTATCGTTACCCAATTCAGGATCGGTGTTTAAAAATCCCGAGGGTGAGGCCGCAGGACGCCTGATCGAAGAAGCAGGATTAAAGGGATTCAGCATTGGCGATGCCGGTGTGTCGATCAAACATGCCAATTTCATCGTCAACAAAGGAGCGGCGAAAGCTTCTGAGGTAATAGAAATTATAGATCATGTGCGATCGACGGTCCTGAAAAAGACCGGGGTCGAGCTGGAAACTGAAGTGATTATTGTTGGCGAACGATAACCGGCGCCAGGGAGAGCGTCCGGCATAATTTTTTTGATGAACATGGTCCGTTATCAAAGGTACCCCTCCTTCCTTTGTCCCCGGTCCTCGGCCAAGGGCCGGGGGCGGACCGTATATTTTGACACAAGGAAAAACTATTGGAATCGTTAAGAAATAAAAATATCGGCGTATTAATGGGAGGGCTCTCCCCGGAACGGGACGTTTCGCTGACGTCGGGAAAGGAAATTTTCCGCGCCATTAAAAACAGGGGATTGAATGCAGAAATGATCGACGTGGATCACAAGATCGGCGCCACTCTGGTGGAAAAGAAAATCGATCTGGCCTGCATTGCTCTCCACGGAACCTGGGGAGAAGACGGAACGATCCAGGGAATTCTTGAGTATCTCAAAATTCCCTACACCGGCTCCGGGGTTCTGGGAAGCGCCATCGCCTACAACAAAGTGGTCTCCAAGGAGATTTTTGTGGAACGCGGTATTCCAACGGCGAACTATCAAGTCATCACAGCGGAGGACCGGAAAAACGTTCAAAGAACCCTAGAACTGCCGGTGGTGGTGAAACCCTCCGACCAGGGCTCGAGCATCGGCGTGAGCATTGTCCATACAGAGGCGCAATGGGAAACCGCTCTTGACCGTGCGTTTGAGATCTCAGAGGAAATTCTTATCGAACAATTTATCGAAGGTAAACTGCTGGCGGTTGGGATGAATGGATCACAACCCATGCCCATTATAGAAATCGTTCCCAAGTCGGGTTTCTACGACTACGAAGCGAAATACACAGAAGGAAAAACGGATTACATTTGCCCGGCGGATTTGACCCCGGAAGAAGTGAACCGGTGCAACGATGCAGCGGCCAAAGTTTTTAAGGCACTTAAAGGCAGAGGGTTTCCACGAGTGGATATCATTTTGGAGGGCGGAACGCCTTATGTACTGGAGATGAACACCATTCCAGGAATGACTCCGACCAGCCTTCTTCCGATGGCCGCTCGAAAAGCCGGAATGGATTTCGATGATCTGGTCATCGAAATATTGAAACGGGCACAGCTGGATTACAAGAACTAGAGACTGTTTATGGATTACATACTAAATAAAACCAGGGGATCCCGGCTGAACTGGGGAGAAGTGCATTCCCGTCAGCGGAAAAAGCACAAGGGCACCGGCAAAGCCCTGAAGGGACGCCAAATAAAAAACCGGCAAAGGGAATTCAAGAACCTTGCCCGGACCTGGGTGGATGTGATTGCCAAAGCCGCCCTGGTCATGGTTATGGGTTACGGTGCATTTCACGGATACCGGTTTGTCACCACCGCGCCGCAATTTGCCGTGGCTGACATCCAATTTTCGGGAAACGAAAAAGTTCGCCTGGACATCCTGGAAGGAATGGCACAGCCGTTGTTGGGCCAAAATATCTTCCAGCTCGATTTGCAGTCGGTCACGGAACAATTCAAACAAAACTCCTGGATCGAAAATGTTTCGGCAGTCCGTCGATTGCCCAGGGGAATAAGCATAGAAATCCAGGAACGAACACCCTTCGCACGCATCCAGTTGGATAAAACCTATTTGATGGACCATTACGGTGTCTTGATCAAACCGGATGACAAGGAATATAAAACCCTGCCCTTAATCACGGGTGTCAAAGTGAAACGGGTGAAATTGGGAAACGAAATACCGGTGGAAGGTATCGTCCCGGGATTGCAGGCCATGCACTTTATGAATCAATTGAGTGCTTTCGAAAACGATCGCATTCAGAAATTCCATATGTCGAGTCCCCGAAAGCTGGTTTTTACTACCGAAAACCGGGGAATCGACATTTATCTCGCCGTGGACAGAATTCAAGAAGGCTTTGAAAATTTAAAAATAATACTCGACGCAATGGATTCCAATCTCTCCGGGATTCAATACATCGACCTGTCTTTTAAGGACAAGGTGGTGGTCAAGCAAAACCGGAAGGAACCAGAGCGCGGAAAAGTAACCAGGATTTAACCGTTTTCTAAAAAGGGGACACACATGTCCAAAAAACACAACTACATTGTCGGCCTGGACATCGGCACAACCAAAATATGTTGCATCATCGCGGAGGTTACACCCCAGGGTGAGATTGAAATCATCGGCCTGGGCCAGTCGCCTTCCCGTGGTTTGCGTAAGGGAGTCGTGGTCAATATCGACGGAACGGTCGAATCGATCCGAAGCGCGGTTGAGGAGGCGGAGCTGATGGCGGGAACGGAAATAGACTCCGTTTTCGTGGGAATCGCGGGTGGACATATCAAAAGCATGAACAGCCACGGCATCATCGCTGTAAAGCACAAAGAGATCAATCACCACGATATCGAGCGAGTCATTGAAGCGGCCAAGGCTATTGCTATCCCTCTGGACCGTGAGGTAATCCACGTCCTGCCGCAGGAATATATCGTCGACAACCAGGACGGAATCAAAACACCACTTGGCATGGCTGGTATACGGCTGGAAGCCAAGGTGCACATCGTCACCGCCGCCGTCACCTCGGCACAGAATATCGTCAAGTGCGTCAACAAGGCGGGACTGGGCGTGCAGGATATCGTTCTGGAACAGCTCGCTTCCAGTGAAGCGGTACTCTCCCAAGACGAAAAGGAACTGGGCGTGGCATTGATTGATATAGGCGGCGGCACCTCTGACCTGGCGATCTTTTATCAGGGCGCGATCAAGCACACATCTGTCCTGGCCATTGCAGGTGCACAGGTCACCAACGACATCGCTATCGGACTGCGCACTCCCAACGCCGAAGCGGAAAAAATCAAACATGCACACGGATGCGCGTACTCCGGCCTGATCAAGCACGATGACAACATCGAAATCTCAACCGTCGGCGGACGGAGCACACTCAAGGTATCCCGGCAGATTCTCAGCGAAATCATTGAGGCACGTATCCGCGAGATGTTTGAAATGCTCAATCACGAGATCCAGATGTCCGGCTTCCAGGACAGTATCTCTTCCGGAATCGTCATCACCGGAGGCTCGGCCTGCGTGGAAGGCATGGCAGACCTGGCTGAGGAGGTCTTCCAGGTTCCCGTACGCATCGGTACACCCATGGGACTGGGCGGACTGGTAGACGTGGTAACCAATCCCATTTATGCCACCAGCACGGGGCTGATTCACTACGGAGAAAAAAGTTATAAAGCTGGCCGGACGATGGACCTGCAAGGCAGAAATTTATTCGAAAAAATCTTCAGCCGCATGAAAGGCTGGACAGAAGAATTTTTTTAGTCAACAAGGAGGAAACAATGGGCTTAATAGAATTTGAACAAACCAATGATTATTCGGCAAATATCAAGGTTGTCGGCGTGGGTGGAGGCGGCGGTAACGCGGTCAACGCCATGGTGCGCTCCAACATCCAGGGCGTGGAGTTTATCCTGGCGAACACAGACATGCAGACGCTGGACGCTTCACCCTGCTCGCACAAAATACGTATCGGGACAGAATTGACCCGCGGACTTGGCGCCGGGTCCAACCCCGAGGTGGGGAAAATGGCCGCCGAGGAAAGCCGTGAGTATTTATACGATGTTCTGGAAGGCTCCGATATGGTCTTTCTCACCGCCGGTATGGGAGGCGGTACCGGAACCGGCGCTACCCCCGTAATTGCTGAAATCGCGCGGGAAGTGGGCGCCCTCACAGTTGGAGTGGTCACCAAACCTTTTATGTTTGAAGGAAGCCGGCGCCAAAAGCAGGCCGAAGAAGGAATTGAGGAATTAAAGGAGGCAGTGGACACCCTCATCGTTATTCCCAACCAGAAACTGCTGAGTTTCATCGGCAAGCAGACCTCTCTGAGTACCGCGTTCTCGCAGGTTGATGACGTCCTGCGTCAGGCGGTTTGCAGTATTTCCGATCTGATCGTAATTCCGGGATTGATCAACCTCGACTTCGCGGATGTCAAAACCATTATGTGCGGGATGGGCAAAGCATTAATGGGCGGCGGTATCGCCTCCGGCGAAAACCGGGCCATTGAGGCGGCACAACGTGCCATCTCCAGCCCTCTCCTGGACGAAGCCTGCGTAGACGGCGCGCGCGGCATCCTCATCAATATCACCGGCGGTGAAGATCTTACTCTGCACGACGTCAACGAGGCGGCCATGCTGATCCAGAAAAGCGCGCACGAAGACGCCCACATTATCTTCGGTGCGGTGGTGGATAAAAACATGAAAGAAGACATGCGCGTGACGGTGATCGCCACGGGTTTTGAGAAATCAGAGAAAAAACACCTGTTCCTGGCGCCGGAGGAATCCGTCATCATGCCTATGAAAAGGGTGGTGAATGGCAGTGATATGCAGGCGGAAATGGAAAACCATCCTGCGTATCAAAAGGAAAGTTTGAAGCAACTGGCAGATATTATCAGGAGAGAATCTCCGGAAACTTTATCCAACAGTTCCAATTTTGATATCCCGACGTTCCTGCGGAAGCACGCCGATTAACCCGCAGGTACGCCCTGAGAGGAGAGGAAGTTTTTGCCGGCTTCCTCTCCTCCCTCCTTTAATTCCTCTTGTTCAGATCCCAGTTATAATCCAGGTAGGAAATATCGACATCTGCCTGTTTAAGAAAAGACCGGTCCTTCATCGGTGCATGCTCGGAAACAAAAGAAAGAACCCCACCCCTGGTCTCAAAATCTTCCTGAAACCAATCGAATATTTTGGAGAGCACAACCTGTTTTTTGTCCCGATCCAACCGGAGCCCCTTATCTCTGTTTTCAAGAAATAGTTTCAACTGATCGTCGAGTTGGGCGTCCAGACGGTCTGCTGTGTAAGCTTCGCTGCGCAAATCAGGACAACTCACCGAAGCGCAAACGATGGCAACATGTATTCGAGGGTCGCCCATTTTACGTAATATCTCGTGTTCGATCTGGTTCAGGGTAACTTCCTTACCACCGATCACCCCAACCTCTTTATTCCATACAGACCCAAACAGACTCCCGGCGTCCTTGATACTGTCGACCGGATAATGATCCAGCACCATTTTGACCGCCATAATGTTATAGGCGTTGATCCAGAAGGCCAGCTTCTCCTCACGCGACTTGAGCGTTGCGGGGAAGAAGGTCTTCAAATCCGCGATCAGCTTCGCATAACCCGGATCTTTTTTCATCGCTGGATAATCGACGCCAGCCAGCCGAACGCCGGCAAGGGTGGTCGGACCCACGTGCTTTTTCAGCAATCCGTCCCATTCTTTAAAATCGAAAGCCCATGCCTGGGACGGGATCAGCCAGCAAAGCACTATCAATACCCAGAATTTATCGAAGAAATCCCTGATCACTCTATTTCTCAAATCCATTATCTGCTTTTTCATTTTAAGGCTGTATAATGTCATTTATTATACTCCCTGGAAGAACGGTAAATCTATTCATAGCAATATTTTTACTGTTTAGTCTTTTCAAAAACAAATCCCTTACAATTATTCCGACTCATGACAATTAACCCGAAACAATTCCTGTACGTTTCCGATCTCGACGGAACATTACTCAACGAACACGGCGAGTTTCCCCTGCCGTGGGTGAAACGCTTGAATCGCATGATCGACCGCGGGCTCCGATTCACCATAGCAACGGCGCGGAACTACGATTCGGTCCATCCCATTTTGCACGATGTCAAACTGCAACTGCCGGTCATCCTGTTCAACGGCGCCTATCTGACGGATTTTTTAACCGGCGAAAACCTCCAGCAGTCCAATTACATCCGCCGTGAACTGGTCTACGAACTGCTGGAATTGTTCGCGCCGCTGAAACAGGATCCATTCGTCTATACCTTTGACGAGCGGCACCGTCTGTATTACCGCAATTCCACTAATGAAGGCACGGAGGGATACCTGAAAAGCCTGGAAGGCGACGGCCGCCTGCAGTATGTGGATGAGTACCAGTTCACCGATAGCGAACGCATCGCCGGGCTTCTGCTGATAGACACTCCGGCGAAGCTGGAACCGTATCACCGCCAGTTGCTGGAGAAGTACCCGGACGACCTCAACCTGTATTTCGCAAAAGACATCGCCCGGCCCCAATATAACTGGCTCCAGGTGTTTCATCACCACGCCGACAAGGGCAGGATGTTGCGGACCCTGTCGCACCATCTGAACACTCCCCTGTCGCAGATTGTGGTGTTCGGCGATTACCTGAACGACCTTGAAATGTTTGACATTGCGGGAAAGTCAGTAGCCGTCGGCAACGCCCTGCCGGAGGTGCAGGCTGTGGCCCATCAAGTGATCGGCACCAATCATGAAGGCGCAGTGCTGGACTACCTGGAATCCCTCGGATTCTGATTATCACTGGACCGCGCGAAGCTCATTGAGGTAGAATTGCACCATGACTGATAAAGAGCAACCGCAGGAACCGGAACAAACCATCTACCAGCGCGATAAAACCGCGCCGGAACCCAAGGTCGCGGAGCCCCCGGAAGGCGAGGCCCCGAAGCGTCCCGTCATCAAACCTCGCAAGATATTCCAACCGAAGAAGGTCAAGATTCAGACCAAAAAGCCATTGGAACATCGCGTCCGCCATATCCGCGTGTCGAGCCAGGAAGCCGCCAACCTGATCCGCCAAACGGTCCTCGATTTTCAGAAGGAGTTGGCCGACGAACCGACTGACGATCCGGACAAGGTGTATCAGGATTACGAAAAGATTGAAAAGTTTTTCGCGCGGCTGGCGAAAAAATACAGCGTGTGCTCTACCAAGGCTGTGGGTGGCGATCTGGAATGGATTTATCCCAAAATGCCGGAGATGGAAAATGTTTTAACCGACGACCTGCGCGATTCGATTTTGAAGTGCGAAAAATTCCTGATCCCTGAACCGTTCAAAAATAAATTCGGTTACGATATTATCCTGGTGTGTGAAACGCAGATTTGTAAAAAGATCGTCGAAGAGCAGAAAAAACTCGACCCGCGTTACGAAGCCCTCGCTGCTCAGGATGCCCCCCGCATCCAGGCCCCTCCATCGAGTATGGACATCCCGTCTTAACAACAATTAGCCACAGATCAACACCAAGAAAAGCTTAATACTACTCCTAATAAGGAGTTAGCTCCGGGCCTGGCCCGGTGGGGTCCAGCGTCACGCTGGCCGCCGGTGGCAATTTCTTATTAAGGCTCAAAATAAAAAAACCCGCCGCCCTTGGACAAGCTCAGGGTGACAGGTTTTTTTCTGTGTTAGTCGATGGTCAATTTGGGTCCAGCGTCACGCTGGTTAGGTCTTAAACAGGAAAAGGAGGATGCCGAGCACAATGATCGCCAGCGTTCCGAATCCCATGATTTTCAGCATCTTGTCGCTTTCCATATATACCGGTCCTTTGCAAGAGGTGGTTTGCTCCCCCTTCTCCGAAGGGGGCCGGGGGGCTTCTTCCTTTGTTGTCGCCCTTCGACAGGCTCAGGGTGACAGGTAATTAAAATTAGCACCGGGCCTGGCCCAGTCAGAAATCGATCTTCGAGTTCATCTGGTTTTTGAGAATGAGTTCCGCCGCCGTATAGTATTTCTTATCATTATTGCACGGCTTGCACGCCGCCGCCACGTTACCCTTCGTGCTCTTGCCGCCGCGCGAAAGCGGCACAATGTGATCCATGCTTAAATCCTTCTTATCGAACGTCTGCCCGCAATAATAACACTCCCCCCTGGCGAGCTGATTCCGCCACCAATCGGTGTCTTTCAACTCGCGCGCCTTCTCTTTTTCCCTTTTGACGCTCTCCGGGCTCGGCGCGGCGGCCTCTTTACCTTTGTTACGCCGCTGTTTTTTGGTGACCATAGGTCCGTATCAGTTTAAAGGGATTCATATTCAGCCGCACCGCCCGCACCGTCGCCGACAGACTGCCCTGCGGATACCATAAATTCTCGCCAATGTCGAAGGCGAACCCCATCGCGCCGGAGAGCCGCGTCTGCCAGGTCCAGAAACAACTGCCGTAGCCGATCTCGAACACGGGATCGATGTGCAGGACAAACGTCCGGCCGCGCGACTGAAACTCATGCTTCAATTCGTACAGGCTCTGCAGTTCCAGCTTGTTGGGCAGGCGCCAGTCGGCATGTCCCCCCAGCTTGCGGCGGTTGAGGTCCTCGATATATTTTTCGGCATCGTGCCAGTTGACGTAGTTCCCGGTCTCCGCGTAGGCATAGCTCTCCTGCCACATCAGGCCGGTTTGGGTATCCGTCAGCGTGCCATCGCCATTGTCAGTATAACGTTCGGTCATGTCAGGCGTTCCAGTGGAGATTGACGTTCAAAGGTATAGCCGCACTCTTCAATATCATTCGGCGCGTCCGGGTACTTGAGGCACAGCAGGGGTTTGTCGGGCGAGTCGTGGACGAGGCACCGGTTGTCTTCGGTCAGTTGACTGCACGGGATATCTATTGCGTAAAACAGCGCATTGGCCGCCACGTCCTCCCCAACCACCCGGATGCCCCGGTAACTGAGGTAACGCTCGAGCTCCGCCCGGTTGCCGTGCTGACGCAATGTCACATCCCGCACCACCGTCATGTTGACGGTCTTGCAGCACTCCCCGCATTGATGACACTCACCTGTTCGATTCAACATCTTTTTCCGCCTGGAAGCAATGGATAGGCTGATTCTTAAACCATTATCCTACCATAATTCACGCGTCCGGATGGAATGACGGGGTTGAGAAATTATCCCATGCCCTTGAAAGTCCGTGTAAAATTATAACCGATCGTAAATCTGTAACAGCCCGTTGGGCTCACCGGAATCCTCATGTTCATCCAAGCCATCGAAAAGGCGGATCAATTCACCCGCCCCATTCACTTCATCCATAGGGAATACGGTTCTGATACCGTGATTCCGGGTTCCGCCACTCTGTTTTTCATCAACGACGAAGGCTGGGCGCTGACCTGCAAACACATCGCCCAAAACATTCTGTCCGCCAACACTCTCAACGACAAATGGGCGAGTTTCCGGGAGGCGCTGGAGAAAACGGAGCATAACAGCAAAAAAAAGAAATCCGTCGACGAACTGAAAAAACGCTACGGCTTCAAAAAAGGCGGCATCATCCAGATGAAAACCCGCCTGATGTCCTGCGCCAGCGGGTTCAGGGGTCTGGAAATCAAATTGCACCCGGAGGAAGAAATCGACCTGGCTCTCATCAAGGTGAACAGCGATCAATTACTGGTGAAGCACTTCGCCCGGTTTCCGAAAGACACGTCGTCCCTGAAACAGGGCAAATTCCTGTGCCGGCTGGGGTACCCGTTCCCCGAGTTCAGCAACTTCCGCCACAGTCCGGAGGACGACAACATCCACTGGACAGAGTCCGGAAACGCCGCCTCACCCCGGTTTCCGATAGAGGGCATGGTCACTCGTTACCTGGGACGTCGCAGTCCCGACGGCATGGATGTTTACGGATTTGAAATGAGCACCCCGGGCCTGCGGGGTCAAAGCGGCGGCCCGGCGTTCGATACCGAGGGCGTCGTCTGGGGCGTCCAGTTCAACACAAGCCACCTCTACCTGGGATTCGATATCAAACAGCCCGTCCGCCAGGCGGGCCAGGACCGATTGATTGAAGACAGCGCGTTTCTGAACACCGGCCGGTGCGTCCACATCAACAAAATCAAACAGTTCCTGACAGCGAACAACGTCCGATTTGATGAGGCTTAGGGACCCGTCCCCCTGCCCTGCTGACGCAGAGTCACGCCCGTCGAAGGAAAAACGCCCGCTCACAACAGAGAACTTTGCGCAAGGCCGACCGTTCGCGCGGAGCGAATCACAATATTCCTCCCCTTACCAGGGAGAGGACTGGGTGGCGCCGGGCCGGGCCCGCAACAATGATTCCCCTCCTTACCAAGAAGGGGAAATATTGTTGCGATCTGTTCATTGTATTTAGTCAAAGGTCTCCTTATGGAGGAGAGCTTTGTATAACGCCATTTTTAAATACTCCTCCCCTTGCAGAGGGGAGGATACAGGTGGGGTGCGGGTTTCGTAGAACTACAAAATCAGAAAATTAAGGAAAAGGGTACCACAACCTCCCCTGCATCCCCTCCTTGGTAAGGAGGGGAAATATTGTTGCGATCTGTTCATTGTATTTAGTCAAAGGTCTCCTTATGGAGGAGAGCTTTGTATAACGCCATTTTTAAATACTCCTCCCCTTGCAGAGGGGAGGAAACAGGTGGGGTGCGGGTTTCGTAACAAGGCAGAAACCTTTAAATGCAAGGAAAGAGGCTCCATAACATCCCCAACACCCCCTCTCCCTTGATGGGAGAGGGCTGGGGTGAGGGTGAATGATACCTATTCCATCAATGACTTTTGCGAAGCTCTCCTTACCAGGGAGACCTTTGCATAACTAATTACTGGAATGACAAACTGCAGTTTTACGTTACGTCCGAACAGAGGAACCATCATGAGAGCCCCCTCATCCTAACCTTCTCCCACCCGGGGAGAAGGAACCTTTGTAAGAAAGGGGGACTCTTGCATCTCTACATCCATGACTTATGCAAAGGTCGCTTCACGACACGAGGGTGACCTTACCGCTGGCCAGTTCGTACACTCCGCCGACTACCCGTAGCTTGCCCGCCTGGATACGCGACTGAATGATCTGACTCGAGTTTGCCAGTTGAGCGACGGTCAAACGCACGTTCTCGTGCACGGCGTTCGTCAAGTGATCCCCTGCCTCCGCCTCGGTGTCACGCACGGCACGGGCGATCGATTCCACCAGCCCCGGCAGTTCCCCCGGAAACTCCGCGCCGTCCTTCACCACTTTGATCGCGGCACCCACGGCGCCGCAGGACGTGTGCCCCAAAACGTAGATCAGGGGTGTGTTGAGGTATTCGACCGCATACTCCAGCGACGCGATCCCGTAAGCGGTGGCAATGTTGCCGGCCACGCGGACCACGAACAGCTTGCCGGAACCCTGGTCGAACGCAAACTGCGGCACCACCCGGGAATCGGAGCAACTGAGCACGGCGGCGATGGGGTGCTGGCTGAGAGCCAGCTCCGCGCGGTCGGCGTGGAAATCGTGTTTGTGGGTGGTGCCGGTCAGGTAACGCTCGTTCCCCGCCTGCAGGAGTTCCAGCACCTCATCCGGATTCATCGTCGTCCTCCATAAAATTCCCGACAGCCAGGGTTCTCTCCCTGCACTGATGGCATTCTCTAGATCGATTAAGCATAAACTCTCTCCAAATTTTAAAGCAATTATCCTAACATAACTTTCAGGGGAAACAGCGGGAGATGGGACATTTGAAGAGCCTCAGTGCGGCCATAAGCGGACATTCGGCGGTGGTATAATTATCAGTGTCAGGTCAATCTGAGGATTAACACTGCTTATTGACCATTAGTGATTGCCTGTTTGATTATTGGTGCAACTGTATTTATATTTATTCCACGATCTTTACAGTATTTGGATTGCAACCAATTAGAAAGGGTTTTTTGTCCTTTGCTTGCATTACAAGATGAACAGCAGAGCGTAATGTTCTCTCTAGTAACGATTTTTGCATCGTTAATTATATGCTCCCAGCTAGCCGCTGTTTTTTTAGATATTTTTGATGGCGTAAACTCAACACGGCAATAGACACAATTTCCATCTCTTCCTCTTACTTCTTTTTCTAGCCAATCTGGAATATTCCAATTGTTCGTCATAAGGAGATCCATTCTATCTTCGTTCACCAGTTGATGTCCGCTATGGATCGCGTCCAGCCTTCCAGCCATTCTGCATTCAATTATTACACCATTTCAGGCCATTATCCTAGCACAAGTTCCAGAAAAAGCGGCGGGTGGTCGGACCTTCTGTTGGGGTTGTATTTCAGGGCGTAAGGATGGTAAAGTTTCAGGGCATGATGAACAATGGAGGAGAAAACCGCAGTGATCCTGCAGAAAAACAACCAATATGCGGTGGAGTGCCATACAAAAATTTCCACTCTATGCCTCGGGAATGGCGAGTACTGTGACAGCGAGGAGGATGCCATTCTCTGGGTGGAGTACGAGTGCTGGATCGATTCGGGCGAGGGCTGGATCTGCACCACCTGCCATGAAATGGCCATGAACAATCTGGTGAAAATGCGGTATCAACAGGAAGCAGAAAAACCCCAAAAACCCAAACCGGAAGATGGGCTGAATTACGATCTGGAAAAGGGTATTGAAACCGTACTGTAAGCGGGTGGGCTATCCATTCGCCTGCAGGGCCAGAACACTGACGGCGATGTAGCGCAGAAGTTTGCCTGCCGTCACCAACACGACAAACCACAGCAAACGAACCCGCAATATACCGGCGACCACGGTGATGGGATCGCCGATGACCGGCACCCAGGCAAAACACAGCGAGAACAATCCGTACTTCGCAAACCGCCGCTCGGCCTTAACAAACTCCTCTTCCGAAATCTTCAGCCACTTGTTGCCCACTTTCGGACCGGCCCAGTACCCCAGCGCATAATTGGTGAGCGATCCCAGCACGTTGCCCACGGTGGCCACCGAAACCAGCGCGACGGGCGACCAGCCGCCCAACAGCAAAGCGCTGAGCACCACCTCCGAGCTTAGGGGTAAGATGGTCGCCGCCAGAAACGCGGCAACAAAAAGTCCGAGGTAACCCAGTTCCGCGAAAGTTTCCATTCTTTTGCTTGCTCAATCGTTTATGGGGACTGGCATTCGTTGAGTTGAACTATGCGGCGAGGGCCGGACAAAAATCAAGGACCAATAGCTTTGAATAACAGCTCCTGGCCCTTCCTGAACCACATGTGCCTCGTTGTAGAGTCCAAGTGAACACCACCCACCCAATCATTAATGCTGATCGTATTCGCCAAACTCTGTCTTTCTTCCAATACGTCCTTACCTAATTCAGATATTTCCACCTCTGTTTCTCTCATTGACAAGTCCATTGAATTTAAGGTTAACAATGGCTTGTCCGCATAAGATCGGGCCAAGGTTTTAAGTCGATGGAATAAGTACAAATCGCCCACCGTATCCAGAACCTGCGCATTTATTTTCATCATACCTGCTCCAAGAACATGTCCGATCACCATAACCGCCCGGGGCCCATGTGTTTTTGTAAATTTTAATAGAGTTTCATCCCAATCGGTCAGTCCATTTGAAAGCTTGGGATATCGGAATAGAAGAGTTTTTATGGCGCGATGCAGAATAGGAAGGCTTGCAGTCTCTATATCCAGTAATGCTAAAAGTTTCTCAGGGCTTTTATGCGTAGCCGCCTGCCACACACTGAGACACAAAGCGATTTGTTTATCATTGAGTTTGAACCCATCAGGGTGCTGTTTGATTTGTTCAGGAGAAAGCTCCCCTAAACCGCGAATTTTAAATTTTTTATCATTCAAATCTGTAAACTGAAATACTGTTAGCTTATCTAACTTCAAATTAAAGTAATCAAATAGAAATACTACAAACGCTAGAGCCAGTTGATCACTCAGCGAACGCCCAATCCATAAGTTTATTTGATCTGAATTTTCTATATCTTCGAAAGATTTATAAAAATCCCTTGGGCTTTCATCAAAAGATATAGGTCCCACAGAATTGTCTATAAAGATTCCCTTCCAATAACTTTCTCTATCCTTAACCCAACCTTCCATACCCATAAATTCTTTAAGCGGCCCACACGACAACACATCCGCTAGCACCAAAACATCATCTCCAGACATTTTGAATGCTTGCTTGAATGAGCCAGCAGCACTGTCACCATTTATAATATTCATTTCTTTAGCCTGTATAGCTGTAGTTAGCAAACCCCACTGTTATCTGATGACAAACAATATTCGTTTCAACAATCAGGTTCCGCAGAAGGTCTTATAGGAAGGGTTCGGGACCGGTTCGGCGTAGGCCTCGTTGCCGTCGGCCTCGTCGAAGGGATGGCTCAACACGGCCAGCAGTTTCGAGAACGGTCCCATATCCTGATACTGCACCGCGGCGGACAGGGCTTCTTCGACTTTATGATTCCGTGGAATATAGATCGGGTTGACCCGGTCCATGGCCTGTGCGGTGGTCTCCGCGTCCCTGGCCTCCTGCTCCAGGCGTTTCCGCCAGCGCCGCGCCCAGACGTCGAAGGCGCCCGACTGTTCCAGCAGGTTGTGTACCGCGTCGTCATCGCCGCGCACGGCCTGGGAGAGTCGGCGGAAGAAGAGGGTGAAATCCGCCTTGCCGTCTTTCATCACCCAATGCAGATCGTTGACCAGGTCCAGGTCGTTGGGATCTTCCGTCGTTAAACCGATCTTGGAGCGCATGCCGGCCAGCCAGTACTTCTCGTAGACGGACGACACCTGCTCCAGCACGCCGGTCAGCAGTTCGACCGACCGGTCCTTGACCGGATCGACCAGCGGGACCAGCGTTTCCGCCAACCGGGTCAGGTTCCAGACCAGGATCGCCGGCTGGTTGCCATAAGCGTAGCGTCCATTGCGGTCGATGGAGCTGAACACCGTGCCCGGCGCATAGGTATCCATAAAAGCGCAGGGCCCGTAATCGAGGGTTTCGCCGGAGATCGCCATGTTGTCCGTGTTCATTACCCCGTGAATGAAGCCGACATTCATCCACCGGGCCACCAGAGATGCCTGGGCATCGGCGACCGCCTGGAAGAAGGCCAGAAAGGGATTTTCCGCATCCGCAAGGCCTGGGTAGTGCCGCGCAATGGCATATTCGGCCAACTCACGCACTTTTTCGACGCCTCCGCGCGCGGCAAAAAACTGGAAAGTACCGATGCGGATATGACTCGCCGCCACACGGGTGAGAACCGCGCCGGGCAGGGGAATTTCCCGGTAAACGGGGTCTCCGGTGATCACCGCCGCCAGGGCGCGGGTCGTCGGGATGCCGAGGGCGTGCATGCCCTCGCCGATCAGGTATTCGCGCAGAACCGGACCCAGCGCCGCCTTGCCGTCTCCCCCGCGGGAAAACGGGGTGGGGCCCGATCCTTTCAGTTGGATATCGCGGCGGCGTTGTCGGGTATCGATCACCTCGCCGAGAAGGAGTGCTCGTCCGTCCCCCAACTGCGGCGCGTACCCGCCGAACTGGTGCCCGGCATAGGCCTGGGCCAGGGGTTCCGCCCCCTCGGGGATCGCGTTGCCGGAGAAAATCGCCGAACCTGCCTCCGAATCGAGCGCGGCCGGATCCAGCCCCAGTTCCTCGGCCAGCGCATGGTTGAGTTGTAATAGTTTCGGCGCAGACGCCAGGGTGGCCCGGCACCGGACGTAAAAGTCCTCAAAAGTACTGGCGTAGCTGTTATCGAAATTGAAATTCGGGTGCATTGAGGTGAGCGCTCCTATCGGTTCCGTTGACGTTATTTCCTTCATCATCCCACTTTGCCCTTAGTTTTGATTCGTTTCCGGCCAATTGGATTTAAAAAGAAACCGGATAAGGAAAAGTCATCAGTCATCCGAGCCCTACTTGAACATTTGAAATACTCCTCCCCTTACTGAGGGGAGGATACAGGTGGGGTGGGGTTTTCGTAAAACTGCAAAACCATTTAATTCAAGGAAAGGGGCGTCACAACCTCCCCTGTATCCCCTCCTTCGTAAGGAGGGGAATTATTGTCGCGTTCTGTTTATTAGACTTATGAAAAGGTCTCTCCGGGGAAGGGGGAGCAAAACCACCCGATCCCCTCCAGAGGAAATGTCATTAGAGCCCCCTCATCCTAACCTTCTCCCACCAGGGGAGAAGGGACCGGGCTACCGCCCGAAAAATGCAGTTTGTAATTGAGAGGCGCAGGAGGATCATCATTCGTCCTGTAAACATTATCCAAATTGCCGCAGGCCCTGCCTGCTCCCTCTCCCTTGATGGGAGAGGGCTGGGGTGAGGGTGGTTGATGATTCATTCCTTAATATAAGACCAAAACATAGATCCTTTCCTTCGACAGGCTCAGGGCAAGCTTTGCCCAAGGCTCCTCAGGATGACAATACGTATCTCTCTGTCATTCTGAGCGCTAGCGAAGAATCTGTGTTTAGATTTTTTAAACTACAAAAGCTGAAGGAAGAAGCCCCCCCAGCCCCTCCTTTGGAAGGAGGTTTTACATAGCACCCGGTTTTAAATACTCCTCCCCTTGCTGAGGGGAGGATACAGGTGGGGTGGGGTTTTCGTAAAACTGCAAAACCATTTAATTCAAGGAAAGGGGCGTCACAACCTCCCCTGTATCCCCTCCTTCGTAAGGAGGGGAATTAATGTCGCGTTCTGTTTATTAGACTTATGAAAAGGTCTCTCCGGGGAGGAGCCGGACAAAGCCCGGAGCCAATTTAAAATTCTCGAATTGTGCCCCGTGATCCACCGTTGCCGTCAACCGTCAGCAAGTTCTCCCTCCGGGGAGGAGCCTCTCCGCTTATTTTTTCCGTTTGGCTTTGGCTTTTTTGGGTTTGCCGTGGTGTTCGGCGCTGATTGTGGTGTAGATGCCGCCGCGCACGAAGAACTCGCCCTCCACCTCCATCCAGCGGGGCTGGCAGGCGGCCACCAGGTCGTCGAGGATCTTGTTGATCACCGCCTCGTGGAACGCCCCCTCGTCCCGGTAGGACCACAGGTACAGCTTCAGCGATTTCAGCTCGATGCACTCGTGATCGGGGATGTAGTGGATATCGATATGGGCGAAATCGGGCTGGCCGGTGCGCGGGCACAGGCAGGTGAACTCCGGACATTCCATATGGATCTCGTAATCCCGGTCCGGGTAGGGGTTGAGGAACACTTCCAGTTCTTTAGAGGCTTGTTTATTCATAGTTTTCGAGTTTTCCAGAT
Source organism: Nitrospinota bacterium (assembly GCA_029879645.1). Taxonomy (GTDB): domain Bacteria; phylum Nitrospinota; class Nitrospinia; order Nitrospinales; family Nitrospinaceae; genus SZUA-226. The sequence continues at coordinate 55,734 of JAOUPX010000004.1, forward strand.
TTTTTTCAGGTTTTTGTAAGTTTTTTAAATATTTTTCGGTTCCCGGCCTTGCTTTTCAGTTCTGGGGTTTTATATATGATAGTATCTATTAGCACTTGCGGTCGAGGAGTGCTAATTTCCGGTATCCCCAAACGGCAAAACCAAATAACCCAATATTTCATAAGGATTTACAGGGCTGACACGGTCATTCCCGTTTTGATTCAAAACGTTTTTGGAATAGATATCAATCAACAACAGCAATCTTATCATTAATTCAAGGAGTTGTTATGAAGATTCGTCCTTTGCAAGACCGCATTCTGGTTCAACCCATCCGCGAGAAGGAAGTTCGCAAGGGTGGCATTATCATTCCCGATTCGGCAAAAGAGAAGCCGATCGAAGGCCGGGTAACCGCCGTAGGCGCCGGCAAAGTGGGCGACGACGGCAAGCGTGTGGCGCTCGACGTGAAAGTGGGCGACAAGGTACTGTACAGCAAATACGGCGGCACGGAGATCAAAATCGAAGGCGAAGATTACCTGCTGATGCGGGAAGACGACGTCCTCGGCATCGTCGAGTAATCCACCCGAACTTTAAAAATACTATTCATCTTATTGAAGGAGATTTAGATACATGGCAAAGCAAATTGTTTATGAAGAGAAAGCACGACACAAGATTCTGGAAGGTGTCAACAAGCTGGCGAACACCGTCAAGCTGACGTTGGGTCCGAAAGGCCGCAACGTGGTAATCGACAAGAAATTCGGCTCTCCCGTCATCACCAAAGACGGCGTGACTGTTGCCAAGGAAATCGAACTGCAGGACCCGTTTGAGAACATGGGCGCACAGATGGTCAACGAAGTAGCCAGCAAAACCAGTGACAACGCCGGTGACGGCACCACGACGGCAACCGTTCTGGCCCAGGCGATTTTCCGCGAAGGCCTGAAAATGGTTACCGCCGGCGCCAACCCGATGGACATCAAACGCGGTATCGAGGAAGCGGTTGCGACGATCATTCCCGAAATCAAGAAACTGGCCAAACCCACCAAGGACAAAACCGAAATCGCCCAGGTCGGAACCATTTCCGCCAACCACGACACCGCTATCGGCGACATCATCTCCGAAGCGATGGACAAAGTCGGTAAAGACGGCGTCATCACCGTGGAAGAAGCGAAAAGCATGGAAACGGCTCTGGAAATCGTGGAAGGAATGCAGTTCGACCGCGGTTACCTGTCCCCCTATTTCGTGACCGATGCCGAGCGTATGGAAGCGGTTCTGGAAGACGCCTACATCCTCCTGCACGAAAAGAAAATCTCCAACATGAAAGACCTTCTGCCGATCCTGGAGAAGGTGGCCAAAGGCGGCAAGCCGCTGTTGTTGCTGGCTGAAGATATCGAAGGCGAAGCGCTGGCTACCCTCGTGGTCAACAAACTGCGCGGCACGTTGAACGTGTGCGCCGTTAAAGCTCCGGGCTTCGGCGACCGCAGAAAAGACATGCTGAACGACCTCGCCATTCTCACCGGCGGCCAGGTAATCACCGAGGACATCGGCGTGAAACTGGAGAACGTCACGCTGGACGATCTGGGTCAGGCCAAGCGCATCACCATCGACAAAGAGAACACCACCATCGTCGACGGTAAAGGCAAGGCGTCCGAGATTCAGGGACGGGTCAAGCAGATCCGTAACCAGGTCGAGGAAACCACCTCCGACTACGACCGCGAAAAACTGCAGGAGCGGTTGGCGAAACTGGTCGGCGGCGTGGCCATCATCAAAGTGGGTGCCGCTACCGAAACCGAGATGAAGGAAAAGAAAGCCCGCGTGGAAGACGCCCTGCACGCAACCCGTGCGGCCGTTGAAGAGGGCATCGTGCCCGGAGGCGGAGTCGCCTTCCTGCGCTGTCTGAAAGCCCTCGACAAGATCGAAGGCGACCACGACTTCATGATGGGCGTGAAGATTATTCGCCGCGCCCTGGAAGAACCGATTCGTCAGATTGCGGCCAACGCCGGCGAAGAAGGCACCGTGATCGTCGAGAAGGTCAAAAGCCTGAAGGGCAATATGGGCTACGATGCGCGCACCGGCGAATATGTCGATATGATCAAGGAAGGCATCATCGACCCGGCCAAGGTGACCCGCACCGCATTGCAGAATGCGGCCAGTATTTCGGGCCTCCTGCTCACCACCGAAGCAATGATCACCGACCTGCCGGAAGAGAAGGAAGAACATTCTCACGGCCCGGCCGGCGGCATGGGTGGAATGGGCGGCATGGGTGGAATGGGCGGCATGATGTAATTCTGCCTCCCGCTAAGCTTGCAATACCGACCCCCGGTCTTC
>JAOUPX010000005.1 GCA_029879645.1 Nitrospinota bacterium
AGGCCAGAACCTGTTTGAGAATTTCACTCTGGCCGATCCAGGTGACTTCACTGGTATCCGGCTGGCTGAGGGTCAACTGCACTCCGCCAATAGTCACCTTCTGTTGATGGATGTCGCTGCCCTTAACGTCGTCTTTCATAAATAAGCTCTCCTAGTGTTTGACTCAGCATACGTAAGGCCAAAAAGGGTGTCAAGGAAGAAGGGATGTCCTTTATTTTATTTCAGTTTTCACCCGTCAAGTAAACTACGTTGTGGGAAGCCAGAATTTTATGGACCGCCCGAACCAGTGCCTGCGCCGATGGAGTGGTACCTTGATTGCTGGTCACCGATTTAAAAGAAGAATGGGCTGATTGACCCAAAAATTGATTTAAAAAAGGACGGGATATGATTTCAGCGCGTTGTGGTCCCTTGTATTCCATTATGTGCAAATCCTTAATTTGTCCCTGAGAGTCGATCAGGATAATAAATTTAGCTTCAGTAACAGGGTGCGAATTTGCAGTTGCCTTCTCAATCGTGGCATAGAGTTTTCCATTATTCGTTGGGGCAGTATAAAAATCAATGCGCTGGTCCTCAAAATTTTGCCCGCAGATTTCTTCGATCTGTTTTCTTTGTTCGGGAGAAATCTTTTGTTTTTCTCTTTTAATTTTATTGACCCCTTTAAAAACCTTTTTCAGTGCTTCATTGTTGGATAAATAAACCTTATTTCGTAGTTCGTCTTCAGGTATTACATGGCTGTTGGAATTGGATGCAATAAGGCTGATAAAGACTGTAAATAAAAGAATAAAAGATGAATTAAAGTTTTTCATGATTTGATGGCTTAGTGAATTGACCGGATCGCTTGAGACGATGTTCCAATATCCAGCCGTAGATGGCTGGAATCACGATCAGGGTTAATAATGTGGCCGACACCATGCCCCCCACCATGGGGGCGGCGATGCGTTGCATGACCTCCGAGCCGGTTCCCGAGCCCCACATGATTGGAAGCAGGCCGCCGATGATTGCGGTGACGGTCATCATAATCGGTCGGACTCTTTCCGATGTACCCTGAATGATAACTTCTAATAATTCTTCCCTGCTATGGATTCCACCGTTTTTATTCTGACGTTGGTAGGAGTGATCAATATAGATTAAAACCAGAACGCCTATTTCTGCGGCGACTCCGGCCAGGGCGATGAATCCAACCACCACCGCCACGCTCAAATCGTAATCGAGATAGTAAATGTACCAAATACCTCCAACCAGTGAAAACGGCAGGGACAGCATCACGATAAGGGTTTCGGTGATATTTTTGAAATTTAAAAACAATAATACAAATATGATGAGGAGTGTGAAGGGAACGACGATTTTCAGGCGTTCCTTGGCTCGCTCCATGTACTCGTATTGTCCGCTCCAGATCAGACTGTAGCCCTGCGGCAGTGAAATTTTTTCCTGAACGATTTTTTTCGCGCGCTCCACATAAGTGCCGACGTCTATCCCTTTCAAGTCAATATACACCCAGGCGTTGAGCCGGGCGTTTTCGCTTTTGATTACTGGTGGTCCCTTCTTGAAGGAAAACTTAGCCACCTGCGCCATCGGTATATGTTGTCCCTGGGGAGTAGGAATAAGAACTCTCTGCAAGCGGTTGACGTCGTCCCGCAACTCGCGGCTGTAACGGAGATTGACCGGGTAACGCTCGCGCCCCTCAATGGTGGTGGTGATGTTCATTCCCCCGATGGCGGTTTGAATAATATCCTGAATATCCCCGGTGGTCAGCCCGTAGCGCGCGGCCTGATCGCGGTTGATTTCAAAATCAAAATAGTTGCCACCAACCACCCGTTCAGAATAAACGCTTAACGTCCCGGGAATATTTTTGATGATAGATTCCACCTCCTGCCCAAGGGTCTGAAGGGTTTTTAAATCGTTACCCGCTATTTTGAGTCCCACCGGCGTTTTGATTCCGGTTGAAAGCATATCGATCCGGGTTTTGATCGGCATCGTCCAGGCGTTGGTTAATCCTGGAAACTGGAGGGCGGCATTCATTTCGTCGGTAAGGGACTGGAGGGTGACTCCCGGACGCCATTCACTCTCCGGTTTGAGCATGATGGTGGTTTCGAACATGCTCAGGGGCGCGGGATCGGTTGCGGTTTCGGCCCGCCCGGCTTTACCGAATACGTGGTGTACTTCGGGGAATTGTTTGATGATCTTGTCGGTCTGCTGAAGCAGTTCCTTGGCTTTGGTGATCGATATGCCGGGCAGGGTGGTTGGCATGTATAGAAGATCGCCTTCGTTGAGCGGGGGCATGAACTCGGAACCCAATTGCTTGAGCGGTATGATGGTGATCACCAGAATAATAAGGGCTATCCCGATAACCAGGAGTTTTGCATGAAGAACCAGCCAGATGACGGGTTTATAGGCCAGATTCAATATCCAGTTGAGCGGGTTTCTTTTTTCCGGAAGGATCCGGCCTTTGACAAAAAATCCCATCATGACCGGGATAAGCGTGATGGATAGCAGAGCCGCCGCGGCCATGGAATAGGTTTTGGTGAACGCCAGCGGTGAAAACAACCGGCCCTCCTGTGCCTGTAACGTAAACACGGGAAGAAAGGAAACCGTAATAACCAACAGACTGAAAAAGAGGGCAGGGCCCACTTCGGCAGAGGCTTCGTAAATAATTTGCCAGTGATTTTTTTCCCCTTTGTGCAATTCCAGATGTTTGTGGGCATTTTCGATCATGACGATGGCGCCGTCAATCATCGCTCCGATGGCAATGGCAATGCCGCCCAGTGACATGATATTGGCGTTCAGTCCCTGCTGATTCATCAGGATGAAGGCGATTAGAATTCCGATAGGAATGGTGAGTATGGCAACAAAGGCCGAACGCAGATGCATCAAAAAAACGATGCATACCAGAGCAACGATCAGGCTTTCTTCTATCAGCTTCTCTTTTAAATTGGCAATGGCTCGTTCGATCAATCCGGACCGGTCATAAACCGAAAGAATTTCAACTCCATCGGGTAAACCGGCTTTCAAGGATTCAAGTTTTTCCTTTACCTTGTGAATAACCTCCAGGGCATTCTCCCCGTAGCGCATGACCACAATACCGCCCACCACTTCACCTTCGCCATTAAGCTCCACCAGGCCTCGCCGCAATTCCGGACCGAGTTTCACCCGTGCTACATCACGGATCAGGAGAGGTATCCCGCCGGGACCTACCCCGACGGGAATTTTTTCGATGTCTTCCACACTCTTGATGTAACCCAGACCGCGAACCATGAATTCAGTTTCTGACATTTCCAGCAGGCGTCCCCCGACATCGTTATTGCTTCTCTGGATGGCACGGGTGATTTTATTCAGCGGAATGTTGTAGGCCATAAGTTTGTTGGGATCGACTTCCACCTGATATTGTTTGACGAACCCCCCGATGCTGGCTACTTCGGAAACGCCGGGAACCGTCTGCAATTCGTAGCGCAGATACCAATCCTGAATGGATCGCAATTGGGAAAGGTCGTGGCCACCCGTTTTGTCCACAAGAGCATATTCATAAATCCAGCCGACCCCGGTGGCATCGGGCCCCAGGGTTGGCGTGACTCCTTTTGGGAGGCGTTGGCTGACGAAATTTAATTGCTCGAGAACGCGACTGCGGGCCCAGTAGAGATCGGTTCCGTCTTCAAAAATGATATAAACGAAGGAAAACCCGAAAAAGGAGTAACCCCGAACTACTTTGGCGTAAGGAACCGAAAGCATGGTGGTGGTCAGGGGATAAGTGATTTGATCTTCTATGATTTGGGGTGCCTGGCCGGAAAACTCGGTGAAAATGATGACTTGCACATCGCTTAAATCCGGTATCGCATCAAGGGGAGTACGTTGCATGGAAAAGACTCCCCACGCCACGATGAACAGAGTAGCCAGGATAACCAGAAAACGATTTTTTAAAGATGCGGCAATTATTTTTTTCAACATGATGTGCTCACGGATTTCGCCTCATCCGGTTTAGTGATTAAGGTTATTGTTCATGGTTTCCCCGGAATGCCTGTTGTCTATTTGAGGCATCAATTGTCCCGGCGGGGATTTCATGAGATTGTGTTCAATAGGTGGTTTCGGAGCGAAATTTTGCAGTTTTCCAATGGCCTCCTGCAGCTTGCTTTCTGAGTCGATCAGAAATCCGGAAGAAACCACCACTTGTTCTCCCTTACGCAACCCTTTGATGACCCTGTAATAACCTTGCGCAAGAACACCCAGAGTGACTTCCCGGCTTTCGTATTGTCCCGAGTCTTTGGCTACGATCACCATGGTTTTTTCACCCGAATGAATCACGGATTGCTCGGGAACGGTCAGGCCGCGTTTGACCACGGTAGATTCAATCGTTACATTGGCGTACATGTCGGGTTTGAGTTCCCAATTTGGATTGGGAAATTCCATCCGGACTTTTAACGTTCGGGTTGCCGGATTTAAAAACGGATCGATAAAAGTTACTTTCCCTGAAAATTTTTTGCCGGGAAAGTAGGAAAGATTCATTTCAACGTTCTGCCCGACTTTAATCCAGGGAACTTCATACTCATAAATATCAGCCAGAACCCAGATATTCGACAGGTCTGCAATCATATACAGGCTCATCCCCGGTTGTACGTGCATTCCTTCCAGGGCCTTTTTCTCAATCACGAACCCGCGTACCGGCGAGTGGATGTGCATGGTTTTTGTTATTTTCTGATCGCGGATCAGGGCTTCAATTTGATGTTCCTGTACATCAAACAATTCCAGACGTTTTCGAGTGGAGGCGAGTAAGCTGTCCGCGGCTTCCGAGAGTTCTCCGTAAGGGCTGTCTTTGAGTGATTGCTTGTACTTCAGAGCCAGGACCAACTCTTCCTGGGTGGACACCAGTTCCGGACTGTAGATTTCCAGGAGCAGGTCGCTCTGCTTAACTTCCTGTCCCGTAAAGTCGACATGCAGTTTTTCAATCCATCCGCCGTATTTGGTATGGACATGGTGGACCTTCCGTTCATCATAGGTCAGGTTGCCCACCGTGCGTATTTCATGTTTCAAGGTTCGACTTTTCACCTTTTCAGTTTTAATACCCATATTTTGCGCTATGGTTGGGCTGATTTTGATTTCCCCCTCTGCTTCACCTTCATATACGGGAACCAGATCCATGCCCATCGGGCTTTTCCCCGGTTTATCCCGTACGTAAGTGGGATCCATCGGGGCTTTCCAGTATTTGATTTTCCGTTTTTCCTTTATCGAAGGCATTTGGCCTTCTTTCATTTGTTGCTGTGAAGGTTCGGTCTCTTTCTTTTTGATTCTGGTTTCGATGGCTTCCGTTAGTTTGTCCTGATATGGGGCGACCGTTTCTTTGGAGGCGCTGATCCATTCTTTAATTTGGGTCACGGTTCCAAGGAAATTTTCCTGGCTTGTCAGATATCCTGCAAAATAGACTGCAATCACGAGAATGACCAGGATCAACAGTTTGGCGGGAGAAAGTTTGACCGGAAAACCTTTTGCCGGTTTCTGGGGTTTATCACTTACCCTTGCAGGAAATATAATTTCCTCTTCCAGTTCTGCCGGAGGAATGGGAACCTGCTCGTTTTCTGTTTTATCGCTGTCGCTCATAATATTCACTCATAAAGGGCATTGAACAGGGATTGTCCGACCACATGTTCCAATGCCGCGAGGTTCTGTTCGTAATCCGTTAATTGACGATGGTATTTGATTTCCCATTTCAAAAGTGTGACCTGATTGTCAATGAGAGTCAGAAAGTCGATTTTATCAACACTGTATGCGGCCAGGGCTGATTCCAGCGACTGCCTGGCTTGCGGAATGATGCCGGTTTTGATCAGGCTGATCAGCTTACGCCCTTTATTCTCTCTATCCAGGATCAATTTGATTTTTAGAAATACATTATTTCGAGCGGCATTATAGGTATCCTTTGCAGTCAGAATCCGGAAGTTTTCTTCAGCCACTTTTTTTCTTTGCTTGGTGGTAAACCAGATGGGTATGTTGACGCCAATAAATCCTGAAATAAAATCCGGGTGATCCTGGAAGGGAGAATTCTGGCGTTGACCGTATTGAATTCCTACCCTGAAGTTGGGAAAGTATTCTTTCTCTGCAAGTTCTTTGGTAATGGTGAATTTATTGATTGAAGTCTGAATCCCCTGAAGGAAAGGCCGGTTTTTCAGGGCCAAATCCTGGAGAGATTGTATGTCATATTTGAATTCGGTTTGAGTCAAACCGTGTGGGATTTGAAGGTTTTCTTGTGGCAGGCGATTCATGAGAGTGTTCAGCCTGGCAGTTTCGTTGGCTTGCACTTGCTGGAGTTCAATCAATTCATCCATAATTTTGGACAATTCCACCTGGGCTTTTAAAACATCCTGCTGGATTCCTTTGCCTACGGAATATTTCGATTCGGCAATGGTTACGAATTGTTTCAGGAGAATTTTGTTCTGTTCCGTTGTGGCTATTGCTGAATTTATGAAACATAATTCAAAAAAAGATTCTTTTATCTGGCGAATGACATTCAGTTCCAACTCTTTTAGATTCCATTCCGCTATAGTAATGTCTTTCTCCGCCGCATTTTTTCTAAGTTCTGTTTTGCCCGGGTAGGGAATTTCCTGGATTACTTGGATTTGCTTTTGGGTCATTGCCTGCTCTCGGAAAGAAAAGGTATCTACCGGAAGATTGGCAAGGCCCAGGGTAAGCATGGGATCTTCCCACGAACTCCTTTGGTCGGGAATTTGCTTGTAAATGTTTATTTTATTCTTGGCTTCCAACAGGCTTGGGTTTTGTTCCAGGGCAACTTCAATAAAATCCTTTAATGTATTTTTAAAATGACCGGCATGCTGGTTGGTTGCTTCGGCCTTTGTCCCGACCAGTAATAACGTCAAAATGATGAGAAAAGCTCTTTTCATGGATTCCTCCGGGTTCTGAAAATGGAGATATAGCGGATAGCGCAGGAAACGAGATTTTCAATATAAGCCCAAATAGGCTAAATCATATACGCTTCTTGCAGGGGAAATTGGGAGGTTTATCTGGGAGGGCGAATCCAGGGTTCCTGGCTTAGGAATATGATGGGAATTTGAACTTCGCTGGAAGAATCCAGCGCAACAAAAAATGGGGATAACGACAAAGGGGATGATACAGAGTTCACTACGCATCCACAGGCGGTGCAGGTTATCTGCGTACTGCAATCCATACCGTCCATGCCATAAGACATGAGAGGCGTCTGCAGGGTAAGGCAAAAAAATAGGACGCTTGCCATACCGCAAACAAAAAACCTGTGTTTGTTTGAAAATATTTTTGCCATAAAATTTACCTTATTTATTCAAATTTATGCCTCAGCTTCGGATTTGTCAACAAAATTAAAGGTTGTCCGTGCCTATGGCTTGGAGGTTTTCCACCGTAATGGTAAAATATTATATTTATAAATAAGGATTATAAAATAATTGGATACTATAATTATAGTTGTAGTGATCTGCGTTCTGGTAGGGATGGTGGTTTTGATGTTTCGATATGCGGGATTTATTCATCAAGGTCCCAGTCCAGATCATCGAGAAGAAAAACAGACCGAGGACCAAAGCGACGAGCCGTCGACTAAGGACAAAGGATAGGGGTATGAATAAGCTGGATCGGTTGATGGAGGATTACCTCGGCAGATTTCTGGCAGGAAACCGTGCGGCGGCCGATTTTGCGAATCAATTGACCGCCTGTGGGGCGGGTTGGATGCCTCTGGTAGATCATTGCACCATCAGGACGCTGGATGTTGATGCCCGATCCCGGCAATTTATAGATTTGGGTTTTCGTTTCGATGAGAAAATGGGGATATTGGAATTCGATCACTGGTGGGCGAAGGTGTTTCGCAAACCCGGTTATCCCGCCTTGTTCATTGATCAGTCGTATGATGGCGAACGAGGGGAAAAAAGCCTGATTCCCAAATGGGTCAGGGCTCACGGCGATCAATGTTTTCACCATATAGCCATCCTCGTTCAAGAGATTGAGACCGCTATTGAAGCGATTGGCAAAAGAGGTTTCAAGGTGGCCGGTCCAGTGGTGGGTGGTCCGGGGACCGACCTGCGTCAGGTATTTACCGATCCTGAAATAAAGGATGGTGAAGTTTACACCGTCCTGGAATTGATTGAGCGTCACCATGGGTATGAAGGCTTCCTTCCCCCTCAGGCCGATGGTTTAATGGAGTCCACCCGACGATGACCCGGCGTACAGGTATCCATGATTAGAAAGACCGATCCCGAAACAATCGCGCCTTATTTGAAGGATGCCTCTAATTTTGCAGAAGGCCAGGCCAGCGAAGTCGTTATTCCCGAAACCAGGGAAGAGTTGATAGGTTTTTTAAAAGAGAATCAAAATCCTATTACCCTTGCCGGGGCTGGAACCGGGCTTACGGCCTCACGCGTTCCTTTGAGCGGGATCGTTGTTTCACTGGAACGTTTTAAAAAGATGGATCCCGTTTTAAACGGCACCATTAGAGTAGGTCCCGCAGTCACCTTGAAGGCCCTGCAAGACCATCTGGAAAACAGCGGCTGGTTTTATCCCCCCAATCCAACTGAATGGCTGGCCTCAATTGGGGGCACCCTTGCCACCAATGCCTCCGGTGCCCGCAGTTATAAATATGGGACCACACGCCAGTTTGTTCTGGCAGCGGACATCGCGTTGGCGGACGGTCGGACGGTTTCCGTTCAACGGGGCGTCACCATAGATCAGCCGCTTCGCCTGGATGATGGATCCACCATTGATTTTCCTCCGGTAAACTTTAAAAGTCCCGATTGTAAAAATGCCGCGGGTTATTTTGTTCAGCCGGAAATGGACTGGCTGGATCTGTTTATCGGTTCGGATGGCACTTTGTGCATTTTTACCGAGTGCACTCTCCAGGTGTTACCGGCCCCTGCCGATTTCCTGAGCGGCATTCTTTTTATGGAACAGGAAGAAATGTGCTGGCAATTGCTGGAGACTATCAAGTCATCCTCATCTCCCATGATTTCCCCCTGTTCTTTGGAGTATTTTGACTACCGTTCCCTGCAACGCCTTAAACAAAAATTCAGCAATATTCCGGATAGGGCCTGCGCCGCTTTGTTTTTTGAGCAGGATATCGACAAGCAGGGAGAATACGATTTATATCTGGAGACCTGGTATGAATTTTTGGAGAAAGAAAAAGTTTTGTTGGATGATTCATGGTTTTCCCAGGGACCAAAAGATATAAAGAAGTTTAATGACTTTCGTCATGAGCTTCCATTAATGATTAATGAAGAGAACTCTAGACTGGGCCGGGTGAAGATGGGGACGGACCTGGCGGTGGGAGATAATTATTTTCGCAGGATGATGGAATTCTATAGAGATCAATTGACCACCAGCGGATTGGATTATGTAATGTTCGGTCACATAGGAGACAATCATTTGCACATTAATTTATTGCCCGATACAAAACAAATACCGCTGGCACGGGAAACTTATGCCAAACTGGTCGACAGAGTTTTAAGATGGGGTGGTACTATCTCGGCCGAGCATGGCGTGGGTAAATTGAAAAAGGAGTATTACCATAAAATGATTGGGGAGCAAGCGCTTGCAGAGTTGCGGGAGATTAAAAAATCTATGGATCCCCAAGGCCGGTTGGGATTAGGTAACCTTTTTTAAAATAAAGATTTACAGCTAACCTGGGAGAATCCAGGGGAGACGGGGGATATTGACGGTCAAGGAGGTAAAGGGTAAAATTGGCAGGATTTGCTTTATGGTTTAAAGGGGGTGCGAATTTCTTTGTGAATTAAACGATTATGTTGAATTCCCTGAAAATATTAATCCTCAATTATTCTTATGAGCCACTCCAGTTTTGTAGCGCCAAACGGGGATTGGTGATGGTATTGAGTGGGCGGGCAGAGCAAATTGAATGTGACGGTTATGTAGTTCGATCTCCGTCGACCTCACTCCAGGTACCTACCGTAATCCGTGTTCTTAATCTGGTTAAACGAAAGGCGCGAAAAAATGTATCCTTCAGCAAGAAAAATATTTTAAGAAGAGATAATTTTACCTGTCAGTATTGCGGGGATCGTGAATATCCGCTGACCGTGGATCACGTGATTCCGAAATCCCGTGGAGGAAAAACCACTTGGACGAATGTGGTTGTGGCTTGTAAGCCGTGCAACATGAAAAAAGGGAGCCGAACCGCCGGTGAAGCCAATATGAAACTGGATAAAAAACCGGATCGGCCTAATTTCAATTTTAATCAATTGACTGTTCCCGTAGGGCCGCCTTCCCACGTCGAAAGCTGGATGAAATATCTTCCCAAGTCGTTTGTCGCGCAGACTTCGATGAATTAAACCCTTTCCACCGGGTTGTTATTGTCCGACCTTTATGGAGCCTTCCTTTGGAGCCTAAATCGTTAGTTCAGATCATTTCAGAAGATGAGTTTCTTCCTTTGGTTGAAGAGGCGGGAATGCAGTTTTTCCAGACCTTCAATTCGTTCGCAGCTCTTCCAGATATAAACAGGGACTCTAACCGCAAGTTTTATTCTAACTTGATTCAGCAGGCAGAGCTTCTGGAAAGCTTCATGGATGAGTACGGTGCCCGGCAAAATAAAACCTGGACCTTTTTTACCGAATATGTGGCTTCTATCCGAAATCTGGTCATTGCCGCATTTTATATTAAACATTTAGTCGATCGGTACCCGTTTTATAATTTGCGGGACTCCAAAGCGCAAACGGAATCTTTTTACAAGGGTTCTCAGGATGCATTGGAATTCTTAAACCAATCCATTCTCAATCTCTATCAGGAATGTCTCCGAGCCTGCGAAAAGAATAGATTGAAGTATTCAAAAGAAGCGGTAAATCCCAGCCAGTTTGCTGAGGTTGAGGTTAATAAACAGCTCCCCAAAAATGCTGAAGATGAACAGATCAAGGAGGACGAGGAGCGCATCATTGACATGTTCGAAAAAATGGGGAATGTTGCCGCAATGATGGAAGAAATGAATGCGCGTGTTCAACAGCGTAAGGGAGAATTTAAGAGAATTGTTCCGGAAATTATTGATGAAAAAAAAGCCCGGATGGTAATGAGCCTGGCTCATAGCGTGCAGTCTGAATTTGATACTTATATTAAAGGAACGAATATTCAGAAGAAGCATGAAAACCTGAAAGACTTCCGTGGATATATTTCCATGCCCCTGCATTTGCTGGAAGTTACCATCTGGCTGACTCATTTTTATGAACGGCACGAAGATGAAATTCGTCAGGGTGAATGCAAGCGGGTGATAGCCACGCTGGTGAATAAGGATGCGTTGTTGAAGCACGTGGTGGGTTTCTGTTTTAAGCATTGCATTTTTTATATTCGAGAAGGCGATCTCCTGGGCAAGGAGTTATTAAAGAAATTTGTCAAAACAGTTCGGTATGAATTGCCCATACCCACTCCGTTGGGATTTCACGCACGTCCTTCTACCTATATTTCCCTGATTGTGCGCAAGCACGATGCCGATGCATTTCTTCTTGTGGATGATGAAAAATTCAATGCCCGTTCGGTGATGAGCTTGCTTCAGGCTGGTGGCGCGGTAGCGGATAAAGGCTACCAAAAGGTCGTTTTTGAAGGAGACAAACGAGTTCTGGATGACCTCAGAATCCTGGCCGAACACAATTATTGCGAAGATACCAATATTCCCCCTGAACTCAGCTACTTGAAATCGATGCGGGAATCCGCATGAATTATTTTCGCCGCTCTTAATTCCTTAAAATCTTTTCGAATTATAAAATATGGATGATCTTTCTGAACTGTTTGACGTGGTGGATTCCAAAGATCGGGTAATAGGGCAGGCCACCCGGGGGGAAGTTCATGCCAAAGGTCTCCTTCATCGTTCTGTTCATATTCTTGTATTTAATCCTCAAGGTGAGTTGTTCCTTCAAAAACGGGCTTTGACCAAGGATGAGAACCCCGGGTACTGGGATTCCTCTGCCTCGGGGCACGTGAACGCCGGCGAAGATTACAGGACCTCCGCTCACCGGGAACTCATGGAGGAATTGGGAATTGCCGGTGAATTGAAACTTTTCAGGAAATTCGCAGCCAGCCGGGAAACGCTCTGGGAGCATGTCGAGTCTTATCTCTGCACAACTGATCAACCGATCCGGATCAATCCTCTTGAAATCAGTGAGGGCCGATTCTGGTCGCTGACGGAATTACAGGAAGCGCTTCAAGACCCCTCCTTTTCATTCACTTCCACATTTCATCTGCTGTTCGGTAACTATTTAAAATCAAAAGGTTAATTTTCCCAAAACACTTGAGAATAGAAACTGATTGCCTGATAATAAGTGTTTGATATTTATGTCCCTAACTCCTCACCCGTCCTTGGCAGTTTTATCGAAATTCAAGATATTACAGAGTCAGGTACTTATCTGGTTTGAAAGATTCATGAGAATTATCAGAGGTTGGCTACTCATTTTTTTTGTGTTTTGCAGCTTGTGCCCCGCGGCCTTTGCCGAAGGCTTGGATGCGTTTAATACGGGAAATAATTTTCCCACCGATTTCCTTTTCAAGGAAGGCATTCCTAATCTGGAAACCCTGAAGCCAGATGAAATTGAACCCGTTTTGAAGCAGTTTATAGATACACAGCGTCAGGTGGAATCCAAGGGGCAAAATAACCTGGTCCAACTGGGTATTTCCTATTTGTTCATGGCAAAAAATGAATTCCTCAAGGCCCATGAAATTTTAAGCCGTGGATTCAGCGGCGAGTTTATTTTAGAGGATTTCAGAATTCATTTTTTAACTGCGTCTCTTCGTGGCTTGGCGGAGGACAATATAAAAATGAAAAAATGGGATTTGGCCGCTAAACAGCTGGAAGAGGCCTTATCCAATCAATTAGTGTTGTTCACAGAATTTCCATCCAGTCCCTTTCATAAAGATGTGCCTCAGGTTCTTGCGGAAATCGAAATCCGCTTGGGGGAAGTTTATTTTAATCAGGAAAACTATTCAGCCGCTTGGAAACAATACAACAAAGCTTTGGAGCGCAAGTATCCTGAAAGTGCAAATAATCAATTGAACATTTACCTTGCTCTGGCGCGAACTTATGAGGCTGACAGGAGCCTGAATGAAGCGGCGGACATATATATATACCTTCTGAACCAATACCCATCCAGCAAAACCCGGGAAGAGGCTCTTGAGTTTTTAAGAAATAATCTCGAGGCCCTTGAAAAAATCAATGGAAATGCTGAAAAATTAAAGCAATTGATCAAGGGAGAGGAGAAGTTAGAGGCACCGGTCAAGCCAATAGCCCGCAAACTTCCCAAATGGCCTCAGACCAATAATTCCGTTATAGACAATCTGTTTCTTGCGCTAAGCATGGATGATTTTCCAAAAATTCTGGAATACGGTGAAAAGGTGCTCAGGGATTTTCCCGGTGATGTGAATGCAAAAGGAGTGCTGGACCATGTTAATAAGGTCATAGTAGACAGGGTAGGTCGAGACGGATGGAAACCCGATATTGAACCCTTAATTGAATTCTACCCCGTCCACTACCTGAGTAAATTGGCCCGGCAGTTATGGGAGAGGGGATTCCCGGATGAGGCCTTAAAGGTCTATCAAAAATTACTGTATAAGTTTCCTACAGAAACCCTGGCCTGTCACAAGGCCTTGTTTTTCATGGGAAGAATAGAAGAGGACAATCACCGTTATCCGGAAGCCATTCGCTACTATGAAGATCTTCTGGAAAAGTACAATTGGGGTTATTTTACACCTTCCGCCCAATTTAAAATTCCCTGGCTCCACCGGTTGACAGGCAATCTGGAAAAAGCCCGGGAGGGGTTTATCAACGCGCTCAAATACGCCAATCCGGAAAAATACCAGAACTCGGATGAAGGCTTTCCGGAGCCGGATGATTTTCGTCCCGCAACCTTGTACTGGTTGGCACAGACAGAACAACAATCGGGAAATGTCGAATCAAGGACCCGTTACTTGAGTCAATTGGTGGAAGAGTTTCCCATGGATTTTTATACTCTGGTTGCACGGATGGAAATGGCTCAGCCCCCTTTGACATTTCTGGAACCTCAAAGTTTGGCTAAGGCCGTTCCAAGAAAATGGGGGTTGGGAGATATCAACCGCAAAAAAATAAACCGGGCGGAGAAACTGATTTCCATCGGTTTTCTGGATAGGGGAATGCAGGAGTTATCCTCTTTAACCGATGAGGAAGATCATCAGGAGTTTTTATATTATCTAGCGCAACTGTTTAAAAAGGCCGGAGGATTTCAGAAGGCGATAGGTTTGTCCTGGGGGATTTCCCGAAAGAATAATCATTCCATAAACTCATCCCTGGCAGAAGTTCTTTTTCCAAAACCGTATCTCGAAGATGCCAGGCGGGAAAGCACCCAATATCATTTGAGCCCCTATCTGGTGCTGGCGTTGATGCGGCAGGAAAGCGCCTTTAATAATAAAGTGGTTT
The DNA here is from genome assembly GCA_029879645.1 of Nitrospinota bacterium. Lineage (GTDB taxonomy): Bacteria > Nitrospinota > Nitrospinia > Nitrospinales > Nitrospinaceae > SZUA-226. Next base: position 14,387 of record JAOUPX010000005.1, read on the forward strand.
CGTCAGCCCGTGCGATCGGATTGATGCAAATCCTTCCCACCACCGCCACCAAAGTGGCTCGTTCTTTGGGAGAGCCCCATCCCGACAACGATGACCTGAAAAAACCTGAAGTCAATATACAATTGGGTGTAAAATATCTGAGTAAGATGCTGGATGACTTTAATGACAATGTTATCTTCGCTCTGGCTTCCTACAACGCGGGTCCGACGAAAGTTAAACAATGGATGGACATTCGTTCCACCCTGACTCCACTGGAGTTTATGGAAAGCATCCCCTACAAGGAAACACGGAATTATGTTAAAAAAGTTCTCCGTAATTTTGTCATTTATAAAACTTTATACGGAGAAGGCGATATCCACGATTTCCAGGGCATATTGACCGTCAGGAGCGATTGACATGATTTCCTTTGATACCTTTGCGTTTGGCGTTATCGGTTTAAGTATCCTGTATTCAGTCTGTAAAGGCATGGTGCGGGAAGCTTTTTCTCTTGTCGCCCTGGTCTTTGCTTATTTGGTAGCGGTGAATCTGTACGCCGATTTGGCTGTATTGATCGGTGGTTTGATCACCGAAGAAACTCTGGCCCATATTCTCAGTTTTATCGTTTTATTTCTAATTGGCCTGCTGTTTGTGGCAACAGTCGGACGCCTGGTTAAAAAATTCCTTCACTCAACGCATACTATTTCTGGGTGGGACCGCTTTCTGGGAGGATTTTTTGGGATGGCCAAAGGCGTGTTCCTGATGATTGTCTTCATGTTTCCCCTGCAGTGGTTTGATGAAACTTATGCTCGATGGACGGAAGATTCCCTGGTGGCTCCGTATTTAGAGGACTGGGTGGATGGTATTCGGGAAAATATAGAGCCCGGTCCGGGGTTTACCCGAAGTATGCCCGGATCATTAAAAGGGGTTCGGCAGAAAATACCAGATATTGATGGCATTAAAAAGAAATTTGCCAGCCAAAAGGAAGTGATTCAGGAAAAAGCTTCCAAGTTAATTAAGCCTGATTCAACTCCTCAGGAAGATTATTCTGAAGAGGATATTAAAAATCTGGATAAAATTATTAATGATATTGCCGAAGATCATAGTAACGATCATTAAGCATCTCAATTCCCTGTGTTACTGATACAGGTTATTTGTTCCTCCCTTTAATTCCAACCTTATGACGATTCGAATTAATTTCAATGGTGAAATTTGCGAAGATGCGCATATTTCGGTTTTTGATCACGGATTTCTGTTTGGCGACAGTGTTTATGAAGTGATCAGCACCTATAAGGGGCATCTATGCTTTGCTCAGGAGCATTTGGATCGATTGCGAAATTCAGCTCGCTCCATTTCGCTGGAAATTCCTTTATCCGACGACCAGTTTTTTACGGAGATCGATAAAACCATAAAAGCCGCGGGGAATGCGGAATCTTATATTCGTATCATTGTTACGCGGGGAGTGGGTGAGATTGATATCGATCCAGAAACCTGTATTCGACCGAATGTCCTGATAATTGTTAAGCCGATTGCAAAGTATTCTGAAGAAAATTATATCAACGGCATTAATGTTGCTCTTGTCTCGGTTAAAAGGAATCCCAAGGAAGCGTTGAACCCAGGCATCAAAACCGGGAATTATCTCAATAACGTTTTAGCCAAGATGGAAGCCCGGAAATCAGGGGCGGCCGATGCGTTGATGCTGAATCCTTCCGGTCAATTGACCGAATGCACCACCAGTAATTTCTTTTTTATTCGTGATCAACGCCTGATGACCCCTTCACTAAATTGCGGTATCCTGTCAGGGATTACACGAGATGTGGTTCTGCGTTTGGCGCGAGAGAACGGAATCCTGGTCGAAGAGGGCGAGTGGCCGGCCGAAGTGCTCCAAAATGCTGATGAGTCATTCATCACCGGGACTGTTAAAATGGTGATGCCGGTTACTTCTCTGGATGGCCGACCCATTGGGAACGGCAAGCCCGGCCCCATTACTAAAATGTTAATGCGCCTTTATAAAGACGTCCTGGCCACCCTTTAGCGAATTCATTTGTAATAATTGGAGGTCCCGTGGCTCTTTTGGTTGGTCTCACCGGGGGCATGGGTTCCGGTAAAACGACCGTATCAAAAATTTTCAGGGAACTTGGTGCCCACGTTCTGGATGCCGATGAAATCTGCCGCTCTCTGGTAAAACCCGGACAACCGGCCTGGCAGGAAATCGTCAATTTGTTAGGCCCAGGAATATTGCGGGAGGACCAATCCCTGGATCGCCGAAAAACCGCCGACCTTGTATTTAATGATCCTGAAAAAAAACAGGACTTGGAAGCTATATTGCATCCCAGGGTGATGGATGAGGAGCGGGCTCTCTATAATGAAATACTGAAAACAGAACCCAATGCATTGGTAATAATTGATGCCGCCCTGTTAATAGAATCTGGGAATTACCGTAAAGTAGATAAGGTGATCGTTATAGCCTGCGACGAAGAAGTCCAGGTTCAAAGGGTAACGGCGCAACGGGGTTTTGCCCGGGAAGATGCCTTGAGAAGAATGCGCCTGCAAATGACTTTGGCGGAAAAAATTAAATTTGCCGACTTTGTAATTCATAACGATGCGGGATTACCGGAGTTGAGGGAAAAAATTGAAACTTTATTTCATCAATTGAAGTCCATGGCGGGTTAAGAATTATGGCTGAAGAAAAATTGGGAAAAATACCGGATATCAGCTTTCGCGAAGCCGAGGAAATAGAGCGGTTAGTGCAGGAGGAGGAGCAGAAGGCAGAAGAAAAGATCGGGCAGGCCCATCCCTTTAAAAAATATTTTAATAAAAAACTGTTTATGGGATTGGGGGTAGTAATGCTTCTAGTCTGGGGCATTACTTGGGGACTGCTGAGTTTCTTTGATAAAAGCGTGAGTCCTCCCCAGGTCTCCACGGTCAAGAAAGAACCGGTTCAGACTTCTTTGTCCTCCGGGTTTAAGGTTCAGAAACCCAATATTTATCCATTAGAATCATTTTTTGTTCCTATCCATAGCAAAAACCGGGAAACCGGAAAGTTTCTTCATGTGACCGCCCACTTGGTTTTGAGTCATCGCAAATTACATAAGGACATTGATAAGGTACAGCCTTTGATTCGTCAAAGTGTGTATACGCTGCTCAGCCGAAAGGACCTAAAAGACTTTGAAAAAAGCGGCCTTAAAATTGAGGAGAAGATAAAGAGGGAAATTCTGACCACCTCAAACTCCTTTTTGTTAAGTGGCACGGGAACCATCACCGATATCATTTTTACCGAGTTCGTTGTCAGCCCTTCCTGAATGGTCATGAAAACCCGCGCATACCTTGACTTCCTGAGGCAGGGTTGTATATTAACTGTGTAAACCTTTAATAAAAAAGTGGTTAATGCCATGCCGGTTATCCAGCCCACCAATCTGCAACAGGTTTTACAGATGAGTTCTGCTGTGGAAAAAGTGCAGACTCAGCAGGTTCAACACCTTGCCGCCGATCAAATCCAGGATCAGGAGCGCGATTTACTGGATGAAGTCAAACGTACTGAATTGCAAGACCCTGAAGAATCCAATCCGACAGAACCCACCCACCCCGATGGCAGCGGTCGTCGTCGCCGCCTCCGTATCAAGAAATCCGTCGAAAAGGCCGATATAATAGAAGAAAGGGACATGTCACCCAAGGGGCCTGCAGAAGGCAGTCAGGGGACCCATCTAGACATTGTGGTTTAACCCAAAACTTTACCCGGCCTATGTTGTCCGAAAATCTTTCCCCCAATTCTCTTCGCCCCATATTTTCAAACGCCCTGTCGTTGAAACTGGAAACGATCAAGCTGGATGTGTTTGTCCGGAACTTTTCCACAGGCCAGATTCTGCCGGGGAAAGTGGTTCACGTTCTGCCGGAGCAAAAGGCGGTGGTGGAGTTTCAGGGAGAAAAGCTTTTGCTGCAATTTGCGCGGCCGGTTTCTCAAGGCCAAAGCATTACCGTAAAAATTGAACAAACCCATCCCAGCCCTATCCTGAAATTGATCGAGCCATCTGTATCTCCCGTGTCATCTCAAAAAACGGCAACCGGTGAATCCTTAAAGACCACTGAGATTTCAAATTCCAATACATCTGCTTCCGTTTCATCAGACAAAACGACACTGCTAAGCCGTGGCTCTCAACCGATCCCGGACTCTCAGGAGCCAATCCGAAACTCTGAATCTATTCCGTTAACTCGCGAATCACTTCGAGCATCTGGAAACGAAAAAAATGGTCATTCCCAATCGTTGAATAAAACCATTGGGGAAATCTTCAGTAAATCGGAATTGAAAAATTTGGGTATTGACGATGGGCAAAAAGTGAGAGCAGAAGTGATTCAAGTGACCGACCGCCAAACTGTTCAGGTGCGTCTGGGGAAAAATTTGATAACCGTAAAGAATACCTTTTTTCCCAGACTGCAACCTGGAGAGACGGTATCTCTGCAGATCAAATCGATTTCTGCCGGAAAATATGTATTCGAATTGGAGGCCTTACCAGTTCCACCGTGCAGTAACCGTTCCCTGTCGGATTTATCTATTCTTAAAAATTATCTGCCGGGCCGGCAATCCATCGTTGAGATGCTTTCTGTTCTCAAGGAAGCGTTTCTGGACCATTCTGTTGGACAACTCAAAGCCTTGAAAATTGATCAGGCCTCCATGGAGCAACTGCAAGCCAATCTTCAAAGATTAGTGGCAAGAGAATCCAAAACTCCGGAGGCGTCGCAATTAAGAGAAATTTTAGATCGAAGCGGATTTCACTATGAAGCCAAAGTTAAGGAATTTGTATCCGCACCGACCGTTGCCAATAGAGACCGACTGCTTGAAAACGATCTGAAAGGGCAGTTGATGCGCCTGGCCAGGGAGTTGGAGCAGGTTTCCCCGGCCTCTGTGGAAAATACCGCATCCAATAAATGGATAGGGAAACTGATTGCTCAAGTTAATCAGGCCATAAGCAATATTGAATTACAGCAATTGACACATCATTTCTCCAGGGAAGTGCAACAGCCCTTATTGTTGCACCTTCCCGAAAATCTCATGGGAGAGGAAGATCGATTCAAGATTTATATTCTTCCCGATCAGGGGGGTGGGAATCATCAGGAACCCGATCTTCAGAATCGTGTGTTTAATCTGGTGTTTTTGTTGAACCTTTCGGTCCTGGGAGATTTAAGAATAGAGACCCGGATTTATAAAGAAGAAATAGCCATTCAAATTACCGGATCCAACCCCAATGCCGTGGCCTTTATCCAGGCCCATGTTCCGGAACTTGAAAAGCCGTTGCGCGAGGAAGGTTTTTCTCTTTCGGTGAGTACCCGGCACGAGGAAGAAGTTTCAATGGAAATTGCCGGCGGTCTGGATCAATTATTGATCAATAACCCCTTGCAGTTGGTGGATGTTAAAACATGAGCCGAAGAAAAAATAAAAACCTGAAATCCGCGGTAGCTCTGAAATATCATACTCAAAAGGATTCAGCTCCCAAAGTAACCGCCAAAGGGGAAGGATTAGTTGCGGAGCGTATCATTCAGTTGGCCCAGGAAAATCAAGTGCCGATAAAAGAAGATCCGGATCTGGTTCAAATTTTATCGCAGGTAGACATCAATCAGGAAATCCCACCTTCGGTATACAAGGTAGTGGCTGAACTTCTGGCATTTGTTTACAAAATGAACAACCAATACCAAAGCTTGCCCAAAAACCCTACCTGACTCTTTTTCAGGAGTTTTCGAATGGGATTTTGCATCTCTCTGTTCCCTAGATGAAATAGATTAAATCGATTGACTCCCTTAATTCGGTTTGTTATCCTTTAAAAACAAGACTTTGGAAGTATCTCTATTTAAGTTTTTAAGTTCTTGCTCAATCGCAAAACTTTGTTGAACTGACTGGGCGATTCTGCTGAAATTGCGTTTTTCCTGTCGAAGTCCAGACTAGGAGAAACGATTTTGTGAAAGACTAATAATTTGTTAAAAAATATCACCATCAGACTACTGACTATCCTTTCGTTGTTATGGATAGGTATTTCACCCGCCTTCGCCACTTTCCCCGGCGAACTCAACAATACCGATGATTTTGATTTCACCGTTCCCGTAGGCCTTGAAAGCAGAGTTGATTTCTGGAAAAAGGTTTACACTCAATATTCGACCCGGCACGTCATAATCCACGATCAAGATAACCTCGATATAATTTATGATGTCGTTTATATGGGTGATGAGACTTTATCGTCAAGGGCACGAAACCGAAAATTAAGGCCTCATCTCAATAAATATAAGACCATTCTGCGCAAACTGGCTCGAATTAAAAATATTATCGACCTGACGCCCGAAGAAGAACGTGTTTACCGGATGGTCAAGGGTGATTTTCTTAAGGCTTCCAGGAATCTGCGTACCCAACTTGGCCAGAGTGACCGCTTTGGAGAGGGTTTAAGGAAATCCGGTCGTTACATGAAGGATATAAAAAGAATTTTCAAGGAGGAAGGGGTTCCGGAAGAGCTTGCGGTATTACCTCATGTGGAGTCATCCTTCCAATTGAATGCCTATTCCAGCGCCGGAGCGGCAGGAATCTGGCAGTTTACCCGAAGCACGGGCCGTCTTTATATGAACGTGGGTTATGAGGTGGATGAGCGTCGTGATCCTTTAATTGCCGCGAGAGCCGCCGCCAGGCTTTTGAAATATAATTATCAGGAGTTGAACAACTGGCCATTGGCCATCACTGCCTACAACCATGGCGTCAATGGCATGAGGCGGGCAGCCAAGAGGCATGGCGCTGATATTCTCAGTGTGATTGAGAATTATCGGAGCCGAAGGTTTGGGTTTGCTTCCAAAAACTTTTTCTGTGAATTCATGGCCGCGCTGGAAGTAACCCGCAATCCCCGCCAGTATTTCCCGGGTATCGTGATAAATGATCCGGTGGAAATGGTTGAGTTCCCTATTGAGGATTATGTGCACGTTTCCACTTTAGAAAAGTATTTTGGGATGACACGGGAGGAAATTGCGCAATACAATCCTTCATTAAGGCGTCCAGTGGTTTCGGGAAAAAAGAGAATACCCAAGGATTACGTCTTTAAGGCCCCGGCCGATCGGGATTGGGATTTTGATGAAATGTATGCTTCCATTCCGGAAGATTTGAAATTCGAAAAGCAGGTCAGGGTACGTTGGTATACCGTTCAATGGGGAGATAACCTGAGTACCATAGCCCGCCGCCTGGGAACTTCGGTTTGGAAATTAAAGGAGTTGAACCAGATTCGCGGCAACCGTATTTATCGGGGGCAGGTGCTGGAAATCCCAGGAAAATCTTATAAGGGGAGTTCAGAGGGAAGTTCAGAAGCGCAGGTCGTTGAAGTGGTCGAAACTCAACCCGACTGGAGTCAAGTCGAAATTCCTGAAGGCCTGGAAACCATTAAATACCGCGTTCGACGGAAAGACACCCTTACCCGAATCGCCCGCAAGTTTAAGGTTCATGTCAGCGTTTTAGCCAAAATGAATAAGATGGATGACCCGCACTCGCTTCGTCCGGGGCAGGCCATTGAGGTTCCCAAGCCTGGAACCGATTTCGAGGTCCAACTGGCTTCCGCCGCGTCGGCTAAGGAGACCCCCGCTGAAACTCCAAAGCTTGAAGTAGAGATGAGCGAGGTGGAGACTGGCGAAAATACGGTTGTCGCCAGCACCACGGAACCTTTGGAAAAAAGCTTAAAGGTGGAAACGACTCTGTCCAGCTTTGCTGAAACTTTTCAAATGAACAAAAACCGCCACGCATTTCGACCGGTAAAGATGGTTTCGGATAATGCCGAGGATTATCGCGTAGGCTTGGTTAAGATCGATTTTGATGAAACGCTGAGCCATATTGCGGATTGGGCCCGGTTGTCAGTCAGGGAATTGCGGCGTCTCAATAATTTGAGAAGAAGGGGAAGTCGTATAAGTGTCAATCAATCGATCAAAGTTCCATTTCGCCGAACCACCCCAGAAGAATTCGAACAGAAGCGGCAGGAGTACCACAAGGCCATCCAGGAAGATTTTTTTGGGAATTATCAGGTTGAGAAATTGGTAACCCGAAAACTGAAACGCGGTGAGACTCTTTGGGAAATATGTAATAATGTTTATTCAATTCCGTTTTGGCTTCTCAGCAACTATAATCCCGATAAAGACATCAATTCCATCTCTATTGGCGAAACAATTACCATTCCGATTCTTACCGATACACCTTCCTGATCTTATTGACTATTGACGGATCCGCCCTCCAACGCAGCCTGTATGGCTTTTAAATGGGCTTTGACGCGGATGTCCATTGGCAGGGCAGGGGAAGTTTCCAGCGTAAACACACGGCTACAGCCTTGTTTGAAGGCATAAATCGCCATAGGCCACCACTCCATTTCATCTGGCTCGGATAAACGGCTCAGCAGCCCCCGGTCCGCCTCAATTCCTTCTATATCTTCCGCCGGGTTGATTGGATGAATCGCTGCCACTTCATTAAGAATATCTCTTCCTAAAGAAGAAAGTACGGGTCCATGATCTTTCTGGTATAGATAATAACCGGGGCTGTCCACATCTTCATGTAGTTCCAAGTCCAAATCATAGGGTTGTTCCAATACCGATTTAACAAACTCCACTTCCCGAGGGACCTTGGCTTCCCTGAACATGCGATTTAAATCAATATCGTCCCGGTTGTTGCGAGTTCCGGTCTCGAATCCTGTAGGATTGATACAAGGTAGAAGAGTGAACTCCCAGTTCTTTATAAAATTTTTATAAAGTTTGTTTTCAAGGAAAGCGCATATGGTTTCCACGCCTGCTGGTTCGTCTCCATGAATACCTCCGGAAATAAGAATTCGATGAGGATTCCCTTTGCCAATAACAACCTGAATCAGAGGGTAATCTTTCTCTTCGCCTGGGATTGTTCCCAGCTCATTGAGTTCTCCCACTCGATTGAGGGAGGCCTTGATGCGGGTAACCACGCTATTAAAATTTCTAGTGGGCATATGATTTATAGATGGTAGATACTGCGGGTGATTCACATTTGTTTTTCGGAGAATTCACATTCCCGTGAAATGACACAGTTGGAACATAAATAATTCTTTGCCTTGCACACATAGCGACCATGAAGTATGAGGAAATGGTGCGCCTGCTTCAGCCATTTTTTCGGTGTAACCTCGAGTAACTTTTTCTCTGTCTCCAAAACATTCCTGCCGGGAGCGAGTCCGGTGCGGTTGGCAAGGCGGTAGACATGAGTATCGACTGCAATGGTGGGCTCTCCAAATCCTTCGTTTAACACGACGTTGGCGGTTTTGCGCCCGACCCCGGGAAGGCTTTCAAGTGCCTCCCTGTTTCCGGGGACCTGGCCCTCAAATTTTTCAAGTAGGATGCTACAGGTTTTGATAATATTTTTAGCTTTGGTCGGGGCCAGTCCAATGGTCTGGATTGAATTTCTGAGTTTGGTTTCACCGAGAGCCAGCAGGGCTTCTGGCGTGGGATGGTCACCGAACAACGCAGAAGTAACGGCATTGACTGATTTGTCGGTCGCTTGGGCGCTTAAAATTACTGCAATCAGCAATTGGAAGTGATTTTCATAAACCAACTCTGTTTGCGCATCGGGGATACTTCGGTGCAACTTTTCGTAAATTTTGTGAACCGTTTTAGAATCCAAGGGATTATTGGGGTGGAATAGTAACCAAATCTAAAACTATTAGATGCAGAGAGCAGGAAGAGCGATTTATTTTATGCTACGCGCACACCGAACGCCGACCAGGAATGATTCCGTGGCATCTGCCATTCCTGGATGACGGCTACCCACTCGAATTAAAAAATCGTCGTCCGTCCATGAGCCGCCTCGGATCACATGATGGCTCCGTCTGTCTTTCGGCCCTTTTGGGTTATTTTGGGGGCTTTTTTCATAATAAGTTGGCGAGTACCAGTCCGACGTCCATTCCCAGACACTTCCCAGCATATTATGCAGACCCCAGGTGTTGGGTTTTTTGCTTTTTACAGGATGAGGTGTCCGAAGCGAGTTGGTGGTATACCAGACATAATCGTTAATATTTCCCGATCCCCATGGAAACTCAGTCTGGCTTCCGGCGCGCGCGGCGTATTCCCATTCGGCTTCTGTTGGCAGTCTCTTGCCCTGTGCTTGGCAAAAGGTTACTGCATCCTGGTATCGGACATGATCGGCCGGCCAATCATCATTAAACAGTTTGGCTGGATTCCGGCCCATAATTTCCTTGAATTGTTTTTGGGAAGCCTCATATTTGTCGAGATAAAACGAATCCAGGCACACCTTATGAACAGGACGTTCGCGGTCATTTGGCTCATGGTCGAAGTATTGACGGACTTCGGGGGTTCCCATTTGAAAGCATCCCTTTGGTATTTTGACCATATCCACCGGATTTTGTTCGGCCTGGGATAGTGCGGGAAACGATAAAAGAAGTTTTATGATGATAGCGGCAAAAATCAGTTGTTTCATGTGCAAAATTGTACTTTTACTGTAGAAAATGTCAAGGAAGGGATTCATAAAATGAGGATAAATCTTTTATAGCCATTCCTTTTCATTTAAACTGAATATATCTGAAACCACAAGAATACGATACCCATGACGAAAAAAATTATCTTTTTTCAGCTGATATTCATAGCCTTATTGATTTTAATGCCTATTTCTGAAGTTTTTGCCGCTCCTGCGTTTTATAAAAAAAAGGTACAAGTTCAACCTTTTCAAAATCCTCCGGGATGGGTAGGTACGTATAATCCGGGAGCGTTGATTTCGGATCTGCTCAAAGATAAATTGGCTCAACAGCAAAACGTAAATCTGGTCAGCTTTTTGAGCCCGGGGTCCCAGAAAAGAAATGGCAATGAAGGCACTTCGGCTCAGATAATTATCACGGGGCAGATTATCAAATATCGACCTGCGTTGCCGGTTAAACTTGAAAGCACTAAAACTGAAAAGAAAATGTCTCATTCGGCAGAGGCCGAGATCCAGTTCCAAATTTTTCAGGGGCAAACACGGCGATTAATGACTGAGTTTGTAATTAATGAAAAAACTTCCGATGGTGAATTCCCCCTGGGTTACTCGCAAAGCTCTTTAAATCTGAAAAGTTCTGATTTCAAGGATACCTTCATGGGCAAAGTGCTGAGCCGAATGGCGGATCAGGTGATTCCCGGAATTGTGGAGTATCTGGATCAGATCCCTCTAGACGGCCAGGTGATTGCCGTTGAGAAAGAGGAAGAGCAGATGATTATTAATGTCGGCGAAAAAAGTGGTGTTGAAATCCGTGATGAATTTACTGTTTACAGTGTCGATGTCAATTACCCAGATCCCCTGTATCATGAGGATATCGGTGACCGTCTGACTAAAATGGGCGTGGTGCGGGTTATCAATGTCCAAGAAGGATTTGCCGAAGCCGTCATAATGGCGGGTGGAGATTTTATTAAAGGTAATCTGGTGCGTTCCAAGAAAATTAAACCCCTCCCGAAGGTACTGAATAATTCAGCAGGCACTTTCAATTTCCCGTTAGCCCGATAATTTGTCCTGAAAATTTTGGTTTCAGGAGGATAGCTTGCCTCGTTCCCAGTATTCCTGCAGAGGTAGAAGCGAAAGGCTGGAAGTTTTGAGGGAATGCAGGGCACCCACCAGAGCAAAAGCCCCGGAAATGGTCGTGCAGTAGGGGAGGTTCTGGGTCAATGAAGCGCGGCGTATTGAAAAAGAATCTTTGACCGCCTGTTCGCCGAACGTGGTGTTGATCACAAAATCCACTTTGTCCGCCTCGATCGCTTCCACGATATGAGGCGATCCCTCCTTGACCTTGTTGATTCGGGTAACGTCCAGTCCATTATCTTTTAAATAATTTGCCGTGCCTTGTGTGGCAAGAAGGGTGTATCCCATTTCCGTCAAATCTTTTCCTATTTTCACTGCGGCTGACTTATCTCCCTCCTTGACGCTGATAAACACCACTCCCTTTAAGGGCAGTTGAATCCCCGTAGCGATCTGGGATTTGGCAAACGCCCGGCCGAAACTGGTATCCAATCCCATCACTTCTCCGGTCGATTTCATTTCGGGGCCCAGGAGAACGTCGACATCGGAAAATTTGATAAAGGGGAACACCGACTCTTTGACGGCAATATGAGTAATCACTTTTTCTTCGGTAAAACCCAAGTCGGCCAAAGTTTTACCTGCCATCACCTTGGCGGCCAGTTTGGCCAGAGGAACACCAATGGCCTTGCTCACAAAGGGAACGGTTCGTGAGGCGCGGGGATTGACCTCCAGAACATATATTTCACCGTCCTTGACGGCAAATTGAATATTGAGCAGGCCGATAACATTTAATTCAAGCGCCAGCTCACGGGTTTGTCGCTTGATCTCATCCGTTATGGCTAAGGGAACCGTAAAAGGAGGAAGAGAACAGGCGCTGTCTCCGGAATGGATTCCCGCTTCCTCAATATGCTCCATGACTCCACCAATGACCACCTGCTGTCCATCTGAAATGGCATCGACATCAAGCTCGGTGGCGTTATCGAGAAAGTCGTCAAGCAATACCGGGTGTTCCGGGGAGGCTTTGACGGCGAAACGCATGTAACGGTCCAGACTTTCTTCGTTATAAACGATTTCCATGGCACGCCCTCCCAAAACATAAGAAGGCCGCACCACCACGGGGTAGCCGATTTCTTCGGCGATGGCTCGGGCTTCTTCCAGGGAGGTGGCTGTACCGTTTTGCGGTTGCTGGATACCGATCTTTTCGAGAACCTCTTTGAACCGCTTCCTGTCCTCCGCACGGTCGATATTATCCGGACTGGTGCCGATGATGGGAACTCCGGCCTGCTCCAGTGCGACGGATAAGCGTAAGGGGGTCTGTCCTCCAAACTGAACGATCACACCGTCAGGTTTTTCTTTGCGCACGATATGGAGGACGTCCTCAAAGGTGAGCGGTTCAAAATACAACCGGTCCGAGGTGTCGTAATCGGTGCTTACTGTTTCCGGATTGCAGTTGACCATGATGGTCTCAAATCCTTCCTCCCGAAGTGCAAAGGAAGCATGCACACAACAGTAATCAAACTCGATTCCCTGTCCGATTCGGTTTGGCCCACCACCCAGAATCATTATTTTTTTTCTATCAGAGGGATTGGCTTCGCATTCCTCTTCGTAAGTGGAATACAAGTAGGGAGTATGCGCTTCAAATTCCGCCCCGCAGGTATCTACCCGCTTGAATACAGGGATAATGCCGGCCGCCTGCCTTCTGGTGTTCACCTCGGCTTCTTTGCAATTCAAAAGTTTGGCGAGAAACAGGTCGGAGTAACCCATTTGCTTGGCTTTCCGCAGGTCGGAATCCGTTAATTGATCCAGGGATCCCGTTTGGAGGATTTCCTTTTCGAAATCTATAATTTCCTTCAGGTTGAACAGAAACCAGGGATCGACTGCGGTAATCCGATAGATCTCATCGACGGTCAGACCGCGTCTCAGCCCCGCGGCAATATGCCAGAGGCGGTCCCAATGCGGCAGGGCAAGCATTTTCCTGAGCCGGTTCAAATCCGATTCACTTTCGTGTAAAAGTTCTCCGTCAGATTCAAAATTTTCATCCAATCCGGATATACCGATTTCCAGCGACCGCAGGGATTTTTGCAATGCTTCCTTGAAAGTTCGCCCAATGGACATTACCTCGCCCACGGATTTCATCTGGGTGGTCAGCAGGGGAGGGGTCTTGAAGAATTTTTCAAAGGTAAACCGGGGAATTTTTACTACACAATAATCCAGGGTCGGCTCGAAGGCGACAGGAGTGACTTGTGTAATGTCGTTTCGTATTTCATCCAGCGTGTAACCGACAGCGAGCTTGGCGGCAATTTTAGCGATGGGGAATCCGGTGGCTTTGGAAGCCAGTGCGGAACTGCGCGAAACCCGGGGATTCATTTCGATGACTACCATCTCCCCGTTTTGAGGATTGATCGCGAACTGTATATTGGAGCCGCCAGTTTCCACTCCTATTTCGCGAATGATATCGATCGCCGCATTACGCATGATCTGGTATTCCTTGTCGGTCAACGTTTGCGCCGGTGCTACCGTGATGCTGTCGCCGGTATGGATACCCATGGGATCAAAATTTTCGATGGAGCAGACAATGACCACGTTATCTTTGATATCGCGCATTACTTCCAGTTCGTATTCCTTCCATCCCAGCAGTGACTTTTCGATCAATATTCGGCGAGTAGGGCTGGCGTTGAGCGCCTTGGTGACCATCGCCTCAAAATCCTCTTCGCCCTGGGCGATGCCGCCTCCGGTTCCTCCCAGGGTAAAGGACGGTCGGATAATGGAGGGGAATCCGGTATTTTTAACAATCTCCCATGCCTGCTCCACCGATTCGGCGTAGCCGCTGGGAGCCACCTGAAGGCCGATATGCGCCATCGCTTCATTGAATCGTTGGCGGTCCTCCGCTTTATCTATGGTGTCAACGTTGGCGCCAATCATTTCCACATTGTATTTGGCTAAAACACCCATTGCGGCAACGGCCAGCGCGGTATTCAATCCGGTCTGGCCACCCATTGTTGGAAGCAGGGCATCGGGTTTTTCTTTTTCTATAATTTGGGCAACGACCTCCGGGGTGACGGGTTCGACATAGGTTCTATGCGCAAACTCGGCATCGGTCATGATGGTGGCCGGATTGCTGTTTACCAGGATAACCTGGTAACCTTCTTCCTTCAGCGCTTTGCAGGCCTGGGTTCCCGAATAGTCGAATTCGCAGGCCTGTCCGATAATGATCGGACCGGCACCAATGATCAATATTTTTTCAATGTCGGTTCGTTTAGGCATCAGTCCTGATAAATGTCCCGCACGTCAATTTGACGGGAGCGCTCCCACTTTAAACTCATATAGGAAAGTTTACGGATGAAGGTGAAACGATTTCTATTATGTTCGCCTTCAATGATTTCGGTTCTCAGTTCGGTTAATTGATTTTCAATTTCGGAGATTTGAGTTTCAAATTGATTTTTCTGGTTTTCCAATTCGTCAATTTCCTTCTTGAGAGAATCAATTTTATTTTCCTTGGTAATCCCCTCAAGTTTACCTCTCAACTTTTCAAGTTTAGCGAGGACTTTACCCAAGCTCTTTTGAGGGCCGAGCAGATTTTTTTGAAGCTTCTTTTCCAGGTTTAAAGCTTCTTCTTCCTTTACTCTCAGAATTTTGACCCTGGATTTGATGAATCCTACAGTGGGTTTCGGGTGGTAGCAAAAATGATCGGTAAAGTAATAGTGTCCGTTGTAGGGAATGAGACGGCCTTCAAAAATATCCTCATAGTTGAAAAGCATGGGCCCCTGATTTTCTTTAACCTCATACTTTTTATCATCCAGGATATCCAGAACCACCACGTAGTCACTTTTGATTTTTTTAGCGGTAAACAGACTGTGGATATTTTGAGAAATGGCTTGCGCGAGTTCTCTGGTTTCCTGGGTGAGAGATTCGCCGTGGCTTTGCAGATAACTTTGGACAGGGGTCAAGCCGGAATCAGGATGGGGCCGTTCAAAGGTATACCATTCCAGAAAGGATCCAATGCGGGATTCATAGGATTTATCATCTTCGAAAATTTCCCCTGAAATTTTCAGAAAATCTTTTTTGGCTTGAAAAATTTCATCTTCAGGATGGGTTTTGGTGATCTCTTCGACCAGCTGGTTGATATCGTCGCGAATCATTTATTTTCCTTCATCATGGTGACAAAATCCCGGAATAAGTAGGAAGAGTCCTGAGGGCCGGGAGAGGCTTCAGGATGGTATTGAACGGATGAAACAGGATATTTCTTGTGACGAATACCTTCGACCGTCTGGTCATTGAGGTTGATGCAGGTGACTTCCACGTCGTCGTTTCCAGTTTGTTGATCCACCGCAAAACCGTGATTCTGAGAAGTGATTTCCACCTTTCTCTTGTTCAGGTCCATGACTGGCTGGTTACCGCCGTGATGTCCAAACTGAAGTTTATAGGTCTTGCCCCCGAGTGCCAGATTCAGTATCTGGTGGCCCAGGCAGATTCCGAATATAGGTACCTTACCAACCAGGTTGCGGACATTCGCAATGGCATAGGGTACCGCCGCAGGATCTCCCGGTCCGTTGGACAAAAACACCCCATCCGGTTTCATGTCCAGAACGGTTTGGGCCGGAGTTTCGGCAGGCACGACCGTGACGGAGCAACCTTCCTGAGTTAAGCGCCGAAGTATATTGCGCTTGATCCCGAAATCGTAAGCGACCACGGAATACTTTTCTTTATTGCCGTTGGGTGAAATCTGAGAATATCCCGTTTGGAGGTTCCAATCCCCTTCAAACCAGTCGTACGGCTCCTTGCAGGTCACCTGTTTGACCAGATCCTTGCCTTCCATACTGGGGGATTTTCTGGCTCTTTCAATGAGGGCTTCGGGATTGGACAGATCATTGGAAATGATTGCCTGCTGGGCTCCCTGATCCCGTATATGCCGGGTCAGGGCCCGGGTATCTATTCCCTGGAGCCCCACCACGTTATGCTTTTTCAGAAAATCATCCAGAGTTCCAGTGGACCTCCAATTGCTGGGGATGCCGCTCAGCTCCTTGATGATAAACGCGCTTAAATAGGGGCGGTCGGATTCAAAATCCTCCGGGTTAACTCCGTAGTTACCGATCAGGGGGTAGGTCATCACCACCATCTGACCGCAGTAGGAAGGATCGGTCAACACTTCCTGGTAACCGGACATGCTGGTGTTGAATACGATTTCCCCCTCGGCTTCGCCAATGGCGCCAAACAGGGTTCCTCTGAATGTTCTACCGTCCGCTAAAGCGAGTATGCCTTCCATTACGCCCAATAAAAAATTAAACTATTACGTTAATTAACTTGTATTAACTAATTGGAATATATCAATTTTCCGTTTGATATGGTATGAAGTACCCGGCCTTTGACCGACCACCCGTCAAATGGAGAATTTTTGCTTTTCGATTTGAACTTGCTCGCCTCGACCTTGTATTCCTGGCTGGGATCGAAGATCACCACATCCGCCAGTTTGCCCGCTCCCAGAGTTCCGCTATCCAGCTTGAAAATTTCAGCCGGGCGCGAGGTCAGTTTTTCGATCAATTGCGGCAGGGTTAGAATTTTTTCTTCTACCAGACGGAGGCTCAAGGGGAGGGCCGTTTCCAGTCCTACGATCCCGAAACAGGCGCTGTGGTAATCCGCCTGTTTGTCAACCAGGTCATGGGGTGCGTGGTCGGTGGCGATTATATCAATAGTTCCGTCCTTTAGCCCTTCTTTAATTGCATCAATATCACTTTGAGCTCTCAACGGAGGGCTCATCTTGGTGTTGGTGTCGTATCCCCGGACCGATGCATCGGTCAGAATAAAATGATGGGGTGCCACTTCGCAGGTGACGGCCAGTCCCTTGGCCTTGGCACGTCGGACCAGTTCCACCGACTCTCCACTACTGATGTGGGCCACATGTAAGCGTCCGCCGGTTTTTTCCAGCAGGGCGATGTCCCGGTAGACCATGATATCCTCAGCTTCGGTGGGCATACCCTTCAGGCCAAGCTCGGTGGATATGGGGCCCTCGTTCATGCATCCTCCGGCAGTCAGGTCCAGGATTTCGCTGTGCTGAATCAGGGGCAGGTCGAACATCCGGCTGTATTCCAGGGCCCGGCGCATGACCTGATTGTTCATGACCGGCCGCCCGTCGTCGGAAAATGCGATGACCCCGGCTTCCTTCAGGTCCCCCATGTCGGACAGGGTTTCGCCTTTCAGGCCTTTGGTAATGGCGCCGATGGCCAGTGCCTTAACCTTGCCGTGCGCCTTAGCCCGCGAAATCATCAATTCAGTGACCGAGCGGTTGTCGTTGACCGGGTTGGTGTTGGGCATCATGGCGACGGTGGTGAATCCTCCGGCGGCGGCGGATTCGCATCCGCTCTCGATGGTTTCCTTGTACTCGAAACCGGGCTCCCGGAAATGGACGTGCATGTCGAGAAATCCCGGGGCGACGATGCAATCTTTGGCATCGATCACTTTGGCGGAACTGTCGTCCTTCGCTTTCCCGGCAGGGGTGACCGCCTGGATGAGTCCCTTGTCGATAACGACATCGTATTCGCCGTCTATGTTGTTGGCCGGATCAATGACCCGTCCGTTTTTAATGATCAGTTTCACTGCCGCCTCCCAGCAAGAGATACATGAGCGCCATCCGCAGGGCGACGCCGTTATTAACCTGGTCGAGAATGACCGAATGCGGGCCTTCCATGACGTCCAGCGCGATTTCGATGCCGCGGTTGACCGGGCCGGGATGCATGATCAGCATATCTTTCCGTCCATGCTTCAATTTATCGGCGGTCAGACAAAACTGGTTTGAATATTCCCGGAAACTGGGGAACAGGCCCTCATTCTGCCGCTCCAGTTGGATCCTCAGCATCATGACCACATCCACCTGCGATATGGCTTCTTCCAGATTATGCAGGACCTTCACGCCGAGGCACTCCATTCCTACGGGGATCATGGTCGGCGGACCCACCACGGTAACCTCCATGCCGCATTTCAGCATGGCGTGGATGTTGGACCGCGCCACCCGGCTGTGTGCGATGTCCCCGACAATGGCCACCTTCAAACCCGCCAATTGTTTGGTATGCTGGCGAATGGTCAGCAGATCCAGCAGGGCCTGGGTCGGATGCTCATGCGCCCCATCGCCGGCATTGATCACGGGGCATTTGATGTGCCTGGCTATCATGTGCGGCACGCCGGAGATCGAGTGGCGCACGATCAGGATATCGGGATTCATCGCTTCCAGATTGTAGGCGGTGTCGAGGAGACTTTCCCCCTTCACCGTACTGCTGGTGGAGGCGGAGATGTTGATGACGTCCGCGCTCAGGCGCTTGCCGGCAATCTCAAACGAGGTGCGGGTGCGCGTGCTGGCCTCGAAAAACAGGTTGATGATGGTCCGGCCGCGCAGGGTCGGCACTTTTTTAATCTGGCGGGTCGATACTTCCTTAAAGGATACCGCCGTATCGAGGATGCCTTCGATCTCCTCCCGGCTCAGCTGTTCGGTCCCTAATATATCTTTATTGGCCAGATTCATCAGTTGTGTCCTTTGCCGTCGACCACGATCACCTGATCCGCTTTATCTTCCTCAGTCATCTGGACCTGGACCCGCATGTCCTTGGAGGTCGGGATGTTTTTTCCGACGTAATCGGGCCGGAAGGGTAGTTCTCGGTGTCCCCGGTCAATCAGCACCGCCAGTTGCACCTGCGCCGGGCGGCCGAAATCGACCAGCGCATCGATGGCCGCACGGATGGTCCGTCCGGTAAACAGCACATCGTCGCACAGAACCACTTTTTTGCCGTCGATGGCGAACGGGATGTCGGTGTCGCGCAGGACCGGCTTGTCCTTGCTGGTAGTGAGGTCGTCGCGATACAGGGTGATGTCCAGAATGCCCAGGTCGATGGTCGTCTTTTCGATGTCTTTTATTTTGTCCCGCAGGCGGTTGGCCAGAACGACGCCGCGTGTGCGGATGCCGACCAGGGCGAGGTTTTGGGTGCCCTTGTTCTTTTCGAGAATTTCGTGGGCGATGCGGGTGATGGCCCGGTTCATGTCCTCGGCGTTCATCAGCAGTGGGTTCATGCGGTCACCGGGGAACTGAGGCCAAAAAAAATCCCCCTCAGGCGAAACCCTGCGGAGGAAACTCTACATTTTTGTACAGCTGACGAGGTCATTTTACCGATCCCTTGACAATCTCTCAGGACTGTCTTAAAGAGGTCTATGTTAAGATTGAATATAATAACTGCGAGGGATCAAGTCAAGGGAATTCATGGACAAGAAAAAGGTAGTACACATAGGCAGGGTTTATACGAAAAAAGGGGATACAGGCGAGACTTCACTGGTGGGGGGCATCCGCATTGCCAAGGATCATCCCCGCATGGAAGCCATCGGCACGGTCGACGAGTTAAACTCGCTGGTCGGCCTGGTGAGGACCTTTAATGGGCAGAAACAGGTCTCCGAGAGGCGGGATAAGTTCGACGGGATATTGCAAACCATCCAGCAGTGGCTGTTCGACCTCGGGCACGAACTGGCGTGCGATCCTAAGAACCCGCCGAAGAAGGGCAAGATAGCCGCGATCACGGACGAACAGGTAAAGTGGCTGGAAGATGTTATCGATGCCATGAACGAGGAACTGGAACCGCTGGACAGCTTCGTCCTGCCAGGGGGATCACCGGTCAATGCATTTCTGCATCAGTGCCGGACCGTGTGCCGGAGAGCCGAGCGGGTACTGGTCGGCCTCAGCCGCGACGACGAAGTGGGACCGCAAGCCATCGCCTTCATCAACCGCCTTTCAGATACCTTTTTCGTGTTCAGTCGCTGGGTGGCCTGCACGATGGGTGAAGACGAAGTCCTCTGGAACCCCGCCAGCTCCATTAACAAAAACTGGAAATGGAAGCAGGACTGAATGACCTACCCGCGAAGCCCATATGACAAAGAGGGGGGAATGGTTTATTTTCCCCGGATGCTGGAAAAGATTCGCCTGCAGGAGAAGGGCGAACTGCCGGATGAGTACTTTCCCCCGATGACGCGCGGGTTTAACGCCAACTGTTGCCAGTTTCTGAAGGTCGAATACGAAGCAGTAGTTCAGAAGGTAAAAGACGGGTTGAGTGATGCGGAAATCCTGCAATGGTGTTTTGAAGCGGGTGGTCCTAAAAGCGATTACGAAATCCGGCTATGGAACAGTTTCGCTATTAAAAAAGGCTGGCGGGATGAGGATCCGGGGACGTTGGAACGATTAAGAGGATTTAAAAAATCCAGTAAACTGGAACACCGCGAGGACATTCTCACCGTGTTTGACTATATCGAGGTGGATGAGAAACGAAAATCCTGAACGTCCTTACTTCGCCCGGTTTCCCTTCCAGGTGAGGGTGACGTCGCCCTTGCGGATTTTGAGCTGGCAGCCGAGGCGCATGCCATTTTCGAGGTCCTCTTCGTATAGATAATCCTTTTCCTCTTCGCTGGGCGAATTGCAGTTTTCCCTTCCAATTAACACCGTCAGTTCGCATACGCCGCAGGTGCCCTCGGTGCATCCGAAGGACAGGTTTGTATCCACTTCCTCGCAGATATCGATCAGCATCATGCCGTCCTCGCATTCGTGCGTGAGGTGGTCGGGTTGAAAGGTGATTTTAGCCATGAGAATTTTCCTGAGAGCTTTACGTGAACTATTTTATTAGTAGTCGACCTGATTTATGGACGATGATTTAAAACACAGATTCTTCGCTCCACTTTGTTTCGCTCAGAATGACAATAAACGTCTCTCTGTCATTCTGAGGAGGCTTGGCCGACGAAGAATCTATGTTTAGATTTTTTTAAGGAACCGTTCATCAACCACCCCCAGCCCCTCCTTTAGAAGGAGGGGAGCCACTTATGCCAAGGTCTCGTTTATAGATGCGTGAGTAGGGTCGAAGGATTTATTAAATCAGCCGAAAATTAAACACAATATTTCGCTTTAAAATTAAAACTATAGGCCTTCCTTCTTGAGAGATTCAATGAGCTTGATCTGCTCCGGTGTCAGGGTCTTGGGATAGGCCACAATAACTTTAACATAGAGATCGCCCCGGTCACCGCCGCGGCTTTCGATTCCGAGTCCCCGCAGTCGCAGTTTGGAATGGGGTTGGGTGCCCTTAGGGACCTTGACCTGTTTTTCACCTTCCAGAGTGGGTACGTGAATGGTGGCGCCGAGCAGGGCATCGGACAGGTTTACTTTTTGTTCCACCACGATATCGTTACCGTCTCGTTTGAAAACCGGGTGGGGGAGGACATGCACCTTGAAATACAGGTCGCCCGGCGGGCCGCCCTGCGATCCAGGAAATCCCTTGCCGGCCAGACGCAGTTTCTGGCCCTCATTGATTCCCGGAGGCACCTTGACACTGGTGTCCTCGTTTCGGCCGCCACGGTCGATGGAAAACTTTTTCTCCGTTCCCCGCGCCGCTTCTTCAAAGGTGACAGTGATTTCACTTATCATATCCTGGCCCTTGCGGGGTCCTCTCGCCCGACCCCCGAAAATATTTTCAAAGGGACTGGAAAAACCCCCGGGGCCGCCGAACATATCGTCAAATCCGGAAGGAGAGCGTCCTCCTCTGACACCGAAACCACGGAGAATTTCGTTGATGTCGAATCCCTGGAAAATATCTTCCTGACTGTACCGCTTTTTGAATCCTTCCGCCCCGAACATGTCATATTGCTTCCGTTTGTCCTTATCCTTCAGGACTGCGTAGGCCTCATTGACCTCCTTAAATTTGTCTTCAGCCTTGGGATCGTTCTTGTTGTGGTCGGGATGAAACTCCATCGCCTTCTTCTTGAAGGCCTTTTTGATTTCATCTTCCGAGGCGTTCTTGGGGACACCCAGGATGTCGTAATAGCTTTTCATTGTCTAAGCAATTGAATTATTTAAGTTTTTAATCTATGATGGGGCAACTTTATTATTATATAGTTTTATGAACCAAACCCTTAAAATTTTTTTGATTCTCATGGTATTGATTCTTCCGGCCTGCGCCAATACGCCGGAGGAGCCGACTCAGGAATCGAAGGCCGATAAATTCGCGGACATGCATCCGGAGGAACGGCATATCTGGCATCCGCCCAGTGAAGAAGAGCTGGAGGCCCGGCGTCAGCGTCAAAAATGGCTGGATGTCATTGCGGCCGATCTCGAACGTCTGTTTATGGGATACGCCGATATCCTAGGAGACGAGATTATACTTGAAAATCTTCTCAGGGGAAAAGATACCGAACTTCAGCAGTTGGAAGTCAAGGCCGGTCAGCAAAAGATTCAGGATGAGGAACGCGCCAGGGAATTGAATCAGGCTCTTCAGGAACTGGAGGGTTCAGTTAAGGATATGGACGCCAGCCTGGAATCGGTCCGCAAAGAACAGGCGGCTCAAGCCGTCAAACCAACACCCAAGGCGCAAACGGATGATTACCGTCTGGCCATTTTGCTGTTCCGCAACGGTCAGTATCTGAAAAGCATCGCCGCGTTTCAAAGGATTCTGGGTAAGGAATTCCCGGCGCGGCTTAAGGACAACATCCTGTTCGGCCTGGCCTCCAATTATTACAAACTCAAGCAATACGATACCGCTATCGGGTTTTTGGGCGATATTATCCAGAATCATCCCAAAGGGGATAAATGGCTGGTGTCCCATGCCATGATCGGGCTGATTTATAATCTTCAGGGTAATCCTGATAAAGCCATCCCCGTTCTGGAATCTGCTCTCCGGCACGGACCTAATGATGACCTTAAAAAAATTATCAATCGACTGTTGAAGGTTGCTAAAGGAGGAGCGGTGGATGCCAGCAGTTAACGAACCTGCTCCCAATTTACAGATTGCCGAGTGGGTGCAGGGAGATGCTTCCAATATCGATCAGCAGCGCGGTAGGGTGATTCTCATTGAAGTATTCCAGGTCAACTGTCCCGGCTGTTTTATCGGCGGCTTGCCGGAAGCGATTCAAACCTACCTGACCTTTAAGGAAAAACCGCTAACCGTGTGGGGGTTGGCAACCGCGTTTGAGGATTACCACCTGAACTCTCTTGAAAATTTAAAAAAGCTCATCGATACCGGTGAAGTGGTGGGGCAGACCATGGCCTCGCTTTCGGAGTTGAACATGCTGAGCATGGGACGCCTGCAATACTTCATGCCGTTTCCCGTGGCCTGGGATCAAGTGGTCAAAAGGGAAGGGGGCGTGCGGGAAGGAGAGGTACAGCGGTGGATCAAGCGGGACTTCCCGGATTTTGAATCAATGCCGGAAAATCATCGGATTCAGATTGAATCTCAGATTCGGAATTATCTGGAGAAAAAAGAATACGACGCGTTGACGTTCGATCAATATGGATTACGTGGAACTCCATCCTCGATTATCATCGATAAGGAGGGAGTTATCCGGCATAAGTTGTTTGGTTCCGGTTTGGATTTGGAGAATCTAGTAGAGCCTTTACTTGACGAATAGGTTGTTAAACGATGCTGACATTAAAACAGTTCACGGATACCATCGACCGCCTTGAAGAGGCGCGGATTTTAATGGCGGCGCTGGAATTTAATATTTTTTCCATTTTGCGCCAAAAGAAAATGACCGCACGACAAATCGCCCAGCAATCCAAAACGAAACTGGATGGCATGGAGCCCTTGCTCAATGCCCTGGCGGCGATGAAAGCGCTCAAGTTTGAAAAGGGGAAATATTCCAGTACTCCGCACATGTATAAGTATTTTTGTGAATCCAGTCCTCATTATTTAAAGGGGACCGCATTTTTGAAACTGGAGAAAAACGACGAATGGGCAAAGCTGATCGATACCATCCGCAATGGCCGGGATCTTTCTGAATTTGAGGGGGAGGATGACCCAGAGTTTCGCGATTGCTTCACCCATGCCATGCACGAACGGAGTGGACCCTATGCCACCAGGATAGCTGAAATCATTACGCGGCAACCGGTGGGTCGTTTTCTGGATCTGGGGAGCGGTCCCGGTACTTACAGTGCGGCGGTGCTTAAAAAAGATAAAAAGGCACTAGCCACTTTACTCGATCGACCTTCGGCCCTGAAGGTAGCTGAGGAACTGCACGGCAAGTCTGGCTATTTGAAACGTATGGAGTTAGTGCCGGGCGATCTCTTCAGTACGCCATTCGGCGAAAAATACGATACCGTATTTTATTCGAACATCCTGCACATCTATAACTCCAGCCAGAATAAAGAACTGTTCCGCAAAATGAAAAGGGCGATGGTTACGGGAGGGCGGTTGATTCTGGTAGATTATTTTCATACCCGCGATGCCACTCAGCCGTACGAAGCGGCACTGTTCGGTGTCACCATGCTGATGTTTACCGCGACGGGGAAAACTTATTCCTACGAGGAAACCGAAAAACTATTGAGTCAGGCCGGGTTTCATAAGTTCCGGCGCATACCGCTGGCCGAAGGGACGGGAATTCTGGTGGGTTTCAAGAAATAAGTTTTACTCAAATTATCCCGAACTTACTTGCCAGCAAAAAAGTAATACAATTCCCAATTGGTATACACCCCCTGCGGTGAAGAGTACTCCCTGTCGTAATCCCTGATCAATTGTTTCAGTTCCCCCGGTTTAAACATTCGCAGAGGTGCGGCGCCTATCTGTTGCAGGTTTTTAATCAGGCTTTGGGTATTTTGAAAAAATATCTGCCGTATTTCGGTTTCAAACGTAATCAATTTAAAACCGGCCCGGGTGAGTGTTGTTTTCCATTGTTTTTGGGAGAGCAAGTGAGTGGGACCTTGGAAATGGGCAGTGTTTCTGAACTCCTCAAGAGTTTTCGGGCCAAAGGTGCTGAACGCGATGTACCCATTTTTTTCCAAGGCGGTATGAAATCGTTGCAGGGTCAGGTCAGGATTTTGAAACCATTGAAATACGGCGTTTCCGGTAATGAGTCTGACTTTTGGGACCGGAATTGTTTCGGCATTACCCACCAGGTATTTGGTATGTGAAGGAACCTCTAAATGTTCTTTGAGGTAATCGACCATGAGTGGTGCGATATCGTTCAAAATGATAACCGAAGGAGAACGCGCCAGAAGATGACGCGTAAACACGCCGGTACCGCATCCGATCTCCAGAATCTTTTGGTGAAAGGGATTCGGTACCAAAGCAGCCAGGCGTTCCGCCATGGAACGCTGGAGTTGAGCATGCCGGTCGTAGCTTTTGACATGCTTGGAAAAACTTTCGATGACTTTACGTTCGAATTCCGGTTCGTTGAGATGTTGTTGGTTTTCAGGCATGTTTTTAAATCAAACGAGATCGGACGCACGTCTTTTGGGATGCGGAGCGAAGGGAATCACTTTGGCCGGTAATTGAACGGTAAAGGTAGTCCCTTTATTGAGCTTACTTTTTACCGTAATGTTTCCCCCCATCATGCGGCAAAATCTCAGGCTGATGGCCAACCCCAATCCTGTGCCTCCGAATTTGCGATTGATTGATGAATCGGCCTGAGTGAATTCCGAGAATATCGACCTGAGGTTTTCTGGGTGAATGCCGATACCTGTATCCGTAACCGTGAAAATGATCCATGGATTATTATCTCTTTTTACCCGAATAACATTCAGTATGACTTGACCCTTCTTGGTAAACTTGCATGCATTGCTTAACAAGTTGATTAATATCTGCCTCACCCAGTCCATATCCGCAACCATAAACCCCAGATTATCATCACATTGAATATTCAGAGAATTGTTCGTTTTCTGAACAATAGGCTCAATGGTTTGGATGGCGGCTTGAATAACTTCCTCGATTTTAAAGGATTTTAACTGGATTTCCATTTTGCCGGCATCAATTTTTGACAGATCCAGAATATCATTGATTAGCCGCAAGAGTATTTTGGCAGAACTGCCTATTTTTTCCAGGTCCTTGTGGATTTCCGGCAGATTCTGTTCCGTCGTTTCTTCCAGAAGCATTTCCGTGTAACCGATAATGGCATTCATCGGGGTACGCAGTTCATGGGTCATGTTGGCCAGGAATTTGCTCTTGGCGGCATTGGCCTCCAGAGCCATATCACGCGCTGTGGCAACCTGGGAATAAACTTTCCGATTTTCCTCAACCAGGGAAACGTTCGTGATGGCCACGGCGGCCTGCGATGCCAGGGACTGAATCCAGCGGACATTTTCATGTGAAAAAGGAATGACCTGTCGGGCGCTGCCCGGTTTTCTGGCATTCAACAATTGGATAACACCAATAATTTCTTCTTCCTGGTTTTTCATTGGGACCAGGAGCATGGATTGGGTCCGGTAGTTGAATTTCTGGTCAAACAATCGGGGGCCTGAAAAACTATGCTCCGTATGCTTGCTAACCTCTGGAATATTAATTGTCAGGCCAGTTAAAGCAACATGGGACGAAACATTGGAGGCCTCAAGTTCGAGAGGAGGAAACGGAATCGCGGACTTATGGTTTCCACCCATTCTTATATCTAAAGTGTCGTTCTGGAAAATTTTAAAATGAAGTTTTTCATTTTCCAGAATATATAACGTTCCGCCGTCAGCATTTGTAAAAGCGCGGGCCTCATCCATTATCATTTCAAGAAGGATATCCAGATTTCGCTCCCGGGAAAGCGCCAGGCCGATGTCTGTCAGCTTCTTAAGTTTTTCAAGAAGATTTCGGACGATTCGGCTGTCTTTTTCAGTGTTCTCAATTTTCTTGGAAATTGCAGCCGAGTAAGTGATGGGTTTCGATTTTTTATGCCGGTCGGAATCATCCAGATTCAGTGACGGATCTATAATCCAACCTTCGGAACGCAGCAAGGATTTTGAACTTTTTGGGACGCCGTATCCGCTGGAGGCCTGACTGTAAGCCCAGGCCGTCTGCAAAGAACAAAGCACCGCATCCAGGCGATCTCCTTTAGAATCCTTCAGCAACTCGTCTTTAATGGCAGTATTTATTTTTAACGAAAATCCAAATTCGGTTTTTAAGGCACGGCCCAGTATTCCGGCAATAATGTTTTTACGAGCGGATTTTTTTGAGGGGGTATCTTTTGTTTCAGTTTTGTAAGACGGTGCAAACCGGCGGGCCACCAAAGCCGGATAGGCTTCCAGTATTGTGCGATTGGTCTTATTTGGAAGGCAGGGAATAATAGAAGCTCCAGATTTTAATATGCGATGGGATCCTTCGTAAAACATTTTGGCCACCGGGGCATTGACCAGTTTTAATGGACTTTGGGCGGAGGCCAATACGTCAGTGAATCGCAGGGGTTCTTTAAATGGCGAAGGTTGTTTCGACTTGAATGATTTAATTTTATTTTCGAATTCACTTCGTGGCCGCCGAGACAATTTTTCGACATAATCCTGCCAGTTATGAGGTAGTCCTAATGTGGATAAAAAAGCTCCCGGCAGGCCAAAGGGAAAATCAATACCTGCAACCCAGGGACCTTTTTGCTCAAGAAATTCTTCAAATTCCAGAAAGCTTGTCAATGCATGGATATCATGGATGGTCAAGGTTCCCTTAAGGAACTCGCCTTCTGCCACGGTAATGGGTTTTTTGCGACTGGGGGCGCTGGTGAAGTCGATACCGAATATTTTCATATGTACCGTTGTGGCTGTGGAATTTGAGAGGCGGGAATAATCGGGTTGTTTGTTATGCCGGGATGCTGTGATAAATGGGAAAGCAGTTTATGTGGAGAATGGTCGCATTCTTCCAGCAGGGTTAGATGAGGTATCAGCTGTTTTAATTGCTTTCCGTCCAGCAGTGGATCCCGTTGGCCGGACACGGCAATACATCCTTCCGCGACCTTGGGAGACACGCTGACCTTTTCCAAAAAGTTCAGGCCCTGGATCAAAATATCACGGCTGTAAGGCTGCTTAAGCTCTTTGTCCTGTAACCGGATTCCACTCAGGTCAAAGAATCCCTTAACGGCTGAGGCATAGTCGTCAACGGAGGCCAGCATTTTTCTTTGATATTTTAATTTTCCGTAAGGCGTTTTCCCTCCCAGATTCTTTTCTGCCGGAAAAGCCAGTATGGGGGCCATCAAGGCGATCTTCGTATTCTGGGAGATCTTGTTTTTATGATGGAGAATCCATAGGCTTCCCAGCGAATAACCGATTATCAAGTCTGCTGTATCAGCCAAAAAAAAGGCTGCCTCTTCCTCGTTTTCAGGATTCCTTGGATAGCAGGCGCGAACTTCTGCCCCGGGAAAATAAGTTTCTACCAAATGGCAAAACCAATCCTCCGGTAGAGCCCACCCGCAGATTGCGGTAATTTTTATCTTCGTTGCCATGAATTTAAAATCGACATGATTTCGTCAAGATGAGTTTCGCCTACCCCCGAATGAAACGAAAAACGAAGGCGTGAAGAATTTTGCGGAACGGTGGGCGGACGTACCGCACCCACTAATATTCCATGTTCCAGCAATTTATTTCGTAATTCAAGCGTATCATCCGGATTTCCCAATATTACCGGAACGATCTGAGAATCAAATGTATTGGTTTCCCAGCCACCACTCCTTAATTTCTCCCTGAACCTAATGGCTGTATCGCGGATGCTCCTGGCAGTGGCCTGTGATTTACGAATGATTTTAAGGGCCGCTCCGGCGGCTCCCGCCTGAGGCGGACCCAGATAAGTGGAGTAAATCAGCTCGCCGGAGTAATTAGTCAGATAATCAGTAATTACATTCGAATTTGTCAGTACATAGGCACCCATGCTTGCCAGGGCCTTACCCAGCGTCCCGACGAGGATGTCGACCGTGTCCAACACCTCTTGCTCCTCGGCCAATCCCCCTCCGGTGGGACCGAAAACTCCTGTACCGTGGGCTTCATCCAGAATCCAGACGAAAGGATATTTTTGCTTTAAACCGGCTATGCGTGGAAGGTCCGGATAATCGCCATCCATGCTGAATACACTTTCGGTAACAACGAACACAGTTTCATATTTATTAAAATTGCGGTGCAGCAATTCTTCCAGATGGTCTAAATCCAGATGGTGATACCGCTTGAAACGGGTATCGCTTTTCCCCAGTGTCTGGGCAATGGAATGATGGATCAGACGGTCCGCCAGAATCAAATCTTTAGGGCTGGGCAGGTGGGTCAGGAGGGCCTGATTCGCCATAAAGCCGGTATTGAACAATAATCCAGCGGGCTTTTGTTTCCAGTTCATCAGTTGCTGGATCAGTTGTTGATGGCAGGGCAGATAACCGGAGAGCAGGGGAGACGCACTGCTACTGGCCCCATAGCGTTCCAGTGCCTCCCGGGCTCCCTCAATTACCTCGGGATGAGATCGTAATTGAAAATAATCGTTGCTGATCATGTTGATGGAGCAGGCGTCCAGAACTTCCAGCGTACGGAGCAGTCCCGTCTTCTGTCTGCGATTCAATTCGCTTTGCAGTCGTGATTCAAATGGTGAGGTCAAGGGCTTGATCTTCAGAAATTAATATATGAAAATTATGGTATAAAAGCCTGATCTTGTCAAAACTCAAGCGTATTAGGGGTAAAATTTCAATAATGCCTGAAATCAAGGATACAGGAAAAGTATGGATTCGTGGTAAACCGGGAACGGCTTTTGCTGTCAAAGTGGAGGATAAAGTCTTTGTACCCGGACAGGAGGAAGGGCAATTGATCGACTATTGGCTGGAAGGAGACTTTCTGTGTGTGGATCTCCATAACCCGATAAAGAAAGTTCGGATCGCCCGGCAATTTCCTCTTGGATTGCAAGCCTCGCACCCCGCAACTTTATTTAACGGATTTAAAAAAACCAAACACGCAGATGTTCAAGTTATTACATTTCAGGATGAAGGGGTGAGGGAAAAGGCGTTTGAGGAGGAACGTTATTTGGAGTTGGCTGTTCACACCATGGACCGAAAGACGTTCTGGCGGTGCGCCGGACTATCTTTCTAAACTGATTATTTAACCGAACGAACTAAACGAGCTGCCACATTATCGCGGTGGTCCTTATCCATGAATTGCGTCGAACCATCCTTAAAGTTAACCACAATGGTCTGGTTCTTTTCGTTTTCCTCTGAGGTCCATAACAAGCGGGCACATTTGGTGACAAACAGTGGATGGATATGAACGCGCTCCCCTTCCCAATCCAACTGGTTCAGGTCCTCGTGAAATAACCCCAATGCTTCATCTTTGGTCGGTAAACGCCAATCGTTCTGTCCCCCGGCATAAACACTGATCATTGTCCCACAATAGGACAGCGCTTCTTGATAGTTAACCCAGCGGCCCAGATCCCCGTATGAATCCTTGGGCAACCATTCCAGGTTGGCTTGCTTGTCCGAAATGACACCGCTCGGGTTATCCGAAAAATTATCAAATGCATCCATATTGGCTTTCTCAATTACTTATTAGTCAGTTGATCAAGGACGAAGCTTATCATTTCCCAATTTCGGCATCAACGCATTTTTGGAATCCCTGCCTCAGGCGGCGGGTCAGCGGACCCGGCTGGCCGTTTCCGACGGTTTCCCCGTTGACGCGGGTGACCGGAAGGACTTCCCACCCGGTGTTGGTCAGAAAAATTTCATCCGCCTGTAATACATCTTCTACATTTATGGTTCTTTCCCTGCAGGCGATACCCGATTGAGAAGCCACATCCAGAACCACCTGCCGCGAAACACCGGCGAGAACGTAACCATTGACAGCAGGAGTGGATAATTCTTCGTTCTTTACCAGGAAAATGTTAAATATGGTGCCGTCACACACTTCACCTTTTTCATTGACCATAACCGCATCCACCGAATTCTGGTCCACAGCCTGTTTTCGTGCCAGAATCTGACTTAAGTAGTTGGTCGTTTTGATTTGTTCCTTCATCCCTCCAAACTTTGGGGCGCAATCTGGGATTAACGATACGGGCACGCCTTTTTCATACCACTCCACGGGTGGACCTTTATAAGGTGCCGCATACACCGACAAGTTGGGAGTCATGCCGGTTTGCCATAATTTACCCATTGTTCCCAGACCCCGGGTTACCGTGAGTCGCAAAACCCCGTCGGTAATTTGATTTTTTTCCAATGTTTGATAAAGAATAGTTCCAAATTCCTGGCGGGATTTCGGTAATTCAAAAAAGATACTTTTGGCACCCCGTTCCAACCGGTCCAGATGCTGATCCATACGAAATATCGTTCCGGAATAAGCCCGTAATGTTTCGAACAGGGCATCGCCGTAACAGAATCCGCGGTCCAGGATGGATACCTTGGCGTCCCTCAGGTTAACAAAATTTCCATTCAGATAGGCAATAGGTTCCATCACGTTTTCCGATTTGAGGTTAGGGCATTGATCATTGCGGCGGCTTTGTCGAGGGTTTCCTGGTATTCCTGCTCTGGGATGGAATCGGCAACAATACCGGCGCCGACGTGAAAATAGGCGGTCTTGTCTTTCAGGAGGATAGTTCTGATCACAATGTTGAGATCGAGGTAATCGGCAAAACCGATATAACCGAAGCTTCCTGAATAGGGTCCTCGCCTCACGGGTTCCAGTTCGTCGATGATTTCCATGCATCGAATTTTAGGGCAACCGGTGATGGTTCCTCCTGGAAAAACAGCTTTCAACATATCCTTTAGGGTGATTCCGGGCCTGATGATGCCCTGGATGTTCGAAACGATATGGCTGACATGAGAATATTGCTCGACAAACATCTGATCGGTCACCCGGACACTGCCAAATTGACATATTCTCCCCATATCATTGCGTTCCAAATCCACCAACATGAGGTGCTCCGCCCGTTCCTTTTCATTAAGCAGTAATTCGGCTTTCAGGTGATCATCTTCCTGTGGATTTATACCACGGGGCCGGGTTCCGGCTATAGGCCGGGTTTCTAAAACATTCTTTTCGATCCTGACCAGTCGCTCTGGCGACGAACTGATCAATTTTATATTCCCCAGTGTCAAATATCCCGAAAAAGGAGAGGGGTTTAATTTTATGAGATTTTCATACAGGTCAATAGGATCCCCTTTGAATTCGGCTTCAAAACGCTGCGCCAGATTGGCCTGGTAAATGTCACCCTCCTCAATATAACGTTTGGTCCGCTGGACCATTTGAATATATTGCTCTTTGGAAATGTTTGGACGAAGATTCGATCCATTATCGGGGTGCGCGGCGGCAGGAGACGGGCGAACGGATTCGGGAAAGGAATTCAATATCGATTCCGCCTTGCGCCAAAGAGATTCAATTTCCTTAACCGTTTTACTGTAATAATTTTGAGGATCGCCTGTGCATTTTTCAGAAACAACCATCTTGAGCACACCAATTTTATGATCGAAAATCCATAAATGATCCACTTGAAAAAAATAAATTAGAGGGATGTGGAGATCCTCTTTAGAACGAAAGTTGACCGCATCAAGCCACTGAGCCATTTCATAAGTGATGGTTCCGACCCACCCTCCCCAGAAATGCGGTGTGTGGTCGAAAGGGGTGTCGTGTGCTTCAAATTCAAGAAGATTGAGAACTGCATCGGGAGAAAGGTTCATGGTCTCCCGCGTTCCGTTATGGGAAATTGTAATCTGATCGCTATCGGCTTGGAGTGTTTGGGAATTTGAGTGACCCATCAGGGTGTATCGGGCGGTGGCTTCAGGCCCGTTTCCACTCTCAAACAAAAATGCATTTGGACTGTTCCTGTACAGGGAACGGAAAAAATGCAGGGAATTGAAATTTTGTACGGATTTTTCACCCGAAACAGGAATTCTTTCAAAACTCCGGCTCCATTCCATAAATTGTTCCAGGTTGGGACGGATTTTCATGGTGGTACGGGATTCCTTTTAATGATCGATAATGACGGATTATAGCAAGGGGCGGGGCAGGGGGGAACTTATTCGTATCTCAGGGCATCAATGGGGTTGAGGTTGGAGGCCTTGTTTGCAGGATACAGGCCGAAAAAAATACCGATTCCCACGGAAAAACCGAACGCCAGTAGGATGGATTGCATGGAAACAATCGTCTCCAGGCCACCGATTTTGGAAACGGTATTTGAAATCAGGATGCCGAGGCCAATCCCGATACTGCCCCCTAAAAAACTGATGAGAACCGATTCAATTAAAAACTGTTTGCGGATTTCCTTTTTCTTGGCGCCAATGGCAATGCGTATACCTATCTCACGCGTGCGTTCGGTTACTGAAACCAGCATGATGTTCATGATGCCGATACCGCCCACAAGAAGGGATATGGTGGCAATACCTCCAAGCAGAAATTGAAAGGTTTCCGCTGCTTTTCCCCAACTGCTCAGCCATTCAGCGGAGTTTTGGACGTGAAAATCGTTTTTCTCGTCCTCTCGAAGATTATGGCGTCGGCGCAAAAGCTTTTCAATATTCTGTTTGACTGTATCGATATCGTTCATATCTTTAACCTGGACATCGATAGATTGTACATGCTTCAATCCGAATAATCGTTTTTGGGCAGTGGTGATAGGAATAAAAATCTGGTCGTCCGGATCAAACCAACTCAGCGCTCCCTTGGCTACGGTCGTTCCTATTATCAGATAATTGTCACCGTTTACCTTAAGAGTTTCTCCCACCGGATTTCCACCATCGAAAAGATTTTTAACGACTGTGGCGCCCAATACACAGATTTTCCGTGCCGACCGGACTTCTTCCTCGGTAAAATATCTTCCTTCCGCTAATTGAAAATTGGCCATCCAAATATAGTCCTTGCCGGTTCCCCGTATAGTGCTATTACTGTTTTTGTTGCCGAATTTCAACTGGCCATTCTCATATACCTGTGCGGCGACGCCGGTAATATCGGGAATAAAATCGCGAATGGCGTTGGCGTCACCCAACACCAATGTTTCGACTTTTCCGGAGCTAACATGCCGACTTTTTTGTTCCCCGGGTTTTACGCTAATGATGTTGGTTCCAAATTTGGCGATGGTGCTCAGCGTTTGACGCCTTGCTCCTTCTCCCAGCGATACCATTGAAATAACAGAGGCGACGCCGATGATGATTCCGAGGGTGGTAAGAAACGTTCTCAGCTTGTTGGCGCGGAGACTGCGTAAGGCGATCTTAAACAAATCCCAGATTAACATTCGGACTCCCTGGATGAATCACTGACAATCAAGCCATCCCTCATAAGGATCGTTCTGCGGGCGTATTGAGCCACTTCCTGTTCGTGGGTGACCAAGATCACCGTGGTTCCCTCCTGATTGAGGCGTGAAAAAATTTCCATGATTTCCTCTCCTGTTTTCGAATCCAGATTGCCGGTTGGTTCGTCCGCCAGAATGATGGAGGGATTGTTGACAATGGCCCGGGCGATGGCCACCCTTTGGCGTTCGCCGCCGGAAAGTTCATTCGGTTTATGTTTGGCGCGGGTGTCGAGTCCTACTTTGCTCAAAGCTTCCAGGGCTTTGGATTGGGGATCTGAGGCACCCCCGTAAAGCAAAGGCAGTTCGGTATTTTCCAGGGCAGAGGAACGGGGTAGAAGATTGAAGCTTTGAAATACAAATCCAATCCGCCGGTTCCGGATATCGGCCAGTTGGTCTGAATTCAGGGTACTGACGTCAATATCGGCCAGACGGTAGGTGCCGGACGAGGGAAGGTCCAGGCATCCCAGAAGATTCATCAGGGTGGATTTACCGCTTCCAGACTGCCCCATGATGGCGACAAACTCTCCCTTGCTGATCTTAAAACTGACCCCTTTAAGAGCCTGGACCTGCTGGCCGCCCAAAGGATAGCATTTACTGAGGTTTTCGACTTCAATCAAGGTTTTATTTGGAACGCAGAAGGAACAACATTTTTCGAATGGTGGACATGTTATCGTCTCCTTTCTGATGTTCCTCCCATAAAGTTTTCCAGTCACCGGTGAGTACTTTTTGATCCGCCTTCAGTCCCGATACGATCTGAATGTAAAT
This sequence comes from Nitrospinota bacterium, assembly GCA_029879645.1. Lineage (GTDB taxonomy): Bacteria > Nitrospinota > Nitrospinia > Nitrospinales > Nitrospinaceae > SZUA-226. Next base: position 49,604 of record JAOUPX010000005.1, read on the forward strand.
CGGATTCCTAACGCCAGTGGTTACGAGGACTTCCTTTGGTTCGTTGTTCACCAGTATGGCCGCATATTTTTTATTTTTTTCTACGCGGATGGCTTCCCGCGGCAGATACAGTACGTTTTTTAATTCTTCGCTTATTATATCAACATTGGCGGTCATCATTGGTTTTAAGATTTCTTTTCCCTCGCCCTGAATTTCAATCTTAACCTTGAAAATAGTGATGCTGTTTTCTACAATTCCCTTAGGAGAAATGCGCTGAACCTGGCCGGTAAAAGTTTTTCCTGGAAAGGCGTCAGCTGTGACTTTAACCTGCTGATCAATATGAACGGCGCCGATATCCGTTTCATCGACATCTGCGGTGATGAACATGCGGGACATGTCGGCGATGCTGGACAGGGCGGTTCCTCCCGAAACATTGGAAATTCCTGAAGAGATAATCTGTCCCTGTTGAACCAGCTTTTCGATCAATATTCCTGATATGGGGGCAAATATTTCGGTTTCCTCGAGCCGGTCTCCGGCTTCTGCAAGCGCAATATTGGCCCGTTGGACCTCGGCCTGCGCCAGTGCAATCTCATGCTGTTTCACTTCTATATCGTGAACAGTATCCTTTGCAGCCTGCATATCTGACCGGGCCTGGACCAAGTTTTCTTGATTGACTTTGAATGCTGTTTGCGCCGCCTGCAAAGCTTCCCGTGATGCAAATTTCTTCTGAAACAAGTCTTCCTGCCGTTTCAATTTATCCTGAGATTCCTGGAGATTGGCTTCCGCTTCCTGGACTCTGGAGCGAGCGGATTTTAAGCTGGTTTCGTATTTGGTTTTCTGGGAGAGGAGGGCGGTTTTGGCTTTATTGAGCTGTGCCGTGGCGCTGGCCAGATCGGCCTTGGAGCGGGAAACGTTCCTGACTTCATCCGACTTATCCAATTTCAAGAGAAGTTGTCCTTTTTTAACCCGGTCACCTTCTTCAAATTCGAATTGGAGAACTTCACCGCTGGCCTTGGATTTAACTTCGACTTGAAAATTGGGTTCGACCACCCCGGTAGCAGAAACTTTGACCACCAGATCGCCTTGAATGACGGATGTGGTTTTAAAGGGAACAGGTTTTGAGTTTTGTGACGTTGGGGAACTGGTAAGCCAGATCAGGACACCCACCCCCAGAAGGCCGGCCAGGAAGTAAGACAGGGTTTTAATTTTCATGGGCTGGAGTCGGATGCCATTTGGATGCTGTATTCCTCCAACGTAGTGGCCAGTACTTTCCGGAGTTTGATTTTGGATTTATTGAAATCAATAATGGCTTTCAATTCTTTGCTTTGTTCCTCCGCCAAGTCGGTTTGAAATTCCAGAACGTTGAAACTTGTGGAAAGCCCGACCTCGAATTTCTTCTCTTCCGCGCTAAGTTTTTCTTCCGCCAGCTTGCGGGCGATGCGGGCGGCCTGCACTCGTTTTATATTGGTATTGATTAGCCTTGCGGCCTCCCGGACTTCCACGACAATGGTTTTCTCAAGATCTTTAATGTCCAGTAGAAGTTGGGCCGCCTCCAGTTTTGCCGCAGTAAACCGGCTTTTAGCGGCTCGGTTGCCAATGGGATAGGAAAATACGAGGCCGCCTTCCCAGGTCGAAAAATCTCCTGAAAATGTACGCTCTTGACTGCGTCCAAAGTTACCTCCGTAGGGATTGGTGTTCGGAGGGAAACCTACCGCTTGAGCATCACCGCTGATCCCATTCAGGCCGAAACTGGCCACCAGATCCAGAGTGGGGTATAGCTGATTTTCATTAAATTTGACCTGGATATTTTTATTATCCAGTTCCTTTTTTTTTGCCTGGTAATCGGGCCGCTTCTTAAGGGCCGTAAAAATGGACTCTTTAAGCGATATCGGGGATTCCACCAGAAACTGGGGAGAATCCAATGGTTGGATTTCCTTCATACCGTCTGGTGAGTCAAAATGAATATTGAGAATATTTTTAAGATTATCCTGATTGTCCTGGATGAGTTTCCGGGCCTGGATTACCGCCTCCTCTCGTGAGGCCACCTCGGATTTGGCCTGTAGAATTTCCAAAGGAGCCATAGTCCCGACCTCCACCTGGGCTTTGACCCGGCGCTCGAGATCCTTGGCCCGTTCCACAGACTTTTGCTGAACTTTTAAATCCTCCAGGCTGAATACCAGATCCCAATACACGTTTTCGGTATCACTGATCACATTGATGACTTTATTCTTGAAATCAAAATCAGAAATATCCAGATTATTATTGGCGATATAAATATTAGTTTTGTTGATATCCAATCCAAAATTTTTAAGAAGAGGCTGCGTCAGATTCACTTCAAAACGGGTTGTGTATTGGGGGTTTAATCCCGCAAAGGCCGAATTGGTTTCATTCCTCTCATTTTCAAATTTAAGTTCATACTCAGTGCCTGTTTTGAGTTTCTGATTAAAACTCAAGTCAAGACTTTGGGAATTGGTTTTAGAGAGCGGGGGTTGAGCAAAGGCTGAAGCTAAAGGTTGTTTTAACTTGGTCGCTTTCCCCTCCAGCGAAATACTGGGATCGAAGTCCGCCTCCTGGGTGATGATTTCCTCCTTGCGGATTTTTGATTGATACTGTTGAACGGCAATGCTGACATTACTCTTAAGGGTGTTTTCTATAACATCCCGCAAAGACATTTGTAGTGAATTTACCAATATAATGTCTGGCTTCTCTGGTAAAGGTTGGGGAGAAGATTCACTTTCGGTGGGGTTGCTGTTTTCGGGGGTTTGAGTTTTTTGGTTATCTAATTCTCGAAGAGGCTCGTTATCCAAATCTTGTGTTTTTAAAGGATCCGAATCGGATTCGGCTATAAAAAACCGCCTGTCCTTGGAAAACCCATTAACAGGTTGAAAAATCAATAAGTTGATAATTAGCAGGAATAATAATCCACCGATTGCGGTGGGACGATTTTTCAGCATGGATGGTTTCAATTCCAAAGAAAATTATGAATAAAAGTTATTATATTATAGTAAGTTGAAGAAAGGGAAGGGTGATCTGTCCTTTGGATTGATTTATTGACCTTCATGGCCAAAATCTCTTGGAGGAATTATCCCTGATAGATGATTATGTAAAGTTTTTATAAACAGTAAACTATTATTATTTAAAATATCAATTTAAATTCAATTAGTTATAGGGTTTTATCTGTTTAAATGGTTTGGTTTTTTTAATCTGGATTTAAGTTATTAACTTATTAAGAGTTTAAAAGTATTGGCAAAGTTTTTAAAAAATTCGCTTGTTGCGATTACATTAACTGTATATAATGAAGGTGAAAGAAAATTTAACCGGGAGGTAATGGTTTTAGGTTAAGTTTTTATTTACTGATTATTGTTACTTAACTCCAGGGATCATGGATAACTCAAACAATACCAATCATAATAATGACCGTGTGACAGCCGCCGATATTCTAAAGGTGGTACCGATTACCAGAAAAACCTTGTGGCTATGGCAGAAGAAGTATGATTTTTTTCCTGACCCGGTAAAGGAAGCCCATCCTGGTGGAAAAGGAATTGTGGGTTATTATCCTGCGTGGGTTCAGGAGCGTTGTAAACAGGTATATGCACTTCAAAAAAGTGGCCACACCATATCCATGATCAAGGAAATTCTCAAAAAGGAAGCGGAAGACAAGTCTTCTAAGAAAATACTGATTGTGGATGATGAGAAGAAGTTTGCCACTCTCCTTAAAAAGTTTTTTGTTAAAAACGACTATGTCGTGGAAGTGGCATTTGATGGTCTGGATGCAGGTCTCAAGGCCGCTCATTTTCAACCGGCAATCATCCTATTGGATATCAACCTTCCAGGTCTCAACGGGTTGGAAGTGTGTAAAAATTTGAAAAATAACCCCCGGACAAAGAACATGACGGTCCTTATTATATCGGCCAGTCTCCAGTATACGGAAAAAGCCGTTACTGCAGCGGGCGGGGATATGTTTTTCAAAAAACCGGTTAATTTTTCTGAACTTCTTGAAAAATGTAATGAGGTAATTGCTGCAAACGAGAAAATAACCGTTCCCTCCTGAGTTTTGGGCGGCATTTCTGAGAATTTATCGTTCTCTCCTTTTAATTCTGTTTTATTGCTGTTAGAATCCCCCATCTGGAATGAGCCGGAAGGCCATTCTTTTATTAAATCATTCCCAACCAAATTTATGAATACCGCTCAAACTGCGGAAACTCAGGTTTCCGAATTACGGCAAATCGCCAGAGAAATCCGGCGAAAGAGCCTTGAAATAATCCATCGCGCTGGATCCGGACATCCCGGGGGAAGTCTTTCGGCGGCAGATATTATGACGGCCTTGTACTTTGGGGTCATGCGATATGATGCCAACAACCCGAAGGATCCCAATCGGGATCGTTTTGTCATGAGCAAAGGGCATGCAACAGGTGTCTTTTATTCGGTGTTGTCTCGGGCCGGTTATTTTTCCGACGAGGATCTGGTCGATTATCGGAGAATAAACAGCAAACTCAATTTGTCGGGTCACCCTCATCCCAAAACCCCCGGGGTTGAAATTGCGACCGGCAGTCTTGGCCAGGGCTTGAGTGTTGCTCATGGTATTGCGCTGGCCGCCCGGCTTGAAAAGAAAGATTACAAAGTCTACGTTCTTATGGGTGATGGCGAACTCCAGGAAGGGCAGGTTTGGGAGGCGGCCATGTCGGCCTCCAAATTTAATTCCAACAACCTGATCGCCATTGTTGATTTCAATAAGGTCGCCCAAGACAATATCACCAAGGATCTCAAAGATATAGAACCCCTGGAGGATAAATGGCGGTCATTCGGATGGGATGTTCATCGCATCGATGGACACGATATGGACCAGGTGTACAAAGCGCTGACTCTGCCTTTGGATGAGAAGAAACCGCGCGTTATCATAGCCGATACGATTAAAGGGAAGGGCGTCAGTTTTATGGAAGGCAAGACTTCCTGGCATGGTGTGGCGCCCTCGGATGAAGATTACGAAAAAGCCTTGAAGGAGCTGGAATGAAAGACGGAGCTACCCGGGACGGCTATGGCGCTTGTCTCGAAGAAATAGGTGCAGATCCCAGGATCGTTGTCCTTGATGCCGGGGTAAGCGATAGTACCCGGAGCAAGAAGTTTGGCGATAAATATCCTGAGCGTTTCTTCAATATGGGAATCAGTGAAGGAGATATGGTATGCACGGCCGCCGGTCTGGCGACAACCGGCAAGGTTGCCTTTGCGACCGGATTTGCCTGTTTCCTGCTGGGACGAACCATGGATCAGACTCTGGTCAGTGTGGCTTACTCCAATACCAACGTCAAGCTGGTGGGGACTCATGCGGGACTTGCGGTTGGGGAGGACGGGCCGACGGCACAAATGATCGTCGACCTGGCTTACACTCGTGCCATGCCCAATATGACGGTCATCCAGCCAGCGGACTATGAAGAAGCCGTACAGGCGACCCGTGCTCTGGTGGATCATGTGGGCCCTGTGTACTTGCGGCTTGGCCGGCCCAAGGTCAAGGGTATCTATGATTCCTCCTATAAATTCCAGATTGGCAAGGGTAACGTGGTTAAGCAGGGGCAGGATGTCGTTATTTTCGCAACCGGGGGCATGGTTCAGGAAAGCCTTGAGGCAATGAAACTTCTCGAAGGAGACAATATTCATCCGACTCTGGTGAACATTTCCACCATCAAGCCGATAGACAGTCAGTTGATCATCGAACAGGCCCAAAAGCACGGCGCTGTGATTACCGCCGAGGATCATAACGTTATTGGTGGGCTGGGAGATGCTGTTCTTGAAGTTTTAAGTGACAATAATATTCTAGTTCCAGTGAAGCGTATCGGTGTTAAAGATACTTTTGCCGAGACAGGTTCTCAGGAAGAATTGTATGCCAAGTACGGTCTTTCCTCAGAGCATATTCAGTCTGCCGTTATTTCTCTTGCTGGCAAGTAGGGTTCCTTCCTTTAAATTTATTTCTCAAGACACCTTAGTCCTTTTTAGACCCTTTCTTGGGGCTATTTGTTAGTTGACATAATATATGTTATGGGAACCAGTAGGGTATGGGCCTAAAATTCTTTCAAATCGATGTTTTCACCAATAAGGCATTCGGAGGTAATCCCCTGGCGGTATTTCCGGATTCAGAAGGTCTAGCCGAAGCTCTTCACATCCAAATTGCCAGGGAAATGAATCTGTCTGAAACAGTTTTTATCTACCCGGCAAATGATCCTGAGGCAGATTTTAAGGTCCGGATTTTTACTCCTGGAAAGGAAATTCCTTTTGCAGGCCATCCAACCCTTGGAACCGCCCACATCCTGTGGGAAACCGGAAAAATACCCAGAGAACAGAAATCATTGACCCTGGAAATGGGTGCTGGCCTGGTCAAAGTCCATAAAACGCCGGACGGCCTGTTCATGGACCAACCTGATCCGAATTTTGGGCATGAATTTGAATCAATTAATCAGATAGCCGAAGCCCTGTCTTTGGTTACTGATCAAATAGATTCAAGGTTTCCAATGCAGATCGTTTCCACGGGATTTCCCGCATTGTATGTACCTTTGAAGACTTTGAGTGCGGTCCAGAATGTTATCCCCAATCTTTCCGTTTTGAAGCCGGTATTGAAGGATGTGGACATGATATATGTGTTCACTGGAGAAACTGAATATCCCCAATCCACGGTTCATTCGCGTTCCTTTGCCCCATTTATAGGAATTCCTGAAGATCCGGCCACAGGTAGTGCGGCGGGTGCCTTAGGCGCTTATTTGTTCCGTCACAGGGTCTTTGAGAATCTTGATCCCTCAAAAATTGTGATTGAGCAGGGAATTGAGATGAAACGTCCCTCCCGAATTCTAGTGAGAGTGGAGGGAGCCGGAAGTGAAATTGATTCTATTCAGGTAGGCGGGCAGTCGGTAACCGTATTGCAGGGAAATCTACTGTAAAAAAGGGCGGAGTATGATTTCCCCGCCCTCTTCCCATCTCGTTTTCAATAATTTCGCAGATTATGCCGGTTGCACATATGCACAGGTATCGCAATGGTGCTCGGAAATCCGTGAGCACATGATACAACTGTTGATTTCCCCGGAAGGCCGGACCAACCCCCCACAGTGATTACAGCGCTGCGCGGAAACCTTTTTAGAGGCCGACTGGGAACTTTTTATAAAGCGCATTTTATTTATCAAGGATTGACTCCTGGAAACATTAACGAACATCCTAAACGCTCCTTCAAGGAAATAAATATAACAATTCAGCTCAACCGATCCCGGTTGGACCTTTATGGTAAGTAGGGATGAAATAGATTGGAAAAGGATTTAAATTTTGTAACAGATTCACCCCAAGCAGCATTTCTAAAGTATTTTAATAGAGTAAACCTTTGAAAATCAAGTAGTTGTGTATTGAAAAAAATTTGAGGGTTTAAAGGCGGGCCATGACTCCTTTGTTTACGGTATCCATGCGGTCTTTGTCGTAAAGAATTTCCACCAGTTTCAAGGCAAATTCGAGCGCGGTACCGGGGCTCCGGCTGGTCACGATATGTCCGTCCACCACCACCCGATCATCTGAATATTGGGTATCCGTCAATTGTTCCTGGACTGACGGATGGGAAGTGACTGCCACACCTTTTAGAATTCCAGCCGCGTGAAGTACAATGGGAGCCGCACAAATCGCCGCCACCTGTTTTTGAGCCTTGTGCATATTTTTAATAATGGCATTGATCTTTGCGTTTTTCAGCAGATTATTGGTTCCCGGC
>JAOUPX010000156.1 GCA_029879645.1 Nitrospinota bacterium
AGATCATTCGTGACATCCCCGACTTTCCCAAGGAAGGCATCCTCTTCAAGGACATCACGCCTCTGTTGGGCGATGGCGTTCAGTTCGCCAGGGTGGTGGATCATCTCAAGGAACGGTACGCGGGGAAGAAAGTCGATCGCGTGGTGGGGATCGAGGCGCGGGGGTTCGTTTTTGCCTCGGCATTGGCCTATGCGCTGGGAGCAGGATGCGTCATGGTGCGCAAACCCGGCAAGCTTCCGTATAAAACCTTCAGCAAAACCTACGATCTGGAATACGGCACCGACACCGTCGAGATGCATCAGGACGCGTTGAAGGCGGGCCAACGCGTGGTGGTGATCGACGACGTGCTGGCCACCGGCGGCACCATGTCGGCGACCGTCGACCTGGTCCGCGACAACTTTAAGGCGGAAATCGTCGAAGTCGCGTTCCTCATCGAACTCACCTTCCTCAATGGCAAAACGAAACTCAAAAATCTGCCGATTTATTCACTGATTCAATTTTAATGCTTCCCCTTTAAAGAGACTTTTACAAAAATGGCTCCCCTCCTTCTAAAGGAGAGCTTTGCAAAACATCGGGCTTTTAATATTCCTCCCCTTGCTGAGGGGAGGATACAGGTGGGGTGCGGGTTTCGTAACAAGGCAAAACCAGTAAAGGCAAGGAAGAGAGCACCACAACCTCCCCTGTATCCCCTCCTTCGTAAGGAGGGGAAAAATCTCAACAGCACTTTTGTTATTTATGAAAAGGCCTCCCTTTTTAAAAATCAAAACCCAGATTCTTCACTCCACTAGCGTTCCGTTCAGAATGACCAAACGTTACTATCTGTCATTCTGAGGAGCGTTAGCGACGAAGGATCTGGGTTTTGATTTTTCTTTCTTTTTTTCAGGCTTTTTCTGATTTTATCCTGTGATTCGTTCCTCCAGGATGTTGATGGCTATCACTTGTTTGGGAGGACCTGTCTAATTTTTTAATATGCGGACGGGGATTTCATCAGCGAGGCGTTTCACCAGTTTGGCGATTTCGCCGACGTAATCGGGGGAGGCCATCAGTTCGATGTGACCCCGCGCCGGGTCGAGCGTGCGCACCACCGCGAAATCGTCATACGCTTCAAACAATCCGACGATGTAGGCGATATCGCTCTTGTTGACTTCGAGGATCCACTGAACCGAATCGGTGTGGGGTGGGTTAGTCATCATAATTCTCAATTGTGCCCGACGATTATCGCCAGGAGTTAACGGTCAACAAGTGGCTTCCCCCGCCAGGGGGCGCCGTTCCAAGAGGAGCATGAGGATGCTGACCGCCGCCGGGGTGACGCCGGAGATGCGCAGTGCCTGGCCCAGCGTCGCCGGACGAATCTCTTCCAGCTTCTGCACTTCTTCGTTCGACAGGCCGGAGACGGACCGGTAATCCATGTCCACCGGAATGACGTAGTTCTCCAGCTTCTTCTGCTTGGCGACCATCTGGTTCTGCCGCTCGATAAAATTTTCGTACTTCACCTGAATCTCCACCAGCTCGGCAACTGTTTTCGGCACCGACGCCCCGTTGAACACGTCGATCAACTGACCGTAGTTGATTTCCGGCCGACGCAACAATCCGCCCAACGTGGTCGGGCCTTTGAGATCGGTGATGCCGATCTGCGACAGCTGCGCCAGCGTCGGCTTGTTGGGTACAACGGCGGTGCGGTTGAGGCGTTCGACTTCGGTATCCACCGCTCGATGTTTATCGAGCGACGCCTGGTACACGTCCTTCGGGATCAACCCGAGTTCGTAACCCTTGCCCATGAGGCGCAGGTCGGCGTTGTCCTGCCGCAACAGCAAACGGTATTCCGCGCGCGAAGTGAACATGCGGTACGGCTCCTTCGTGCCCTGGGTGACCAGGTCGTCGATCAGCACGCCGATGTACGCATCCATGCGCGTCAGCACGAACGGATCGCGCTTCTGTACCTGCAGGGCGGCGTTGATGCCGGCGATCAGTCCCTGTGCCGCCGCTTCTTCGTAACCGGAGGTGCCGTTGAGCTGTCCGGCGTGGAACAGACCGCGCACGCGCTTGGTCTCCAGCGTCGCCTTCAATTGTGTCGGCGGAATGAAGTCGTACTCCACCGCGTAGCCGGGTCTTACGATCTCGGCCTCTTCCAGTCCGGGAATCGAGCGCACCACCTGAATCTGCACCTCCTCCGCCAGGCTGGTGGAGATGCCGTTGGGATAAATCCAGTCGGTATCCAGCCCTTCCGGTTCGAGGAAGATATGATGCGTGCTCTTGTCGGGGAACTTCACCACCTTGTCTTCGATGGAGGGACAGTAACGCGGTCCGACTCCCTCGATTTTCCCGCTGTACAGCGGCGACAGGTGCATATTGTTTTTGATGATCTCGGCAGTCCGCTCGTTGGTGTAGGTCAGGTGACACGGTACCTTCGGGCGTCCATCGACCGACTCGGTCTGGAACGAAAACGGTTTTGGATCGGCGTCGCCGTCCTGTATCGTGCATTTGGAAAAGTCGATGGTGTCGCGCAGTAAGCGCGGCGGAGTGCCGGTCTTGAGACGCGCCACTTCGAAGCCGCAGGCCAGAAACGATTCGGAAAGCATGTTCGACGGCTTTTCACCGACGCGTCCGGCGGGGTGACTGTTCATGCCGACGTGCACCAGGCCGCGCAGGAAGGTGCCGGTGGTGATGACCACCGCGCCCGCCGTGTACTCATTGCCCTGGGCCGTGCGGAGTCCGCGAATGGTTCCGCCTTCGACGATTAGTTCTTCCGCTTCTTCCCTGGCGATGGTGAGGAGGTCCTGCGCTTCCAGCACGCGGCGCATTTCATTTTTGTATTGATGCTTGTCCGCCTGCGCGCGGTTGCCCTGCACCGCGGGACCTTTGGATGCGTTGAGCATGCGGAACTGGATGCCGGTGCGGTCGATGGCACGCGCCATCTGTCCGCCGAGGGCGTCGATCTCGTAGACCATGTGGCCCTTGGCGACGCCGCCGATGGCGGGATTGCACGGCATCAGGGCGATCTTGTCCAGATCGAGCGTCAGCAGAAGCGTGGCGCATCCCATCCGCGCCGAGGCCAAAGCCGCTTCACATCCCGCGTGCCCGGCACCTATCACTATTACGTTAAAGTGTTTCATATTTTAACTCCCCTCCTTTAAAAGGAGGGGCTGGGGGTGGTTGATAACTTTTCCTATTTTAAAATCTAAACACAGATTCTTCGTCGCCGTTGGCTCCTCAGAATGACAGAGAGATGTTAATTGTCATTCTGAGCGTCAGCGAAGAATCTATGTTTTTCCTTTTTCAGCACAGAGCCCATAGAGAAACCCTTGCACCGGGCCTTGCCCGGCCCCGCTAACTATTGTATCCGAAGCGACCCAGTTTACAACAAAACCCCCACTCCGGGTAGGGTTTTGGGGGTTGTGGTTGGAGATATTTAATCCTTTATATTTTTAAGTTTTTTAATTAATTGATGAGCCGGCTCGTCGGCCATAGCGACTTTTATAGAGTGTGGATCTCCTATTAAATGCTGATGCATGATATCAACAGCTTTTTCCAGAATATTGAAAAATTCCTCATAGTCTTCTTTGGGCATCGCTCCCAATAAGGTGTTATTGAAGGAAGTTTTTAGGTCCGCATGTGCAATAATCTTGTTTCTCGCTTTTCTAAGGGGTCTTACGATTTCATTTAGCCGATCAATTTCAGGGTAAAGTTGAGACTGAACTTCAGGCAGCCATAAGATTTTCTCAAGCAGATGGTTGATGGTCAGGTTCTCAGTCGGGTTATTTTGAGGGCCTGATGTGGCGGGATCAGTCAAACAGCACATTCTAATGATGATATATTCACTTAAAAGTATTTCCAGATCGTAAAAAAACTGGTGAGAACATTTTTCAAATAATTTTAAAGTGTTTACTCCACTGTCAAACAGCTCCTGATAATATGAATAGATAATCCACGTCCAAGTGCATTGGTCTATAAAAATTTTTATCTTTTTATTGTTCGTTTCCATTTATTTTGCATTCTATTCAGGGGTGTGTCGGGCATTTTAAAAATGGATATATTTTTTTGAAATTAATCATCGATAATCAAAACTGATTTTTGATGAGAAATTAGAGTGTTGGTTTTGCAAAAATTTATCTGGTTTTGTTTTTTTATTAAATAGTTCACATATCCTTCCGACATTGATTTTGGAATGATTTCTGAATCATTGGATAATATTCGTAGGGCACGAATTTCTGCTAAATCCTTGAGTTCTTTTTTTTCCAAAGCGCCACACTTATCTTGTATCCATTCAGCAAAGTAGGCCTGCGTAAACCCTATGCGCTTTATAAATTCTTCCTTTGTAATTAGTCTAATTTCTTGAGATGAAACGCGGAACATTTCATCAATAATGTCCTTCGGAACTCCAGAATCTGATAAGAATTTAGATGCGTCTTGAAAAATCATTTTATAGGAAGCTTTGGCGTCATTAGGAGATAAGGAACCAAATTGTGCTGGATTTATTTTAGGGCGGTGGATTCCTAAAACGGGGATTGTTTTAACTAATTTATTACCCGAGCTATCGAAGATTTGATTATTGCCATTATAATCACGAATCGAACCGGATGTGAAAATAAGAAAGCATGAGCTAAAACAATTTGTAAGAGGTTTCGAGGGGTCACGGCTTATTTCCCCCACTATCATTGTGCGGGCATGTAGTTTTTTAATAAACTTTCCAATATCCAAAGCTTCAAAAAAATCCCCACCAGAAGAATTCAGCCGAAATTGAAGTTCTTTGTTTTTTAGTAATAATTTTTTCGAAAGTTCTAAAATTTTTATTAAATCACCTGTGGAAATTTCTCCGTCAATTAATATTAGTTCCTCTCCCCAAGGAGCATTGCCTATGCTAATGTCAGCTGATAAAGCATTTTTGGCGCAAAATGCTGTTATTAAAAATAAAATAATTAGAATGGCAAGACGCATTTTTTATTTCCTCTTAATTAAAATGCATTAAAAAAGATATCGGTTTTATGAGTTTGATTTAACTTATCAAAGACCCATATGTTCCCCCTGGCCGCCTTCGCAAAGGGAGAACTATTTATTTTTTATCGCCATATTTCCAGATGACCTGGTTGTCGGTATTTTTGATGTAGGCGAATTCGCCTTCGGAGTCCTCGTTCAGTGTGACGG
>JAOUPX010000157.1 GCA_029879645.1 Nitrospinota bacterium
CGGACGGGGGTTCGATTCCCCCCGCCTCCACCAACTACTCGCCGGAGGGGCAACTTGCTCACGAAGGGCAAAGTTGCTCCCTTTTTTTATTTTTTTCAGGGATCCCCAGAACCCCGCTGGGTCCAATTTTGACATGCGATGGATTTGTTTCCAGCGCATTCGGTTTCAGTCGATCGTGGTTCCAACTTTTCCCCGAGTCTGCCACCACCAACCTGGCGGTTGAAAGGAAATTGCTGGCGAAGGGCCAGGCTCCCTATGCTTGCCTCAGACTTTTTCCTCGAGGCTTCACTTGTTTCCAATGCCATTTATTTGTTAAGGCAGTGGACCCGTCTCCGGCCTTAAAGGAAACATGCATTCGTAAACCTCTTTTCTTATTTCCACCACTTCATAGGCCTCAGGAATGGTCCTGGCCAGTTCCGATCCGGCAAAATCCTCCAGGGCTTTTTCGGACTCAAAAAAGTATATGCCGCAGGCATAACCGGTAGCCTTATCCCTGCCATAGATTTTTTGAATGAGGCCGGGAACTTTTAAAAACTGCGGTTTCCTTTCCATCAGCTTATTTTGCAAATCGCCTTCATTCAGTCCGGACTTCAATCTTACATACAATACAAAAGCCATTCCTTCTCCCTCCTTGAGTTTTTTATTTTTCAATGTAATCTATACGAATGAACATTCTAATTTTATCATCAGGAACTTTCTAATATAAACCACAAGGAAGGACACATGCCCAATTTTATGATTGCGTATCATGGCGGAGACGAGCCTGGCTCCAAAAAGGAGGGGGCGGCTCAATTGGAAAAATGGAAAGCCTGGGTCAAGGGCCTGGGTGACAGGGTCGTTAATCCGGGAACGCCGTTAACGAATTCGACCCTTGTCACGTCCACCCAGGTGGCACAGGATGATGATCCCAACGCGATGAAAGGATTCGCAGTGGTCGAGGCGGACAGCATCGAGGCCGCCGTCGAGATCGCTCAATCCGATCCTTTTCTGGCCAACGGCGGAATCATATGCGTTTCTGAAATGATGGAGATGAAGTAAGACTTTTCTTGCTCCCCCCTTGAGGCCCGCCTGACCCGGCTATTCTTTTTCTTTGTAATGGGCTGGGCTACCGGACTTCTCCCACCTCTGCTTCCGCTTGGTATTTCTCCCCTGCTATACTGGTTCCATGAATTCAGAACCCGTACAATCCGATAGAAAAATTATGCCGGTGATGGTCGTTGCGGGTCTTTTGTTGCTTGGGGGTCTGTTGGTCAGTTTTTATATGAAGGATTCCCAGACGGTGCAGGAGGCGAAAGTGGTGCAGGCGTATTTCGTCAACTTCTGCATGGAGAACGCCCGCTATCCGAAAAAGGAGGAGTTCGATATACGCTTCCCCAAGCAGGCGGCAAACCCCGACTGGTTCTACTGGCCCGCCGAGGATTTAAAATCCGGCACCTTTCAGTACCCGATGACGCTCCCCCTGTCCTCCGCCCCCGGCAATTCAAAACTTTCCGAATTCATGCCCATCATTTATTCCTACGCAGTCCGCAACCCCTGCCAGGTGTTCAGCAAGGAAGTTTTTTAACCGTGCTGATAAATAATTTTATTGGTAAAATCGGTCTTCAAATTTTGGATTCGGCAAAGGGCAGGTGTCATACCGTCCAAACTGTTGATATCGGGATCTGGACACCAGATCGTAACAGTAATCGCGCATGAAACGGGGGATGAGAATTGCGATCATGCACAGCGGCCACACGCCGCCCAGGTATCTCGATATCCGGATGAAGGCGGTAGACTTTTCACTCAGGCCCCTGCCTTCCAGAAAGTAGATGGTATCCAGAATCTCCGGATTCTTTCCGTGTGCTGTGACCATAGTTCGTCCGTAATCCGATTGAAGCGAAGCGAATTTCAACAGGCCTTTTTGGTCGACCTTCAATAGGAAGTTCACGCTTCCGTGGCACAGGGGACATAACCCGTCGAACAAGACCACTGGAGGCTTGCCAGCCATGGCTTTCTGCATATAGTTCTCGGTCATGGTGCTATTATACTCCCATGCCGACTGTAGCAAAAATATTCATTTCCGTCTGAGGGTAAAAAGACGATTCCCCTATAGCGGTGTTCAGTGGCATACGATGCAAAACTGGCGGACCGTGGTCTGTCGATATCGAAGATGCTCTCCGGACTTTATTATTCAACCCGCAGGAGTTATTCTAAGATATGTGGCCTGTTACTATTTTAATTGTTATTGCCATTTTTTTAATGACTCTGGAGCGGATTATCCCCGACCAGAGATTGCCCCACGTTCCCGGCTGGTGGGTGCGGGTAATTCTTATCAATTTAATTCAATTGGGTCTGGTCATTTTGGGAGGGATTACTTGGGACCAGTGGCTTCAACATGGGAGTCTGTTTGATCTATCCTCCCTGCCGGAACCTGTAGGCGCCGTCATCGCCTACCTTCTCATTACTTTGATTTTCTATTGGTGGCACCGTTGGCGGCACGATCTCAATTTTTTGTGGCTTCTCACACACCAGTTTCACCACAGCCCCCAACGGATCGAAACCATCACCTCCTTTTACAAACACCCACTTGAAATTTTGTGTAACTCGGTCATCATTGGAGCGATCACCTATACCGGTCTGGGATTGACCCCAGAGGGTGGGGCGTGGGTGATGGTCATCACCGGGGTCGCTGAATTTTTTTATCACATGAACATCACCACACCGCGATGGGTGGGCTACATCCTTCAACGACCGGAGAGCCATCGTATTCATCACCAGATGGGTAAACATTACAATAATTTTGCCGACCTGCCGGTATGGGACATGCTGTTCGGCACCTTCATCAATCCGGTGACCACCACCACGCCCTGCGGTTTCAAGGAACTCAGGGAACAGCGCATCGGCGCTATTCTTTGCTTTAAAAACGTCAACGGACCGCTACCGGAAAAATGAAATCACGTCGCCTTCTCTATCTTCTTCTTTTTCTGCTCGGTTCCCTGCAAATCGTCGGGGTCGCAATTGGTTCTCGTGCGATCAAGAGCATTGGGCTGGCTTCTGCTGCCTCACCTCTGCCGCTGGTGTTTTCTCATTTTAGAGGGATCGAAACCTTCGCCGTCGATTTCCGCCTTCGACTGAAACGTAAGGGGCACACCGTTTTTGATGCCCCCATTACATCCACGCTTTACAAAAAACTTGAAGGACCCTACAACCGCCGTAATATTTATGGCGCCGTCTTTGCCTATGGACCCGTGCTGACTCAACCCTCGGAAAAAGTTCTAGTGAATTCGGTTCTTAAACAAGGATTATGCCCTGGAAGGCCTCTGGTTCAGGAGTTTGGATTGCCTAAGGACTTTGATGAAGTGGAAATTGAAGTGCATTCAAACACCAAGGATAAAGAACAAACGCATCGTTTCGGAGTTTACTGCTCATGAACCCCGTCAGCCCTCACCAGTTTTCGATTTTCCGCATGGCTCTGGGTGTGTATCTCTTTATCCACTTCGCCAGCCTGATTCCCTATGGCCCCGAAATGTTCAGCAGTGAGGGACTCATTCCCGACGGGTCCTGGAATCCGACCAGCAAAATCTTTCCGAATATTTTGATCTTTTACGATGCTCCCATGTTCACGCAGATGTTTCTAGTTGTCTTGACGATTCTCTCCGGACTGTTAATAATCGGATGGAAACGGCCCTGGGTTTCGATTCTACTGTGGTACGGCTGGGCCTGCATGTTCAACCGCAATATCTTTACCGGCAACCCTGGCCTCGCGTTCCTCGGCTGGGCACTTTTGGCCCTTGTGGTTATTCCAACCGGTGAGCCGCTGGCTAAGGGGTGCGAAAAAGATCCCGACTGGACTTTTCCCAAGGAAATATTTTACGGCGCATGGGTCCTTATGGCGCTCGGTTACACCCTCAGCGGAATCCACAAGCTGGGCTCGCCCAGTTGGGTTGATGGCTCAGCATTGTCTCACGTATTGGCCAATCCCCTGGCACGCAATAATCCGTTATGCACGTGGATGATCACCCAACCGATATTGTTAAAAATGTTGACGTGGGGCGCTCTGGGTCTCGAGATCGGGTTTGCCCCACTGGCGTTATTTCCAAAGTTGAGACCATGGGTCTGGCTGGCGATGGTCGGCATGCACTTGGGAATCCTCGGGGTCATCGATTTTGCTGACCTGACGATAGGGGTTCTTATGTTTCATCTTTTCACGTTTGACGCCCGCTGGATTCCCGCCCGCACCCATTTTAAACATCAAGTGCCTATTTTGTTTTTTGACGGCGTTTGCGGTTTTTGCAACGGCTTTATTGATTTCCTTTTGCAGGAAGATAAACACCGCATCTACCAATTTTCCCCTCTGCAGGGCGATGCCGCCAAACAATTCCTCGACGAAGCCCATCGGTCCCAATTGGACAACCTGGCTCTCTGGGATAATAAGGTCACCCTTATAAAATCATCGGCGGTCCTCAAATGTCTTTCTGATATAGGGGGCCTCTGGGGATTGTCTCGTATTTTTTATCTGGTACCCTCTTCTCTGCGCGACTTTGTCTATGATCTCATCGCCCGCAACCGGTATCATTATTTCGGCAAGCGTGGTACTTGCCGTTTCCCCACTCCGGAAGAAAGAACCCGTTTCCTTCAATAACTTTTAAAAAAAGAAACCCCCGCAAATTGCTTTGCGAGGGGTTTTCTTGCCGGATGTTATTTCCGGTTCATCAGTTTCCAGTGGTTTTCCGCGCTCGCCATCATATTGGCCTCGTCCTGGTTCCAGGGAACGATGGTGTTGACCACCTGCCCCTGATAAAAATCATTGAAAAACAACAGAAGTTCTCCATTGTGAATCTTGAAGGTTTTCGGATCGGCGGGCACCCGCTTCATTTGTTTGGCCACGCCAGCGGGTTATTCACCGGAGGCGGCCTTTAACAGGGCCTTTAAAAGGAGTTTTCGATTGAGCCCCGGTTCCTTGAGAAAACAAAGCATGACCTGACCTTCCACCACCTCCTGAAAATTTACTTCTTTAGAATCAGTTTTGGATTCCAATTAACAATCGATTCCATTAATCTATAAATTGTTGATTTAATACAGAATGGAGAATCCAAATCATGAAAGATAAAATACAGGGAATCGTTA
>JAOUPX010000158.1 GCA_029879645.1 Nitrospinota bacterium
ACGTTTATCGCCTTCCGTAATCAGGCGGCTTTTCTTGTTCAAACGGTCGTTACTGCTCTCCGGCATTCTCGGTACTCCTTGTCAGGCCCCGGAGGGGGGTGTTGAGGTGATTTAGTCTGGAAAATCCACATCATAACCCCTCGTGGGGGAAAATTAAAATAAAATGTGGATCAGGCTTCGACCCGCTCGATCCGGGGCCGGGAAATGTAGCCGGAGGCGGTGTCGGGGTGCGCCACCGCGTAATAGACGGGGGCGGGGGAGGGGGTGAGCTTTGGCGAGGAACCCTGCCACTCCAGCGTATGGCGAAACGGCACGACCATCGATTTCCGGTCCCCGTCCCAAGTTCTGGGGGATGAGGAGCCGTTCGAGGCCAGCCGCGCCCTCATGAATTCCGGTAGACGAAAACTGCGCTGATGATACAGATAATCCAGTTGCAGGAGATCCCAGGCAAGAGGATCTGAGTCCAGCGGGAAGGTTTCGGCAAAAATACGGTACTGGTGGTCGAGCGACAGGGCGTTCAGGACCCGGTTCTCTTTTTCGAGTGCGGCCATCAGCTGCTTGAACACTTCGACCGGGGGAGTACTCCGGAACAGGTGATCGAGCGTAAACTGGAATCGCTGGGTGTTGTAAAACAGGTCGAATACCTCGGCGAACTGTTTCAGAAAGCGGACTGCCTCCGCCGGCAGATCTTTGTGCGACAGGAATTCGTAGGGCGGGAAGGACAGGTAACGGTATTCGTGGGATTCGATCTGATCGCGAATCGGCGCGCCGGGCAGGAATTTCAGAAATCCCAGTTGCAGTTCGTGCGGTTTGAGTTTCAACACTTCGGTGAACGATTCCAGCAGTTCGTCCAGCGTCTCCCCCGGCAGGCCGAAGATAAGATCGCAATGCAGATGCACGCGGTCCTGCCGGATCAACGTTGCAATCGTTTTAAACAGTTTCGTGTTGCTCTGTTTGCGGTGAATCGTATCCTGCACTTCCTCGGTGGTGGTCTGGATGCCGATCTCGAACTGGAACATGCCCTGCGGCACGGTTTCCAGAAAATGCATCATGTTGTCATTGAGCAGGTCGCCGACCACTTCGAAATGAAACTCCGTGCCTTCGAATTGAGTCAACCACTGCATGAGGTTCATCATGCGTTCGGGTTTCAGGTTGAAGGTGCGGTCGACGAACTTGACTTTGCGTGTGCCGTGTTCGATCAGGCTCTCAATCTGCCGACGGATGTCGGAGTCGTCGAAGTACCGCACTTTCTTATCGAGGGCCGACAGGCAGAACGAGCACAGGTAGGGGCATCCGCGCGAGGTCTCGATATAGGCGTAACGGTTTTTGAGTGTGGGGTAATCCTCTTCGATGTAGGGCGGATGCAGGTCCGGCAGGTCGTTGCCGTACGTGTTCCAGCGTTTTAAAACGTCGGGAGAGGGCGTTTCACCCTTTGTTGTGATATTTAGATACTCCACCCATTTGCCTTCGCCCTCCCCGGCGATCAGGGTGTAGCCTTCCGGCAGTTCCGGCTCGAACGACACCTCCGGTCCGCCCAGCACAATTTTCAAGTTTGGATTCTGTTTCTGTAAGTGCTCAAGCAATTCCAGGCTTTGCCTGCGGTTCCAGATGTAGACGCTGATGCCGAGGATATCGGGTTCCTGTTTCAGGATCTCCGCGGCGATTTTCCAGACCGGCTGGTTGATGATGAATTCCTGAATCCAGACGTTCTCGAACCCCGCCCGCCGCGCGGCGTTACGCAGATAACGCAGGCTCAGCGACGAATGAATAAATTTCGCATTCAGTGTAACGATGCCGATGGATGGGTTCATGCCGCCTAGCATACCATTTTGGGACCGGGAGAGAAAAAAATTAGACAGGATAACAGGATGAAATACGGATTAACCTCAGATGGACACAGTCGGAACAAGAAAAGAAAGGGTAGTGGTTTCGTTTTAGTTCTTTAAAGCAACAGATTTGAATTTATCGCCTTCATGAATATACAATTCTATATCCATAATTCGCCGGTAGGGTTTGTATCTGGTATTATCAAAATCTATTCCTTCGATTTTCAAACCTATTTCATTGGTGATTTTAATGGCAAAATCACGCTGGCCTTGTATATATCCTTGGGTGTATCCATTATTCCAGCCTTTTTTATCCTGGTTGGCTTTGTTCATTCCCAAGACAAAGCTGAAAAGGATAACCGGAATAACAAACCAAATCTTTATGTATGCCGGTTTTTTATTTATTATTTTATTCGATGTTTTGACCATTTTGGGGATTTCTACTAGTGATGATGAATGGGGTTTTTAATTATCAATTACCAAAGTTTTTGCGTTTCCATCCCAGTAAATATAAAAGGAATCGGCATGGTAATCCAAAATAGGCTTCAATTGTTCGTGGCTAAGATTGTTTCTATTCACTTCCAACCCAATTATTGTGGTTAAATCATACGCCAAGTCAGCCTGTCCATCAAAATACCCATCTAAATATTTTTCCTCATATTGCATATGGTCATTCAAATAATAACCTGCAAAACCGCCTCCCAATCCTAAGAATAGTACCAACATGAGGTTTTTTAGATAAGTTAGCTTCATTGTATGGACTCTATTTAATAGGAAACTACTGAATGTACTGCGCTATACATTTTTTTAAATTAGTATAAAGGATAAAGGGGCGACTTGGGCAGGCTTATCTCATCTGTGGTTAATCATATTTAGGCTGGATTATCTTTTCTGGCAGGTTTTGCAGAAGAAGGTGGAGCGGGCGGTGTGGACGGTGCGGGTGATGGGGGTTTTGCACCGGAGGCAGGGCTCACCCTCCCTGCCGTAGACGGCGAGGTCGATGGCGAAGTAGCCGGGGTTGCCGTCGGCGTTGAAAAAATCGCGCAAAGTGGTGCCGCCGGCATCGATACTTTTCCGCAACACCTTTCGTACCTCACTCAAAAGTTTTTGCCATTGCGGTTTGCTGAGTTTGCCTGCCGATTTCATCGGATGAATTCCCGCCTCGAACAGCGCCTCGCAGGCGTAGATGTTGCCGATTCCCGCGATGCGCGTCGCGTTCATCAGGAATCCCTTGATCGGTCCCTTGCAGGTGCGTGCGCGTTCCTTGAATAACTCCGCAGTCGCTTCCTCGGAAAACGGGTCGGGTCCCAGGTGATCCAGCAAAGGATGTCCTTCATTTTTAGGAACCCACAGGATGCATCCGAAACGGCGCGGGTCGATGAAATGCAGAAAGGTGTCCGGCGCGAAATGGAAAATGGCGTGCGTGTGTTTTTCTTCCGGTTGCAGGGAAGCACGTTGGGTCACGCGCCCGCTCATTCCCAGATGCAGGAGCATGGCGCCTCTGTCATTATGAAGAAGAAGATATTTGCCGGTGCGAGTGACATCGTACACCGGTAAACCAGTCATTTCTTTTTTGAGTTTCTGGCGCGGGATGGGAAAACGCAAATCGGCACGCAGAAATTTCAAATCAACCAGCGTTTTATTCTGAACGAGGGGAATCAGCGCGTTGCGAAGGGTTTCGACTTCCGGTAGTTCAGGCATGGGCCCTTGGATCAGGCCTTGGCTTCGGCTTCGGTCGAGGCGTTATCGGAATCTTTATCTTCCGGTTTCTTTTGAGCCGGTTTTTTGGAGGTGACCACACGCGACGGCAGGAGGACTCGACCGTTCATGCGATAGCCTTTCGAAAACTCCTCGATTACCGTGTTTTCATCGTGATCGCTGGATTCCATCTGGCTCAGCACTTCATGCACGGTGGGATCGAAGGGTTCCCCGACGGACTGGATGGGTTCGACGTTTTCTTTTTTGAAGAGAGCGAGGACCTGGTCAGCGGTCATCTGCACGCCTTCCTTCAGACTTTCAACGTTGGTGTCGGGGGCCTTGAGGGCGCGATCCAGGTTTTCGAAAATGGGAATCAGTTGTTTGATGAGCCTTTCATTGGCGAACTGGATGCTGTCCTGTTTATCCTTTTGCAGGCGTTTCCGGAGGTTCTCGGTTTCCGCCCGCATCCTCAGCATTTCGTCCTTCATGTCCCTGGCTTCCTGTTGCGCCAGTTCGAGTTCCGATAGACCCTCCTCAACCACCTCGGCGACGACTTCGGCCTCTGCAGATCCTTCTTCAGGATTTTCTTTTTCAGTCTCTTCGTTTTCTATGTGAACCTTTTTTTTCTTACTCATAATTCCGGTTATGCTCCTTTATATTTTTTGTTCGACAGGAATTCCGACACGTTATTGGCGGTGGAATTGACGATGCCGATGATTTTCTGGTAATCCATGCGTTTGGGTCCGAAAACGGCCAGGGTGCCTATACTCTGGTCGTCCAGGCGGTAGCTTTGAGCGACCAGGCTTCCCGCCCGCATTTCCTCTTCTGCGTTTTCTTCGCCGATGATGATGCTCAAACCGTCCTGCTTCATGCACAGGTCCAGGAGTTTGATCAGTTTGTTTTTTTCTTCCACCGTTTTCATCAATTTTTTCATGTTTTCCAGATCGGCGGAAAACTCGGGTTGGTCGAGCATGTTGACCACTCCTTCAATCAGCAGTTCGCCTTCTTCATCGTCATCGGCGAACATGCCGCACCATAATTCGTTGGCTTTTTTCATTAGCTGGTCGTGATGTTCGCGTTCCGTTTGCATGCGGTGGCGTAATTCTGCCTGGATGTCATTGAGAGACTGCCCGGCAAATTCATCATTCAAATAAGCGGCGAGGGCGGCCAGGTTGTCCTGCGGTATTTCCTCTTTAAGCCGGACCACTTTTTTCTTCACCACGCCCATCTCCGAGATGAACACCGCCAGCACGCGTTTGCCTTCGATGCGCATGAACTCGATGTGCTTGAGCGACAGGTTCCAGAATCCGGGAATCATCACCAGTGCCGTCTGGTGTGAGTTTTGCGAAAGCAGACTGCAGGCCGAACCCAGCACTTCTTCCAGCGTTCCCGTATTCTGGTAAGGCTGGGTGTCGCCGAAGAGCGGGGTGACTGGGTGCAGTTTCTGGCCCTGGATAATCTGATTAACGAAGTAGCGGTAGCCCATGTCCGTGGGAACGCGGCCTGCGGAGGTATGCGGCTGGTACAG
>JAOUPX010000159.1 GCA_029879645.1 Nitrospinota bacterium
GGGAAACACGGGAACCGCCACGCAAAACGTGACCATACAGGACACTACGGCACCGGCTCTCTCCCTACTGGGCAATACTCCAGTGACTGTTGAAGGCGGTGCGGCTTATAGCGATGCCGGTGCTACGGCATCGGATATCGTTGATGGTGACCTGACCGCCAGTATCGTGGTCGGCGGCCTGCCCATCAACACCAGTGTATTGGGTACGCACACCGTGACCTACAACGTCACCGATTCCTCCGGAAACGCGGCTGTTCAGGTAACGCGCACGGTGAACGTGGTCGATACCACACCACCGGTGATTACCATGCCCCCGGACGTTACGGTCGATCAGACTGGGGATTTGACACCGGTCACTCTCGGCGCTGCCACGGTTACTGACAACATCGCAGTAGCATCCGTTACCCACAATGTTCCGGCAGAGGGTTATCCGGTGGGCATCACAATCGTCACCGGAACGGCGACCGATACTTCCGGCAATGTATCCTCAGCCACGGTACAGGTAACCGTGAATCCCGTGCCTCTGGTACAACTGCAAATCCTGAAGGACTTTTTGAACTCCCTCGCTTTAAATTCAGGACTCTACAAAAAGTTGAACAAAAATCTGAGTGAGGCGGAAACCGCAATCATTAGCGGTAACAATGCTGGAGCCATTAAAGCTCTGAACTCATTCATCAATACCGTTCAATCCAACACGCCACAGAGCATTGCCCAGGCCGATGCCGATGAGATGATCCAGCGGGCGCAGGCCATCATCGCATTGCTTTAAAAGGGTTTAATTCCACTCAAATCCTCCGGCTCCCTGACCATGGGGGCCGGAGGCATTCCCTTTAAATCGGCCCTCAAAACACCTTCCCTCGAAAACCCCGCCAATCTGCTCTAATTTTAATCAAAATAAGCAACAGAAACCTTGATTTTTTTAATTCCAAGTGATATTTTCTTATCAGTTTTAAATTCTGCTAAATTTTTAAGCGATTAGTCGTAGGCGATGAATTCCCCTACAAGCGAAGGAAACCATATTTTTGGAGTTCTAAGGTATGCCTATTTATGAGTATGAATGTGAAAAATGCGGGGGAGTCTTCGAGTTGATCCACGCAGTCAGCGCCCCTCCACCTAAAAATTGTGAAACCAAGGGATGCAAGGGCACTCCTCGGCGGATGGTGTCGGCCGGCGGATTTATTCTTAAAGGGGACGGCTGGTACATCAACGATTATCCGTCGGAATCCCGCAAAAAGGGCTGGGAATCTGAAGGCGGCCAGGGCAAACCGGCTGCGCCTGCGGAGGCGAAATCGGAAGGAAGTCCGGCAACCGAAAAAGCTTCCGCTCCGGCTCCAAAATCAGAACCCAAACCGACGGCCAAGGCGACCAGCAAAAATCCGTACAGCGGCGGCAAATCGAAAACTCCTAAAACAAAAAAGGCGTCCAAGTAAAATGCCGGCGGCCCAATTGATGACAGACAACGGCAATCACTGCTTTGAACACATTTTTTCTTCATTTATCGATGGCGTGATTCTGGTATCCCCTGAAGGATTCGTCCAGCAGGCCAACCCTGCCGTTGAGGAAATGTTCCACACACCCATCGAGTCGTTAATGGGCCGTGCCGTTTCGGAATTATTTCCCGACCAGCCTGAAATCAGCATAAAAATCCGGGAAGCACTGACGCGTGGAACTTCGTTCCGCGATATACGGTGCCGGGGAATAAGAAAATCCAGCCAGACCTCGTTCCCAACAAGCGTTACCGTGTCGCCTTACATGAATAACGGAGTCCCGGCCCAGGGGGCGGTTCTCCATGTGCGCGACATGAGCCTGTTCAAAGAACTGGAAGAAAGTTCCAAACGAATGGACGAGCTGTCCCACCTAGGGGCCTTATCTTTGGGTATGGCGCACGAAATCAAAAATCCCCTGGTGGCGATCAGCGGTTCCGCCCAATTGTTACGCAAGCGCTTGCCGGATCAACACCACAAGTTCCTCGACGTGGTCATCAAGGAATCCGAACGCATCAACCGCATGATGGAACGCATGCTTGACTTTGCGCGGCCCGCGCCTCTGGAACTCAAACTTCTCAACATCCACCAGATTCTGGAGGAAATCCTGCTGTTGGAAAAAAAGGACGGGCCTGAAGACATTCAGTTTGTTCAAAACTACGACCCCAGCCTGCCGCAGGTGGAGGGAGACGAAGATCAGTTAAAGCAAGTGTTTCTGAATCTGGTGCGGAACGCACTCGAAGCCATGCCCAAGGGAGGAACACTGGAACTCATGACCCGGATTCACTCAAACTATACCGTGAAAACGGAAGCCAATCCCAATTCCCGGCAGGCCATTCTGGTGGAAATACGGGATACGGGACCCGGCATCCGGGAGGAAGACTTGAAAGATATTTTTACGCCATTTCACACAACCAAAAGTAAAGGCAGCGGCCTGGGTCTGCCGCTGTCATTGAAAATTGTAGAAAATCATAAGGGCAAAATGAAAGTTCAATCGGAACCGGGAAAAGGAACGCAGGTTCAGGTGTTCTTGCCCGTGGAATTGGGATGACTATGACTACTGAAAAGAAAATTCTGATCGTTGACGATGAGGAAAGCATCCGCTGGGTTTTCGCTCAGGCCCTGGAGGAGAAACCGTTCACCGTCCATACCGCATCGAGTGCTGAAGAAGCCATCGAAAAGATGCAAAGCCATCAGTATCTGCTTGTATTCACAGACATCTTCATGCCGGGAATGAATGGGATGGAATTGCTGGATCAGATTAAAGTCCAGCAACCTCAATCCCAGGTGGTAGTCATGACCGCCCAGGACACCATGAACAACACCATCCTCGCCATGCGCAAGGGCGCCTACGACTACATCAGCAAGCCATTCGATTTCAACGAAATTTACGGATTGATCGATAAAGTGGTTGCCAGTTCCCAGGTGGCCCCGGCCCAGGAAACCCCTGCCGACTTTGGAGGAGATTTTTCGGCCGACGATATTGTCGGCAAAAGCCGGGTCATGCAGGACATATTCAAAACCATCGGCAAAGCCGCCGTTACCCAGCTACCGGTATTGATCACCGGTGAAAGCGGAACCGGCAAGGAAATGGTGGCCCGCGCTCTTCATTTTTACTCCGACCGTGCCAAGCGGCCATTAATTTTCATCAACTGTGCGGCCATTTCACGGGAACTGCTGGAATCCGAACTGTTCGGCCATGAGAAAGGCGCATTCACCGGCGCCGTGGAAGCCAAAAAGGGGAAGTTCGAACTGGCCGACAACGGCACCATTCTGCTTGATGAAATTGGCGACATGGAGCTGGCCCTGCAGGCTAAAATCCTGCGCGTCCTTCAGAATAATGAATTCTACCGGGTAGGCGGCAAGGAACCGCTCCGGGTTGACGTCAGGGTAATAGCCGCGACCAACCAGGTTCTCCCCGACCTCATGGAGGAGAAACGGTTTCGCGAAGACCTGTATCACAGGCTCAACGTCATCAATATTCACCTGCCTCCCCTTCGCGAACGTTCGGAAGACGTTCCCCTGCTGGCCGACTATTTTCTCCAAAAGTTTTCCGCAGAGTTGACACGCGGCGAAGTTTATATCTCGCCACAGGTAGAGCGATTATTTAAGAATTATAAATGGCCCGGCAATATCCGTGAATTGGAGAACGTGATGAAGCGCGGATTGGTGCTTGCCTCCAGCGGCCCCATGCTCCCGGAGCACTTGCCCGTCAATCTTCTTGAAGGCCAGAACCTGTTTGAGCCGGGGGATATCAGCTGGGATTCAGATATGAACCCGCTGGTTCAGAATTTCCTTAAGGACCACGAACACTCAGGAAAAGGAAAGCTGTACGACCTTCTGATCGGGTCGGCGGAGAAACATCTGTTCGAGCAGTTACTGGAGAAAAACCGGGGCAATCAGGTGGCCACTGCCAAGGATCTGGGAATCAACCGCAACACACTCAAGCGGAAAATCGATGCCATGAACATCCAGCCGAAAAAGAAAAAAGAAAATCGCCCTTACTAAACGTTAGCAATTATCCCACCGGAGCCCATCGTGAAAACCCACACCCTGCTCACCCGCAACAGTCCGCTGGGCGCCCCTTTAAAAATCATCAAGCAATCGTTTTCTCCACACAGAGGAAAACCGGTCAAACGCATTTCGTTTGTTTCCGGCCTGCATGGCGACGAACTGGACGGGTTATATCTCTGCCACCGCCTGATTCAATCTTTACGCCATATCTCTGCCTCACACCCTGAGGATATTCTGGGGGAAGTGCATATTTATCCGGCGGCAAATCCTCCGGCGCTCAACCAGGGAACCCGATTGTGGCCTTATTATGGATCTGACATGAACCGGTTGATGGGTTCCCATCCCGGAGCCTCTCTTCCCGTTCAAATGGCCCAGGAAATTTATAAAGATATAAAAGAAAACTCCGACATCGTTGTAGACATTCATGCCTCCAATCTTCACCTGAAAGAATTGCCGCAGATAAGAATCATTGAAGAGTTTTCCGAAGCACTGGTCCCTCTGGCTATGGAAACCCACGTCGACCTCGTCTGGGTTCACCCCATGGCCGGAGTTTTCGAGTCCACCCTCGGCTACAACCTGAACAAATCCGGAATACCCGCGCTGGTAATCGAAACCGGTATCTGCATGCGCATTGATCCGGCAACCGTCGACCGCCTGTTTCACGGCATGATGCACTTTCTGAAGCAACAGGGAATCCTGGCGTCCTTGCCCGAAAACATCCCAGACCTTCCCTCCCCACGGGTGATTTTTCCCAGAGGGGTCGCCCAGGCCAGCGCGAAGCATTCAGGTTTGTTTGTCAGCCGGGTTAAACTGGGACAAACGGTGGGAGAAGATGAAATCATCGGATACGTTCTCGATCCGGTTAAAGGTGTGGTTCTGGAAGAAGTGACTTCACCGGTTTCCGGACAGCTGTTCACCTTACGTGAACAACCCGCTGTCCATGCGGGAGCCCTGCTCGTTCGGATGGCACGGGAAGGAGCAAAGAAATCTTGAAAGAAGAAATCCTGAACATCCCCACTCCCTTTGGGGAACCGTTGATTCTTTACAAAAACC
>JAOUPX010000160.1 GCA_029879645.1 Nitrospinota bacterium
AAAGTATCAAGATAACCGAGAGAGGCTTAAAAAATGCTTAACTCCATTATGAGTGTATGGATAATTGTAATAAATTGTTTGACAGTGTGCTTTAAAGTGTAAATATCGCTGTTTATAGATATACAATTATTGTTAATATAAAATTAAAATCGGAGTTAAGCTATTTAAAATCAAATAGTTATGGTTCCTTGATTTTTGAGTCTTAAATTTTGGCATGCATCATGCTTTATTCATAGCAGGAAATACGGGAGTGAGACAAACTTTAAATCGTTTAATTTAACTATCAGGAGAATAAAAATGACTAAAGCAAAATTTTGGGCGACTCAATTGTTCATGGCGGTATTTCTGGTGGCCCTTTTAGGATCTCCGGCTTTGGCGGGTAAAGGTGGTAATGGGGGTAGCAGTCAATGTGCCGCAGGCGAAACCAAAGTTAAAGGTCAATGTGTTCCTGATTCTACGAATGACGGTACGACTACGGATGATGGTAGCTCCAGCACCAGTGATGGATCTGCATTTTGTCCTGATGGAACGGTATATCTTGAACTGTATGGTATGTGTATCCCCATTAGTTAAGTTCAATTAGATAACAATGCCTGGCGGGTTTTCCCGCCAGGCTTTTTTCTTGTTTGATCGAAGCTGTTTTTTTATTGCCGTCCTTCTTGCGCCAATTGTGTTTGGTAAGCTGAGTTCCCTGGAACAAAATTTTAAAGAACATTTTAACCACGGCATCTATCCACGTTTTCGTTTTCATGTTTTAACATGATGATTCCCTCCTCTTTGCATCCTCCAGGTTAATGTCTTAACTATTTTTCCCGCTGTTAATTTCGCTGAATCCCTCTTTGAAATTTATTTTCCTCTCTATTCTATAAGTACTTTTTTGGGCTAATAGTAAATTTTCTCCCAAATAGTTTTTGAAGCAAACGACTGTGATTAAGTTGCGATACCTAGGGAGTTTCCAATAATATTTCTGTCTTTGTTTTTTGTTCTGGGTCTCTTGTTTTGCCTTTTCCCATCCTTAAATTCAATTTTATCCAAAATAAGGTCACCTTCGTCTTTCTCTGCGTCCTCTTCAGGTTAGCGTGAATTAATATCGGGTTACTCCAATAAATTTAATTGAGTTTATATAAATTCTTTTGTTTTTAACCTTTTAAGACTTCTAATTCTAGTGGGGTATAAAGAGGGTATTTTGCGTTATTCATTGAAAACTACCTCTTTAGGGGGTTGACTGGGTGTCTCTTTCTTTGTAGATTCCGTCCAAACTACATTTACTCCGCCCGAGGTGGATGTAAATCAGCTTGCCCAAAATTTAACTGAGCCATTTTTAATATTTTTTATTTATAAAAATTGAAACACCAGCGGCGCAAGATCAGCACCGCTGGTTAAAAAATAACAACAGATATAACGAAAATATTTTTACACATTTTTTAAAACCAAGCGGCATCTTTGGAGAGGGCCCAAACCATGTTCAGCCAAACTAAAAACCCATTTGTTTTAATTTTCATGACAATGCTTCTGGTTGTTACTTCCGTAGCTCAACCAGTCTCAGCCGAGGAACCGGCGCTTCCCAACTGGGCGGCAATTTTTAATGCGAACGGTTCGCTGGTGGATGCTGTCGACGCCGACGGTAATCCTGGTGCCAATGGCATTCCGGATTACCGTGACCTTTATGGGGGCATCGATGCCATTTTCATTCAGGATAATATTTCCGACAGTGTCGCGACCGATATGTCCGTGAGAAACGGAGCCGATCTTTTGTCGGATGAACTGGTGTTCAACGGAACGGTGGACGCTCCGAATGATGTCGGAAACGTTTACGTCATGGCCAGCCGGAACCAAACCGGAGGCCTGCAGATTTATGCCGGCGCGGAACTTCTTTCCTGGGCCGGAACCTCTCCCTCTCCAAGTACATATATCGATTTCGAATTTAACCAGGATGAGGTTCGCGTTAAAAGCGGGACTCCCTGGCCCATATATGGTAACCGGACAGACGGCGACCTTCTGGTACGGATGAATTTTTCCGGAGGCGCTCTCAGTTCGGTCGGTATTGGCAGATGGAACGGCAATGGTTTTGTCGGATTATCTTCCACCGCAGTGACTCAGGCCTGTCAGAGTGCCGGGACTTATGTTTTTTGTTCCGGCGATCCGGTCGTTCCGTATCCGGTAGGAGGCTACGATGTTTGGGATATGGACGGTAATGCGGTTCCAAGTGTGGCGCCGGATGGCTTCGTCCAAGTGGGCGTGGACGTAGCCTCATTTCCAAGCGTCAGTACGAACTTTACCAGCATAGTAATCAGAACCCCCAATGACATCGTGCTCAGCAGTTTCAGCGCGATCGGTCAGGCGGCGCAATCCACAGCAGGAGGGAATTAAGATGACGACCCAAACAAACACATCTCGAATGCCGAGCGGCATTGTTTTTATCTTGGCAAGCTTCCTGATGGTGGCGGGTTTCATCCTTACCCCCATTACTGCGGAAGCCGGCCTGCGTTTCACTAAGATCGGTACCATTGATCCTGCGTTGGTGGGTGATCCCACCATTATCGAGGCGGGTGACGTGATTAATTACAAATATGAAGTCACCAACAACGATCCTCTAGGGGGTGTCACGCAGACGAATGTCACCATTACCGATGCGTCTGTCGGGCCGATCACCTGTCCCAACAAAACGTCATTCGACAATGCGTTTACCAATGGGGCGGACGATCTGATCCCGGGTGAACGGGTCGATTGTTTTGGCGCTCACATCATTACAGCGCCCGAACTTGCTCTTGATGATGACAAGTTTGAAAATACCGCGTCTGTGACCAGTACTCAGATTCCTGGCGGGGTCTCCTCTACTGCCATCACGTATTTTCTGGAATTATTCAAGAGCGGCAGCCTGGTCGATAATATTATTGCCGGTCCACTCGCTATCACTTCCATCGATACGGGTACTGACATCATAACCGTCAACGCGCATGGATTGACCAACGGCCAGTTCATTTCCATTTCGGGAAGCGATGCTGAATTAACGGGTGGGGTTCCTCTCGATGGCAACAGCTGGCAGGTCACAGTTCTGGATGCTGATACCTTTCAAATTTTCGGTGTGGATATTGTTAACAGTCCGGGCGCGCTTGGAACCATTTCTTACACCAATGGTGTAATAGATGATGGGGACGATATCGTCTACACCTACCGGATCACCAACTACAGTCCTCACACGATGACCAATGTGTCTCTCGAGGACGTAACGGTAATCGGTACCCCGGCCAATCTGGGTTCGATCTCCTGTAGGGATTCAGGCGGTAACCCCATCGGTGCACCCGGTGCAGTGGGTACCATACAGACGAATGTTCTCGGCAGTCTTTCTGCCGGGGATTTTATCATTTGTGATTCGACCTACGACATCTCTCCGACGGATATCCCACCTGTGGGGCCGCCGACTGTCGTAAAGAATGTGCTTAATGTGGGCCAGGTGATTTCTACGGAAACCGGGGATCCGATTCCGGCGCCTGGAGTGAACTGGCCCCCGGCAATTCCAGAATTAAGTTTTATTGATCCTTCTGATAACCGGATAAATATTCATGTGGAATTCATGAATGCCTTGCCGCCTCTGGTGGGCGATCCTCTGAATCCTCTGACCAATAACTGTACGGAAGATGTTTATAACTTCCATGGCCAGTCTCAAAAGCTTCAGTGTACTGCCAATGACGTGGTCGTGGCCTCCATCCGAGACCTGTTCGTGTTGGATGATGGTTGTGCCTTTGCGGGCGATACGGTTACTTTCCGCGCGGATTTCGAGGTTGAGCTGAACTCCAACTCGGCACGGACCGATATTGGTCTCTTTATTTCTCAGGATGGCACCGATGCTCTCCGGGGCACCTGTACCGCATCCTCCCTCGCCTTTGCGCCCGATCCGCCTTTTCTGGATGATGATGGTACCAGCAACGATCCGGGTGGAGTCATTCAGGACGTCTGTGGTGACTTGAATGATATCGGGCCTAATGAAGGTGGCCATTCAACTCCATTTCCTCATGATCATTTGCGGGCGTTTGTTGAAAACCTCACCGTTACCGTATTGTGTATCGATCCGGACGATGATGGTTTCCTGAACGTGCCTCATTGTACGACCTGGACCCAGCCCGGTGATGACCGGTTGTGTACCAGTGTGGACCTGACCTATCCGGGTTCTCCCGCAAAATGTAACTGTAACAGCGACCTGACGATTCCGATTCAGGTTCCGCCGAGCAAACTGACCGTGATCAAAACGGTTGTTAATGATATCGGTGAAACTTTTGGGTTGGAAATCAACTCAGCCGTCGGTATTGAATCAGGCGTGGTCGGTAATGGTGGTTCTATTTTCCAGGAAAGCAACACGCTGACTGGCACCACCGCCACTGTTAGAGAGACGTTCACGGGAACGGCCCTCGACGGGGATTACGA
The DNA here is from genome assembly GCA_029879645.1 of Nitrospinota bacterium. Lineage (GTDB taxonomy): Bacteria > Nitrospinota > Nitrospinia > Nitrospinales > Nitrospinaceae > SZUA-226. The sequence continues at coordinate 4,423 of JAOUPX010000160.1, forward strand.
TACGACCATCAATTGTTTCCTGACAAGCGAATTGGGTGGTGCGGAAACTCCACTTTCCGGTGGAGCCAATTCGGCATTTCCTGTAATCGATAACGATGGTGACGCAGGACCTGTCACCGTTGAATTCCCCGGTACCGGTGCAGATTACACTTGTAGAATTACCAACACCTTCCTCGGAACGCCGTCGATCCTTCTGGACAAGACGGGTTCCTTGGATACGACCGTGGTCGGTGATCCTGCGATTGCAGAGCCGGGCGATGTTATCAACTACACGTTCACCGTGACCAACAACGGTGACGTAACGCTGACTGACGTGGCGGTAACGGATCCGTTGGTTCCAGTCATCACGTGTCCGAGCGGCACCCCGATTCCGTCACTGGCGCCTGGCGCATCAGAGGTGTGTACGGGCAGTTACGCCATAGCTCAGGCAGATATTGATGCCGGAGTGAAAAACAACGTGGCTACGGCAACAGGTCAATGTATTGTATCCGGTTGCCCCGTCAGCGACGACGATCCGCACAGTGAGACGATTCCGAATACACCTCTGATCAATATCAACAAAGAGGGTCTTCTGGATCTGGGAGCTAACGGTATTGCGGATCCGGGTGACATCATCAACTAC
>JAOUPX010000076.1 GCA_029879645.1 Nitrospinota bacterium
TTATCCGGCCTTCACCATCGGCCAGCGCAAGGGGCTCAACCTTGGCGGCCTGCCGGAGCCCTATTATGTGACGGCCATCAGCTCGGCAAAAAATGAAATCACCGTCGGTCCCAAAAACGATCTGTTCCGGGAAGAGTTTACCGTTGGGGATGTCAGCTGGTACCTCGACCATTGTGAGCCGTTCGAAGCGGAGGTGCAGATTCGTTACCGTCATCAAGCGGTTGAATCGGTGGTGACACCGCTTCCCGGCGGACGCGCCCGCATTCAAATGAGCATGCCCCAGCCCTCTGTCGCCCCCGGCCAATCGGCAGTGTTTTACAGGGATGATTGTATCATCGGCGGGGGCTGGATCGAATGAGCGACACCCCGCTCACAGTGGCGGTGGAGGCGGCTCTCGCCGCAGGGCGCATCCAGAAAGAACGCGCCGACTCCATCGGAGAAATCCAGTACAAGGGCGAAATCAATCTCGTCACCGAAATCGACCTGCTGTGCGAACAGGAAATCATCGGGCGCATCCAGAAAGCGTTTCCCGGTCACGCGTTTCTTGCTGAGGAATCCGGCGCAACCGAAGGCGATGCCGATCATCTGTGGATCATTGATCCGCTCGACGGCACGGTGAATTACGCGCACGGTTACCCCTGTTATTGTGTGTCGATCGGCTACCAGTGCAAGGGCGAAGTGGTGGCGGGCGTCGTCTACAATCCCTGTCTCGACGAGCTGTTCGTTGCCGAAAGAGGGCAGGGGGCCACCCTCAACGGAAAACCGATCTCGGTTTCAATCACCACCGATTTGAAGCAGAGCCTGCTGGCGACGGGTTTCGCCTACGACATCAACGAATCGTCCGACAACAACCTGGATCATTTTCAGAATTTCATCAAGGCGTGTCAGGCGATAAGGCGTCCGGGATCGGCGGCAATGGATTTGTGCTACACCGCCATGGGCCGTTTCGAAGGATTCTGGGAGCTGAAACTGCATCCGTGGGATTACGCCGCGGGCTGGCTGATGATCGAAGAAGCTGGCGGACAAATAACGCGCTTCGATGGTTCCCCCTTCCAGATGGGTGACCGCTCCATCCTCTCCTCCAACGGCCATATTCACCAGGCGATGGTGGACGTGCTGATGAAACGCTAAAGTCTTGTTTACTCCAACGTGGGTTTGAGGAGGTAGGTGTAGCCGGCCAGTCCCTCCTTGTAGAGGGCGAGGAAGCGGTCGGCTTCGTCCTGGCTGATATTGCCGTCGCGCACGCTGTGGATGAGGAATCCCGCCATGCGCCCCGCCAACTCGTCGGCGCGGAACTGGACGTAATCCAATACGTCGGTCACGTTTTCGCCCCTGATGATCTGCTCGTAGTTCAGCGATCCGTCCTCGTTCATGGAGATGTGGACGGTGTTGGTGTCACCGAACAGGTTGTGCAGGTCTCCCAGGATTTCCTGGTAAGCGCCGGTCAGGAAGATGCCGATGCGATACGGTTCGCCCGGCTGAACGAGATGCAGCGGCAGGGTGCGCTCGATGTTGTGATTGCCGATGAATCCGTCGATAATCCCGTCGGAGTCGCAGGTCAGGTCCATCAGAGTCCCCTTGCGGGTCGGTTCCTCATTGAGGCGCTGGATGGGAACGATGGGAAAGACCTGGTCGATGGCCCAGGAGTCCGGCACCGATTGAAAGACCGAGAAGTTGCAAAAATATTTGTCGGCCATTTTCTGGGGCAGACTCTTCAATTCGTCCGGCATGTATTTGAGACGCGAGGCCAGATCCTGGATCTTGCGGCAGATACACCAGAACAGCTGATCCGCCAGCGCCCGGTCCTTAAGGTTGATTAACCCCATGAAAAATTGGCTCTGTGCCTGGTCTTTCAGGTCCACTGCATCGTGCCAGGATTCGATGATGTTTTTATTGGAGGCCTGCTTCCAGATGTAGTGCAAATCCTCCACCACGTTGGGCGCTTCGGGGTGAATGGTCAGGTCGTGATCGAGATCGGGAAAAGAGGCGATGTCCAGGACATTGAACACGAGCATGGAGTGGTATGCGGTGAGCGCACGTCCCGATTCGGAAATGATATTGGGATGCGGCAGGTTTTCCTCTTCGCAGATTTCAAGCAGGTGGTAAACCACATCGTTGGCGTATTCCTGAACCGTATAGTTGGCGCTGGAAGCGAATGTCGACCGGGAGCCGTCGTAATCGACACCCAAACCCCCGCCGACGTCAATGAAATCGATTTTGCAGCCTTGTTGCGTCAATTCGGAATAATAACGGCAGACCTCTTTGAGGCTGGTCTTGATCCGGCGGATATTGGTGATCTGGCTTCCCAGGTGAAAATGGATCAGGCGTATGCAATCCTTTATATTTTCCTGCTCGGCAATTTCAAGAGCCTCTACCAGCTCGATGGCGCTGAGACCGAATTTGGAGTATTCTCCACCCGATGAGGCCCAGCGGCCTGATCCGGAGCTGACCAGCTTGATGCGCAGACCAATATTGGGACGGATGTCCAGTTCTTTGGCGACACGGACGATGGTTTTCAGCTCCGACAGGCGTTCGACCACGACGAAGACTTTTTTACCCAGCTTTTGCCCCATCAGGGCCAGGCGAATGAACGCCTCATCCTTGTAGCCGTTACAGATCAGCAGTGCTTCTGGATTGTCCATGATTGCGAGGATTGCGTGCAGTTCCGGTTTGGACCCCGCCTCGAGCCCGATATTGTACGGTCGGCCGAATTTGACAATTTCCTCAACTACCTGTCTCTGCTGGTTGACCTTGATCGGATAAACACCGTGATAGGCTCCCGTGTAATTGTGTTCCCGAGATGCGATTTGAAATGCCTCGGCCAATTCTGCGATACTGGACTTGAGGATATCTGAAAAGCGGATCAGAACCGGGAGGGAATATCCCTTGGATTGAATGTCGTCGACCAGTTTTTTCAGGTCAATGCTGTGCTGGCTGGATTTTCCCGGGCGGACCACTATATGGCCTTCCTGGTTGATTCCAAAATATCCTGCACCCCAGCCTTCGATATTGTAGAGTTCCAGGGATTTTTCGACGGTCCATTTTTGCATGTGTTTTCCGGAAAACAAGGTTGAGTAAATATGATGGTGAAATAGGGAGCCCCTTAGGGTTATTTAAAGGAGATTGGGCGGGAAAGTCAAACGAATTTCGAGCCCTAGGGGGAAAATTCAGGTTTTGGAGGAATTCAATTATATTTCAGGAAAATTATATTTTATGGTATAAAAATCCGGGTTTTAATTAAATGTTGTTTTATCAGGGTTATCAATGAATATAGAAAAAGTGAATGTCCGCGAAATTGCCAAACAATTCGGCACTCCGGTATATGTTTATAGTCTGAGAATTCTTAGGGAATCCATTGCCGAGATCATGCCCCTGTCGCCTGTGGTGCGTTTTTCCATGAAGTCCTGTTCAAACACCACCATACTTAAGGAGATGCTGAGTTTAGGGATCAAAATCGATGCAGTAAGTGTTCCCGAAATTCAGCGCGCCCTCAAGGCGGGGTATTCTGCCGAAGATATATGCCTGACCAGCGACGTATTTTTTACCGCGGAAGATGCAGAATTTTGCTTGAAGACTCAAATTTTCTGCTCCTGCGGTTCTCTGGGGATGCTGGAGGAATATGGTGAAACCCGGCAACGGCTGGGATTCGGGTCCGACAGTGTGTCCATCCGTATCAATCCCGGTGAAGGTGCGGGGCATTCAAAGAAAACCAATACCGGCGGACCTTACAGCAAGCACGGCATCTGGTATGAAAATCTGGACGAAGCCAAGGCTATCGCTGAAAAATATGGGTTGCGAATTACAGGTGTGCATACCCATATCGGGTCGGGGGGAGATATGGAACACCTCAGCCGAATTACCGGTAAATTGGTCGACTTTGCGAAGGGATTTCCGGACCTGCGGGTCATCAATTTTGGCGGTGGTCTGCCTTATGAATATGATCCTGAAAAGCCCCAAATTGATATCAGTACGTACCACCCTATCCTGGAGGAGCGCACGCAGGAATTGGAAGCGCATTTTGGCAGGCCGATCACCTGCGAAATAGAGCCGGGACGGAGGTTTGTCGCCGGGTGCGGTTTCCTGATCGGTGAGGTGCGTTCGCTCAACCATACATTCAACGAAAATAAAAAACGGTTGGATTATGTATTGACCAATATCGGCTTTTGCCATTTACTCCGGCCCATGGCCTATGGCTCCTATCATCCTATTTGGTTTGTCGGGGATGAACTGGGGGAGGAGACTGATATTATCGTTGCAGGGCCTGTATGCGAATCTGGAGACGTGTTGACTCAGAAAAACGATGAACCGGTCCCCCGCCGCCTGCCTCGTCCCAAACGTGGAGATCTGGTCGTGATTGGAGGAGCGGGCGCTTATGGGCATGTCATGTCCTCTAACTACAACTCTCAGCCGCTGATACCGGAAGTTCTGGTGGATGGCGACCAAATGACCCAAATTCGCAGACGGCAAACCCTGGATGATGTTATTCGGGAAGAAATAGGGTAACGGCTCCGCCCAATCCAAATAAAAACCCCCTGCCCGGTAACGGGGCAGGGGGTTTTTTTTATGTTATGGGTTAAATCTGGGTAGATTCTGTTTTTGGACTCGGGTTTTTGTCGCCGAACAGTTTCCTGAAGAAAGCGCCTAAGGCTCCCAAAGCGATGAAAATAGGGACCATTAACTTTTTTCCCAAAACCAGCAAGCCGGCTAACAGTCCCGCTTTGGCGTTCTGGTTTCCCCCGGCGGTGACCGCCACCAGGCTGGCGATTCCGAAGGCCGCAATTTTGTCACCCATGGAATAATCTGCGTAGCGGTGTCCGTTGTGGAAATTCTGCCGGTCTACCAGGGAGGCCATCAGGTCCATGGATTTCATATAATTTTCGTAAGAGCTGACCCAGGTTATTTTTTCGTATCCCTTGCGTCCCAGCTTGATGGAAATCGCGTTGACGTATTTCTCCTCACCATCAATCACGTCGAACACCCATGATACGGAGTTGTTGTCCGGATTAAGGTGGGGTTTTTGAATCCAGCCGCCGATCTTCAGGCTGGGAAAATTATGTTGCGCTCTTTGTTCATTGCCTTTTTCCGTATTTTCCGTAATTTGTTTTAACAGTTCATCCGCATCCAAATCCCCCCAATCTTCCACTGAAACATATCCTGAAGGGTAATAGTTGAAAATCAACTGGATTTCCGTGTCCTGATTGTATATCAGGGCTTCTGTATCCGGGTCTTCCATCCCCTGAGTGAGATAATCAAAACGCCGGGCGGCATCCCCTCTTAACAGGGCAAAACCTTCGGAAAGTTTGAAGATGCTGTTGGATTTTTCCAGAGAATACTCCTTCATTTCGTATTCCCAGGGCAATGTGATGATTTCCTGGTCGACAGCTTCCTGAGTCTCAGGATAAGACGCATTGCTTGCCTGGGCTATGGTACCCAAACCGACCATCATTAATACCGCAAATAGGGTATATAAGTTTTTCATATTAATTCCCCTCCCGGGAATAGTTTGAAGCCTGTGTCTTCTTAACAAGAATAACCTGAAAGGCTGATAAAAACTAAGCCTGATCACTACTATAGTCGTCGAATTTGAACGAAATTCAAGCGCAAAATTATATTTCTACCAATAAAATCAATAGGTTAAGGTTTACATGGAAACCGGGCGGTGTAACAGGCAGGTAAGATCGGGGGTAAAGCCTTTGAATTTGGCGGGGCAAAAATATCCCCCGCCTTTTAAAGAGTTTTCTAAGGTTTAGGAAAGCCGACTCTTAAAAATGAACGACCTGCGGGTGGACGAGATTTTCGAAATCCTCATAAGCCAGTTTGACGATTTCGGAATGCGTGCCTGCATTGAAGCCGATCACCTCATCCCAGCTCAAAGCTTCCTCTACATAAACGTCCATATCGTACAAATTCCCGAAAGGCGGCATGGCGCCGACCTCGCAGTCGGGGAACCGGTCCTTGAACTCATATTCCTTGGCCAGTTCCACATGGTGTGCGCCCGTGGCTTCCTTCAGAAGTTGGAAATCAATTTTATTGGAAGCGGGCAACACGGCCATGGCCAGCTTTCCGTCCACTTTCACCATCACCGTTTTGGCCAGTTCTTTTCCGGAAATATGCGCTTCTGCGGCGATTTCTCCAGAGGTATAGGCCGGTAAATGGCTCAGAGTAACGTATTTGACCTTGTGGCTGTCCAGATATTCTTTAAGTTTTGTGGCTGGCATGATAATCCTCCTTTCCCTCCACTCGTCCACAACTAATATAGGCCTGTAAAGGGCAGGGCGCATCCCTTCAATTAGGATGAAGTGGGAAATAAGGTGAATAAGAGAGACAGGTCCTCCTAAACAGGTGATAACCATCAACATCATGGAGGAACGAATAACAGGCTCGGCAGGATGAACAGGATTCCAAAAACATAGATTCTTCGCTTCTCTTTGTTCCGCTCAGAATGACAAATGAGGGTCTCTCTGTCATTCTGAGGAGCGATAGCGACGAAGAATCTGTGTTTTGATTTAGGATGTGTGATCAGTTGAACAGGGGATCTATCTTTTGCGCCATCTGGACGTCTGCCAGGGTGACGCCGGAGGCGGTGTGGGTCCAGTAGCGGACGGTGATGCGTTTGTAGTGGATCAGGATATCCGGGTGATGGTTATTGGCTTCGGCGGCCTCCGCGACTTTATGGACGAAGTCGATGCCTTCCATATACGCCTTGGCGTGATGAACGCGGTAAATAAACGGCACGCCCTTTTCGTTGGCGTCTTTTTTCCACTCGGGCGCCAGTTCTTTTAATTTTTGATCAAGTTCCTGATCGGTCAACGCTATTTTTTCCACCATGATTTTTTTCCTAAAGCCCGGTCTCCATTGGAACCACGGCTATCTATTTTGAATATTAAAAAAATCTCCACCTTTATGTATTTTTTTATCTGTTCCCCAATGAATTTCCTTATCCAGATTTTTTAATAATGGAATGTGCTTGGAACAGTGAATATAGGCTTCCTCAACCCGGACTTTGACCCAGCATTCGGGTTGTCTTCCGGAGGCGAGCTGGGCGTCTTGCTTGAGGTATTCCATAAATCCCACATCATCAGGAAGTTCTTCCTGATTCACGATCTCCGCGTTTCCATTAACGTGCAGACCTATTGTGTTTTCAAAAAAATCGATAAATATCATTCCGATGTGCGGATTTTCCCTGATATTGCCAAGACTGGCGAGTACTCCGTTACCCCTGTATTCGGGGTACATGAGCGTCTTATTATCCAGAACATAAACAAAACCCGGAAGGCCGCCGCGGAAGGAGCAGTCGCACTCTCCTTTGGAATCAGAAGTGGCAATAAAAACCATTTGCTGAGCGGAGATAAATTCCTGCATGGAAGGGTTCAGGTAATCCAGCATTTGCTGTTTATAGAAAGCCCTAGCCCTTTGGTTTGTGCCGAATTCTTCCTGCAACTGCTGTTCGCCTTTGGAGCCGGGTTGCTGCATAAAGAAACCCTTATTCTAAATTTGAAAAATATTGATTGTTAGTTTTGCATTGTAGCTTAAATTCGAAATGAGTTTCAATGAAACGTGTCAAACAGGTTCATCAGGGGAAGAAAGATTGTTCGAATTCATTGCCTGTTCCAGTTTTTTACGCAGGGTTATGGGGTGCACCTTGTAGACAAAGCTTTCTTTTCCATTGATCAGGACGACGGGGATTTTTTCCTTATAACGCTCGAACAGTTCAGGGTCGGATTCGATATCGGTCATCTTCAGTTCCGCCGGAATCTCGGCGATGACCTGTTCGATGATTTCTTTGGCATCATCGCACAAACAGCAGTCTTTCTTGGTCATAATCTCGATGGTTATCATAATGCCGGGATACCCACAAATCGAACCTGTGCCACATTGAAATCCTGCGGAAGGACGACCTCAAAAAAAGTGGGGGAACCCCCGGTATCGGCTTGCCATACCGTATTGGGATCGCCGTCGATCGCCTTGGATGCTTCCGATCCGCTCAACTCCGCGTGGGCCGTGGGCAGGGTACCGATGGACAAAGCCAGATTGTTTCCTCCGGGGTTGATGGCGTTCGCCACCTCATAATCGTCCGGCAGGCCGTCGCCGTCCTTATCATCGCTCAGCGCTACCTGAATCGGAATCGTCGATACGATTCCTTCATTGCGAGCGGTGATGAATACCGTCCCGCTCGCCACCGCCGTGACCAGTCCCTCCTGGGTCACTGTGGCAAAAGCCGGGTTGGAGGTGGCGTAGAACGTACCCGTACTGGAAGGCGTCAGGTCCACTGTAGCGCCGCCTGTCAGATTACCCGTGGTGGTGATCTGCGCCGTCAGAACAGTCGGAGTCAACGTTCCCGCCGTCGTCGCCAGATTCAAAGAAATGGGGATGGGGGCTTGGACTCCGAAGGTAATGGGACCCACATCAATATCCTGATTCGGCACACCCGTCAATAATCCCGTTTCCGCATAATCCAATCGGCCAAAATGATCACAGACAAACCTCACGCGGAATGAACCATCGGGTATAGGAATATTCGAAATTAGAAAAGAACCATCCTCATCGATTTGATAACTTCGACTCAAGGCAGTTGCTAAACAATTGGAATCCAACAGTAATGAATTTGGTGGTTCAGGGGGAAATGGATCTGGAGGAGTAGCCCACAGAATATGTGGAACCGTCAATCCTATCAATAAACTCAATAGACAGCACAAACCCCAAATCCACTTACTGGATTTATTTTTTGAGGTATTATTCATATTTTATATCCCACACATTAACGGCTTTACCGAGGGACCAACCGCTCTCCGTCATCTGAAAGAGCCAACTTTGCGTTATTTTTGTTCCACCAATCTGTGAAATTTTCATACGATTTAAATTCAATCCCAGTTAATTGTTTAATTTTAGGAGCTGTTTTCGAGTTAAAAACGTATGAGCGGCCATAATAATTATTAGCAATGTAACCATGTAAAACAGTATGAAATCCATTTCTTTTGGCCTTTCTATTGAGTGCAGCAGACACGAGAAGTTTGGCATCGAACAAGCGCATGGAATCGCCTTCGGAAGAGAACACGTGTCCATAAACCCATTTATCTGTTCTCCATTCATCGTAAAAATCACCCTTTATTTTGAGTATCCAGTAGGTTGTCGGATCAATTACTTCCTTTTCCCTAATGAGAAAAGGTTTTTTGTTTTTTTTTGCTTCTATGTTTACGGAAAGTCTTTTGAATTCTGGTGACCAGAACAAATATTTATTATTTTCTTTCCACCAGGTTTTTATTCTTTCTTTGCTTTGAAAAGATATTCCAGTCAATTCTTCTACTCTCTTTCGAATATCAGTTTCTTGGGGCCATTTCTCAGGATGATAATCCAGCGAATAAAGGGTCACCCATTTCTCAATAGCAAATTTATATCCATCAAGTCTGGATTGTATTTCATTAAACGCTTCCAAAGAGGCGGCGACGCATACTTTTGGGTCCGTTTTTAATTTAGCAACAAGTGAATGCTTTTCCTGATCGCGATAAGAATTCAATATGTTTAGCTCTGCATCATTAAACCAATAGCTTTGCATGGTGATTCCCTTGATTTCGCTACAATCTAATCCTTTTCCGCACCCCAAACTGGGAACAACTAAAATCAACCCAATAATCAAAGTGAATTTAAAAATTTTGTTCATAAGTTGTCCAGGTTTAATTAATCAGCGCACTTTGTTGGATCCCCGCCAATAATAGCGCCAGGAAAACAATTTGCATCGCATGAATAAACTTTATCTATATTTTTCGGAAGTTCTTTTCCGTCGGGACCGATATGAGATATATTTCTAAGAGCATGGTGTAACTCATGGCGGATATATGCGGCTTGGTTTTCTTTTGAGCATACAAAATCACCCGGAGCCTTCCATTTGTTAATATTTATTTTCGAATTCAAGGAAAGAGTACCTAGAGGTGCGCTTCCGCAAATAGGAATTGTGTTACCCTCGTCATTTACTCTTGTTTCAGGAGGCTTGCATTTTATGGAAAACGCTTTTCCGCTTGCATTTAATTGAGCCAAGGCAACAAGCATTTTCTTTCTCAATTCGGTGGTCATGCATAGACCATTAAACTTACCCATGGCTACGTTTAAATTATTTTCAATATCAGCAAAACTGAATTTTTTGGATTTATCAACCTCTGTGCATTCGCCTTGTAAGCATTGCTTGTTACCCATGTCGGGGCAGTCTTTAGAGATTGAAAACTTAAAAGTGCCGTTAGTACTCCTTAAAAGGGCTTTTTCATCTATGTTTGCTATAGCTAATACATTTTGGAATGCTACGCTAGCAGTATTAATAGACGCTATAACCTCTTTGTCCTCTTTGGGTTCACAGCTTTCACCAGTTTTTTTAGTTTCTCCTGTTGTGCAATTTTTACAGGTGTCTCTTTCAACGCAACGTTTACCTCCTCCTGTTGAAACCGTTCTCGCCCCGCAACCCCAACCTGTTCGGGTGATGCCGAATCCGGGATCGGAAACGGCGGTGAGTCCATCCTCGGATACGGTTCCCTTGCCGACGTTCGTGAAAAGAAACAGGGCATGATCGAACTGGAACAGGTCGATGAGGGTTCCCGGCGGCAGGGCGTCGCTGTTGGGAAGTGTGACCTGTGCCGGGGGATCGAACACCACACCCGCCGGTTGCAGGGTCCACACCACCGGTACGGCAACGGTTCCCAGAGGCGCAGGCATGGGTGCTTTGTCCAGCTGGACCTGGCTCATGGATAACATCCCCGTTTTGGAACCGTCGGGGAACGTTGCTGAGTTGGCGAATACTTTCAAGGCCACACCCGGCACGCCTTTCATCGACAGCACCACATCCCCGGGGCCTCCGACTATTTTGGCGTTGGGCATATCGATCTCCGGCAGGATGATGGCCTGCCCCAGAATGTTTTCATTTCCGGCGATGGTCACGGTTTCGAACTCCAGCGGCGGGAAGGTCTCCGGCCGGGGGCTGGTGGTCGGGTCGATGTGGAGGGTGATGGGTCCCACAGGTACTCCTGTTAATAGAAACTGGCCCTCAGCGTCGGTTGTGCCGGTGACGGCCGTACCGACTATATTTATTGTAGCACCGGGAATCGCCGTTTGGGCGCTGTCCAGCACCACACCGCTGAAGGTGGTGTGGTCCGGGTCACAACTCCGTCCGCTCGCACACGATCCGCACCCGGTACTGCCCCAGCGGCAGCGGACCGCTCAGTGAGAATGTCCCATTGGGATTCACCGTCACGGCAATATTATTTGCCGTGGCTACACAGTTCTCATCCAAAACATATGGAGGAGGGAATAAGGTTTGACCGTAAATCCCCGCAGGATACAACCATAAAAGCAAAAAACAAAAAATAGCCGAATGTATTGGTCTATGCCGCATTTTTCAAAGACCTTATATTAGGGTTATATGAAACTTCCACCAATACAAAAAACATAATTAAAGTTTGCTCTTAAATTTTTGTTGTTGGGTTTTCCAGTAATCATATTTTCCAAGCTCGACGGTATTCGGTTGTTCCAAAAATTGATTCGGCTGGATATAACGATCTCCTGAAAAAGCAAATACTGATATTTTTGGTAAAAGCTCCGAAGGAATCGAATTTAACATGCTTATATTCCTATAGGCCTGAGCCGTCCCTTTGCCGAATAAAGCGTTTAAGCGGCGATCTATCTCTTGATTATCGTTTGATGCAACAAGGGCTAGAGCAATAGCAATTTTATAGTTAGGATTAAACCTATTATCCTTCCAGAATTTTTCAAGAAACTCCAAGGCTAGAGAACTTGAGTTTTTGTGCCCAATTTTCAACAAAAATCGAATTAGATCGGTTATGAATTCATCTGAATAGCTTCCTGCAATTTCTAACTTTGACCTTATGATCTCTTCAAAATCTCTCGAGACGCGATTTAATTCAATTTTATGGCGTGCGATCACTTGCAAGACCGGAAACCATTTAAAACCTAAATAGTCTTGGCTTGATATGATAGACTCTAAGATATGCTTTTTAGCAGTGGTATTATTAGGATTAAAACTCAACAATGCCGCCGCAGCTAATTGACGTGTTGACCGTGAAGCTGTCATGTCAATTGATAGAGCATTTAAAGATTTTTTAGCGAATTCTTTGATTGAATGCTCACCCAGACAGTATGCCACCAGGTAATCCGACCTTTGACTTCTTCTAAGAAAACCTTTCTCCAAAACTTTATCTGCCTTAAATCCAAACCGCCCAAGATTCCAAATAAACCGCTTTGATATTTTCTTTTTAAAATCCTTGAATTCTACATTCTCAAAGTGTTTCAAAAGATCTTCCAGGGCCTCTCTTTCGTTGTTTTCCGCTAGAATTACAGCAACCAGATGAATTCCTTCTTCCCTTAAAAGCTTTATCAAAAAATCTCTCCCGGGTTCTCGCTTATAGCGATAGAGGAGCAAGGCAATTTGAAAACGGACCTTATCGTCAGCAGCTTTAGGAAATACTTTTTCTAAGACATCAATAATTTTTGAATGTAAAGGTTCCTTCTCCCACATAGCCCAGGCCAACGCGATGTCTGGTTCTCCAATCTCATCTATCAATTCCCACCGTCCATTGAATTTTAAAAAACCCTGCCCATATTTAGCGTTTTTTCTGATCAGCTCCTTCTTTTGGTTATCGGTGCTGTTATTAATGCCCTCCACAATGGGTCCTTTTGAGTTTGGAATAGGTTGCTCAATGGGTTGGCCTAATATCCCCGGAGGAATAATTGAATGAATCCACAGAAATAAAATGGCAAGGAAAACTTTAATAGCGATAGCCTGCTTTCTATTCATATTTCATTTCCTCAAGATTATTACTGTTGACTTGCAATAGTGGCGCAGTTAACATCCGCAACGCATTTATGGGTTGTGGAAGGACCAAATGTGAATGGGGGGTCGCCTCCTGTTGGCAGCAAAAATCCCGGGAATGGTCCGCTCGAGTTTTGTGATACGCTTTTCGATTTATTTCTAACAAATCTTTTATTGTCCCCGTCCTTCTCAAAATCATAAACTATATGTCCAGGCCATACAAAGTCGTCAGAATGACTCACAACCGGTTTAAACTCAATATTATCCTCTGATACTTCAAAGCGCACTTCAGAAAAAAATGCTTGAGCATAAATCTTTAAAATTGCTTTTTCATAAGCCCTTAAAATAGAGCCTGCTCTTCCATAAAGGGCATTTTCCAAGAATGTTTCCCCATTGCCGCCGACAAGTTTGGCCATATCATTATCAATTTGAGGGAGAATAATCGGCATTCCCAGCGTGTTGTCGACGCCGGAAATAGTGACGATCTCGAACTCCAGCGAGGGGAAGGTCTCCGGCCGGGGGCTGGTGGTCGGGTCGATGTGGAGGGTGATGGGTCCCACAGGTACTCCTGTTAATAGAAACTGGCCCTCAGCGTCGGTTGTGCCGGTGACGGCCGTACCGACTATGCTTATTGTAGCACCGGGAATCGCCGTTTGGGCGCTGTCCAGCACCACACCGCTGAAGGTGGTGTGGTCCGGGTCACATACTGTGCGTCATGGTGGTGAATTTGCCCCACAGGATAAGGGCGACGGACAAAACGATGCAGGCGATCAGCACCCAGGTGGCGACCGGCCGTTTTTTCCAGTGCGTCTCCGGTCCTCGGTCGATAATCGGCACCGCCAGCAGGAACAGGATGCCAAGCAATGGAGCCACAACCAGAAACGGCACCCACAGGTTTTCCAGTGCATACAGCCAGACAAATTGCCACGGCGGTTTGGTGACTTCCATTCCCGCCACCGGTGGTTCCCCAAGGGGCGGGGCGATGGTCAACGCCAGCAAGCAGATCAATAGAAAGATGCCGGCTCCCGCCCGGGTCAGATAGGCCAGGTGATTGGTGAAGCGAATGGGCTTGGCGTCCGTGGATTGATCCGGAAGGGGGGAAAGTTTGTGGTGCTTGATGAAAAACAGGTGCAAGCCGATCAGCGGCACTGTGAGCAGGGGGAGCAGGGAAATGTGCCACATATAGATGCGGTTCAACAGGGGAACGCCCTGGGCAAACCGTTCGGTGAGCGGGAGGCCGAGAATACCCATTCCATCCGCCACCCAGGTGAAGTGGGCCAGCGCCTCATAAGCCTCCTGATCCCACTTCAGCACGGTGCCGGTGAACAGCAGGCCGATCATCATCACCAGCAAACCCACGCCGACATACCAGTTGATTTCGCGCGGGGCCTTGTACGATCCGGTGAATGCCACGCGGATCATATGCAGGAGCAGGGTGATACTCAAGACATCGCCCGACCAGAAATGAATGCCGCGCAGAAACCAGCCGAGCCATACCTGATCCACCAGGTAATGAACGCTGGAGTTGGCGCGGTCGGGATCGGGCACATAAAATTGGGCCAGCAGGATTCCGCTGACCACGAGAAGCGAGAACGCGCAGAGCGTCATCCCTCCCAGGGAATATTTAAATGAGTTGGAATGTTCGGGAACCTCGTACTCGAGGGCGCCGAATCCGAGCCGGTCTTTGACAGTCTGGAGGAGTCCGTTGGGCATATCCGCCTCGGTTGGTCCGGCCAGGGGCCGGAGATTATTCACACGGCCGTTTGAAAGTCAAAAATCCGAACACCAGGCCGGAAAGTACAGTCAGGGCTGCCGCCCAGCCATATCCCTTTTGAGAAGTGGCAACCCACTGGTGTTCGGCGGGTTCGACATGCTTCATGTTTGACATATCGTGGCCTTCATGTCCTGCCATTTTGTCAGCATCGAGCGGTGGTTCATTTAATGGAAGAACTTCCTGGTTTTCGCCCCAAAGAGGACCATCGCCTACGACCTCTTCCATTCCCAGGGATTCGATGGAATCGTCCATTCCGTAATCCACCACTCCCGGGCGGGTGGTATCTCTTTCAACGGTTTCTTCGGGAAGCTCTGGGAGTGTGGTTTCTTCTTTTATTGTTGCGGGGGCGTCATGACTTCCGCCATGTGCCCAGAGAGAAGCGGGGCCAACGGTTAGCATTAATGCGATGAGAATCAGGAAGCTGAAATTTCTCATTTCAGGATTGATCCACCAACTGAGCGAAAGCGGCGATGGCTTCATCCGTCGCCCAGTCCCGGGGACCAATGGCCTTGTGCACGATAATGCCGTGCTTGTTGACGATGAAAGTCTCCGGAACGCCGGTTGTTTTGTAATTCTTTTTGGCGACTTCACTTTCCGGATCGAGCAGGACCGGGAAAGTGAGTTTGTATTCTTCCATGAACGGTTGAATCAGGCTCTGGTCCTTGTCGACGCTGATGGTCAGCATTTCCAGACCTTTATCCTTGAATTGATCATACACCTTTTGCATGGAAGGCATTTCCACTTTGCAGGTGGCGCACCAGGTGGCCCAGAAGTTGATGAACACCACTTTTCCACGATAACTTTTCAGATCGACCGTGCCGCCGGAAAGTGAAGGCAGTTTGAAGCTAGGAGCGATAAACGCTTCCGCCGGATATTCGACCTCAAACGGTTTCAATTCGACCTTGTTGATCGCCGTGATCAAAAATGAGAACAGGACGGTCACCAGGACGGCGAACGGGATGAATATATGAACCGGTTTCTTTTGTATGGCTTCTTCCATATGCAATTAGAGGTGTCTCTTTTCAGGGCGGTAGAATTTTTTATCCACGGCAACCACGATATCGTCCAGACTTTGACCATCCTGATATAAACCGTAGGCGTAAATGACCTCATCCATGCAGACGTCGCATTTGGATCCATGCGTGCTGGTGAAGCAGGTCAGCAGGGTTTTATGGTTATGGTTTTTTTTGCAGTAACAGTAACAAAACAGGCTGTCGATGACCTTGGGAATTTCCGAGGCATATTGATAGGCCAGCTTTTGTTTTCCAGAGAACAGGGCCGGGCTTAAAATCGGACGGTTTTCAATCAGCTGGCCCG
>JAOUPX010000161.1 GCA_029879645.1 Nitrospinota bacterium
TGCATGATCCTCCGCCGCCCGGATTGCCTTCGTCGACCACGCCGTCACAATCGTTATCGAGGCCGTCGCAGGTTTCCGCCGAGGGCGAGATGGTGGCCTGACAGCTCAGACCCCCGGCGGTGCACAGGAGCGTACCCGGTTCGCACACACCGAACTTACCGGTAGTGCATGAACCTCCGCCGCCCGGATTGCCTTCGTCGACCACGCCGTCACAATCGTTATCGAGACCGTCGCAGGTTTCCGCCGAGGGCGAGATGGTGGCCTGACAGATCAGTCCTCCGGCGGTGCACATGAGGGTGCCGGGTTCACACACACCGAACTGACCGGTAATGCATGAACCGCCGCCGCCCGGGTTGCCGTCATCCACGGTGCCATCGCAATCGTTATCGAGACCGTCGCAGGTTTCCGCCGAGGGCGAGATGGTGGCCTGACAGCTCAGACCCCCGGCGGTGCACATGAGCGTTCCGGGTTCGCACACACCGAACAGACCGGTAGTGCATGAACCGCCGCCGCCCGGGTTGCCTTCGTCCACGGTGCCGTCGCAATCGTTGTCGAGACCATCGCAGGTTTCAACATCCGGCAGGATTTCACCTGAACAGGATCCAAGTAATCCTCCTGAGCAAACCTGAGTGCCTGCTATACATTCTCCCACTCCCTCTGTGTCTGGAGGGCCTGTGTAACATGCATTTACGTTCCCCTCAGTACAACCCACATTTCCGGTAGCCAAGTCGAGCGCCGTTGCCGGATCCCATATTTCTACGGTAGTCAGATCCTTGAAGGCAATTGTTCCAACTCCGTTAAACGATACAACGAGATCGTCCTTACCGCTGCTGTCCAAATCTCCCGAGGCCATCGCTGTTGGGGGCAGAGTGGTCAGAAACATGGCACTGGAGTCATTCAGGTAAAGATAAAGTCCTGTGGTCCCGCCAAAATCCAACACCAGGTCATCCTGACCTGTTCCGTCGAAATCACCAACAGTTGCCTGCAGGGGTTGCATGGTCGTCAACTGAGACAGGGGCCCCTGATTTCGTGAGAAGAACAAACCCCCTGTTCCGCCGGGACCCTTACCGGGAGCAAAGGCCGCCATAACGTCATCTTCCCCATTGCCGTCGATGTCGCCCATCTCCAGCACATCCGCCGGACTGGGATCCAGGACCGAAGCGGTGGCGAAATTCGAAAACAGTACCGTGCCGAAAGCGGAAAACGATAATACAACATCATCCTGTCCGCTATTATCCACGTCACCCACCTTCATTACCAAAGGGGACTCCGTGGTAAGAGGGGAAACGATGGTATCGTTTAAATAGGATTTCAGACCATCCACTCCGAAATCGAGCAGGAGGTCATCTCCGGCGACTCCATCGAAATTGCCGGCAACTATTTGTTCTGCGCTCCGGGTATCCAGCAAATCAAAGGGACCCAGGTTCCGGGAGATATAGGTGCCGCCATTGCCGTTGGGACCGGTTCCGGCGGGAAAGCTGACTATGACATCATCCATACCATTGTTGTCGATATCGCCTACCGCAATCGCTGTGGACATATCCGGATGGAGAATTAAGGAATCAGAATTATTATTCAGCAGAACGGTCACACCCGTATTCGGAAGGTTCAATACCACATCATTGGTTACAGCCGCAGCAGATGTGGGCAGGAAGTGGAGGAAAGCAATTATCCCAATCAGAAGGGTTCCTCTCAATGCAAATCTCTTATTGTTCCTCAAAAGGCCAGGCATGGTATCCATAAAATATAATTTTATGGGCCCCGGGAAGGATATTGATGGAATAGTAGGGCCTCTGCTGAAAGCTAACCCCAGCCGGTTATTCCGTCAACACCTTTCTCTATAGAAAGGATTCAATCCAGTCAGGGTAATGAACCGCCCTGTCAGTGAACACGGGGGGGACGCTAGTGATTGAACTGCCGTGCGGGCGAAGAAGTGTTTATTTCTATAGGATGGAAAGCCAGATTTACCAGTGATAAAAAATGGTCGGAGCGAGAGGATTTGAACCTCCGACCCCTACACCCCCAGTGTAGTGCGCTAACCAGGCTGCGCTACGCTCCGATATTTTTCATTACTGTACCACGGGGAAGATAAAGTCAATGATAACATGATCTTTGGTATGTCCGCTTTGCCGGACAACCCCCGCTCCATTTGGCTGGAAAATTTAAAATAGAGGATTCCAAAAGGGAAGTCAACTGCTTATCCGTTGGTCCTCCCGCCGCCTCTACATTTTGCTTGATGCCTACCGCCACTGTGATAGAATCGCCTGATCTCTATGATTTCAAAGGGATTTACGGTCCTCAAATTTACCGTCGGCTATCGAAAGGGTTCAACTCAATATGAAAGTTGTTAAAGTCAGCGATCAGGTGCAGTTTAAGTCGGAGAAAATGAATAAGGTCAGCCTTTTCGACACGGACCGTTTTTTTTGTGATGTATACTGTCTCGAGCCCGGCCAGATCCAGAAAGTGCATGCTCATGAGGGGTCGGATAAAATATATTATCTGTTGGAAGGGAAGGGCCGCATTACTGTCGGGTCCGAAGAAAAGGAACTGACGGTCGGAGATATGACAATGGCTCCTTCCGGAGAGGTGCACGGGGTAGTGAACCATACGCAGGAGCCTTTGGTCATTCTGGTATTTATGGCCCCCAAACCCCAGTAAAATTTTTGATACCTTATCCCGGTAACATCCGGGTTGATTCAGGGGACTTTTTAAAATGATCTATCTTGTCTTTCCATCGTCCTGGCATCCATCCCAACCTTATTTGAGCCTTCCAGCCCTGAAAGGTTTTCTGCATCAGAACGGCATTGAGGATGTGAAGCAGAGAGACCTCGCCATCGAACTCCTGGACCATCTGTGTTCATGGGAAAATACCCAGCCGCTGTATGACAAAATTCTTAAAAACCTTCATCAACTCGGATCCAAACCGTTTCTCACCGATTTTGAAAAAGAGAAGTTTGAGAAACTGCGCGAGGCGGAGGAAATCGTCCCGGCTTTGAAAGATCAGATCGATGGTGCAAAAACCGTTCTCCGCACCGAAGAGTTCTATCAGATCGATCGTTACATGGAAGCGCTGAAAATCATCGATGTCTGGTTGGATAATATTCTGGCTTCCTACTACCCGTCGCAATTGACGGTGATCGGCAGTCAATTGAGATTTTCACCGTACTCCACTCAGGATATTCTTGATTCCTTCAGGCACCCTGAAGAGAACTTCTTTTATGACCTGTACAAACAGCACTACGTTCCCGACATTCTTAAAGAAGATATCGACATCCTGGGAATCTCCATTACGTCCGTTGAACAGATAATTCCAGGCCTGACTCTCGCCCATCTGGTTAAAGAAGCCCGGCCGGAAATTCATGTCACCGTCGGCGGTAGTGTATTCACCAAGCTGGTGGACGTCCTTGAAAAAGGCTCGCCGTTGTTCGATTTCGTGGACAGCTTTATTGTCCACGAGGGTGAGACCCCTCTGCTTCGGCTGGTGGAGCATCTGCGCGGTGATGGCGATCTGTCACAGGTGCCGAATCTCGTTTATAAGCATGGCGATGAGGTGAGGGTTAACCGGCCTTTCGCCAAGGAAGAGTTGAATGCCTTGCCGACCCCGGATTTTGACGGCATGCCATTCGATCTGTATTTTTCTCCGGAACGGGTTCTGCCGGTCATGGGGTCGCGCGGTTGCTACTGGGAAAAATGTGCGTTTTGTTCCATTCCATTCGATCACATGGAATTCCACGTGCGTTACGCCGAAACGGTGGTGCAGGATTTTAAAAATCTTAAGGAAAAGTACGGTTGTAATTATTTCTTCTTCACCGATGAAGCGCTCCCCATCAATTTTCTCAAAACATTTTCCGAGAAGCTGGTCGAGCAGAAGGTAGACGTTCAATGGACCGGCGAATTGAAATTTGAAAAGAGCCTCCTGCGTGATAATCGTATGGAGACGCTTTACAAGTCGGGTTGCCGCAAGCTTATCTTTGGTATGGAATCCTATAACCAGCGTGTGTTGGATTCGATGAAAAAGGGCTGTCCCACTGAAGTCATCGACAAAACGGTTGAAGAGTGCATCCGCATCGGCATCTCCATGCATTTTTATATCTTGGTCGGTTTTCCCACCGAGACCCGCGACGAGGTCATGGATTCTGTGAACTTCGTAATGAACAATCAGGCGATTCTTGACTCACCAGGTTTTTCTTGTATTGCTTCCCAGTTTGATCTGGAGAAAGGAACGCCTCTTGCCAAAAATCCGGAAGAATGGGGGGTGTACGATCTAACCAATCCGCCTCACCATGATTTGTCCCTGGGATTTTCGTATAAGGTTAAGGAAGGGCTGAACGCGGAGCAGGGCACCGAGGTGTATCAGGAAGTGGTGCAGAAAATCAGCCGCGAAGTTATGACCTTTCCTCACAACTATTCCCTGG
The DNA here is from genome assembly GCA_029879645.1 of Nitrospinota bacterium. GTDB lineage: Bacteria > Nitrospinota > Nitrospinia > Nitrospinales > Nitrospinaceae > SZUA-226. Next base: position 4,416 of record JAOUPX010000161.1, read on the forward strand.
CAGACGGACTTCTCTATCTTGGATATCATGAAAGAGTGAATATACAAGATCGAATTTCTGCTTTGTCTGTTTAGACCGGGCTCAGTATTGGGTCTGCATTCTATTAATTTTAATTAGCAATTTAAATTTTACACAGGTTGGGATATCCATAACGTTAATTCCTTCCTTGGTTTCTATGATAGGGTTACAGGCCGAAAAGGATCACACTTTGTGACCTTAGGTAAACCCTATTGTTCAATTCCATCCCCTTAATTCCTGTTTTCGTACTACTCCTTAGATAAAAGTCCAAAAAAAGTATCAAGATAACGGAGAGAGGCTTAAAAAATACTTAACTCCATTATGAGTGTATGGATAATTGTAATAAAATGTTTGACAGTGTGCTTTAAAGTGTAAATATCGCTGTTTATAGACATACAATTATTGTTAATATAAAATTAAAATCGGAGTTAAGCTATTTAAAATCAAATAGTTATGCTTCCTTGATTTTTGAGTCTTAAATTTTGGCATGCATCATGCTTTATTCATAGCAGGAAATACGGGAGTGAGACAAACTTTAAATCGTTTAAT
>JAOUPX010000077.1 GCA_029879645.1 Nitrospinota bacterium
TTACACCGTCTTTCCTTACATCTGAACGCGGAATAATTTACTTGTGTGCCAGCATATCAGAAGGCTATGGACTGTCAAGAATATTCGGAAATAGAGGGGGGAGGGTTCAATCTGAATCAAAAAATCTCGCCAGGTCAGCAATGTTGTCGGCATTGACTTCGTGGTTCTGAGCGGTCTCCTTTTTGGTGAGACGATGACCCTGGCCCTCCAGCTCTTCAAGGGCGTATTCGGCCAGAAACGAGGGAATGACTTCGTCATTTAGGCCGTAAATTCCCAAGATAGAGGTGTTGTGAATCTGTTTGGGGCAATCGTCGGGGATTTCCGGGAGAAAACCGCATACCGAGGCCACTTTGTGAAGAGGATGGGACCCTAACAGAGAATAAACCAGCGCCGCCGCGCCGCCCTGGGAGAATCCCCACATGCAGATATTGGGATATTGGTCGGTGGACTGTTTTAAGTAACTGTGGGCCTGGTCGACCACCTGAGCCGTATAATCCAGAAAATTGCTGACAGCCTCCTTTTGGCGCGGCCCATCTTGCCACCAGCTCCACAGCCCCTCTCCTGCATCGGTGGGGCCTTCAGGATAAACAAAGACCGTGTTGCTCAGTTTCAGTTTGTTGCCGTGAATCAGCATGTTTTCCGGCGTCGAGTCGGCACCGTGAAATCCGATCAACAGCCGTGTTGGCTGGTCGGGGTTCAATTCCGATTCGCCGATGATGACTTTTTTATCATTCCATTTGCTGTTCTTGTAGTGGACGGTCATTCGCGCAACTCCATGGGTGATGTGATCAACTCATTTGCCAGGCGCTCGGCTTCCTCAGAGGTTTGGATTATACCCAAAACCCGCGCTTCTTCCACTTTTTCTAGGATGAACCTGAACCGGGGCGAAGGTGTCAGATGAAATTTATGTTTCAGGATATCGCCGTTCATGAGTGAGGGGCGGTCTCTGGCGGGCAAATATTTTTCGATATGAAAATTGAGGATTCGATTGATCAAGGGAATAAAATATTTAATATCCTCCTGATTTCCCAATTGAACGGCCAGGGCCAGTAATAATGAGGAAATCATTGTATTGCCACTTCGGTGAATGAATTGGTAAACCGTCGAGTCCTCCTTGAAGCCACCTCCGGTACTGCGGGATCCTGAAAGAACGATCTCGGAAAATTTAAGAGTTCGGCAGATAAATTGGATCGCGGTATTGCTCAGTCTGAATTCTTTGAGAGATTCAGTGGCATCGAAGGCCGCATTCGTCATTAAAGATCGCATCAATACTGACCACTTTAATAAGGCGTAGCGATTATCTTTAGAAATATAATCTTTGATGCATTGAGCGTGTGCCTCCAAAAACCGGTCTGGTTTAAGCAAAAGATCTTGCAGTTGGTTAAAAGCATTTAGAGTGTCGTCCCATTGGGTCATGTCGGACTGATGGCCCGATGCCTTTCTTAAATCTGCAATGCCCGGAAACAGGACATCGATCAAACCGGTGGAATCCATCAGGCTGAGCGGGGACCGGGGGGCGCTAAATAAAAGGAGAATCTCGTAAGTGATTCTTTCATGCGCGACTTTGCCAAGCAGGGTTCGATGGGTTCGAATATGATCAAGGGTTTCTGGCTCGATATCGAATTCCAAAGTACTGGCAAAACGAAATGCGCGAAGCAATCGTAATGGATCGCATTCAAAAGCCTGCTCTGAAACCAGGCGAATGATATTGTTTTCAAGGTCGCCTTTGCCATCAAAGGGATCAATGATGTTGAATTTTCCATTAATGAAATCTTCCAGGTGTATAGCCATGGCGTTGATTGTGAAATCGCGTTGAGCCAGGTCTTCTTGAATGTTTTTCCCCTGAAGTGTGGTGAAGTCGAAATATAGATTCTGGTCCATAACCACCCTGCAGGTTTCGTGATCAGGGGTATCGTCCAGCGGGACAAGAGGGTATCCGGTTTTATTGGCAAATTGGCGAGCTATATCCGGCGCGTCTGGCGAAGTAAAGTCAAAATCTGAGAAGGATTTCTCAAGGAGATGATCACGGATCGTTCCGCCGACAATATATAGAGAACTCCCCACCCGCAGGGCTAGCTGATTTAAGTATTCCAAATTGGTTTTTATTGCTGGGCTCATAGAATCGATTTGGGAGAGTTGCTGGATGATCATATGATATCAGTTAGTGGGTATAAAGCCAAAGGATGGCCTTAATTAAGAAAGTTGGATGCCATACCCGCTGGAAAAGGAGAGGCCATTGGTGGGGTTGAGCGGGTCCAGTAAGGCCAGCTTTTCTGGGCCAGCGATGCCGTCTTTGATGATCAATTTGTCCTCCTCCACCTGAATGAGACGGTAAACGGGCGAGCCATAACCTTTATGCATTCCAATAAAACCATGGTCTCCAAAATAAAGGCATTGAGCCTGTGCCCGGTCCCTCATTTGAAACAGATTGTGGTCGATTGGATTGGGTTCCCTTTGGTCGATATAGGGAGCGAAGTGGGCCTTTACCGATCGGTAAGCATTTCTGATGTCCGGTAGCGGCGTGTAGAGATAGGAACCAGGGTCGACAATATAATCGGTGCCGTCGATTTGGAGTTCGATAGACAGGGCATCGTTATGCGCGTGGCCTCCGTTGCCGTTCTGGCCCACTGGCCCGCAACGAATTGATAAAAACATTTTCTCCGAAACGATCAGGTACAATCCAAAATCGGGAAAGCATGAGGTCTTAATGCCGGATTTTATGCTATGGTTGTCGGCAAAAATTTCGTAGGTATGACACTTTTCTGCAGGAAGGTCGTCCAGTTTTTTCTTTCCAGTTTTCCAGGCGCGTTCATCGCCAAATGAAAATTTATTTATTGCAAAACATGAATCCTTTTTTCTGAAGGGTGAAATCGTTTTTCCACCGGCCAGGTTCAGTAGGACTTGGCCCTCTAGGCTGATCGACTCTAAAGTGGAAGACGGTTTTCCAAATAAAGTATCAATAGCTTGAATTAAGTGCGAATGATTCAAGTGATCTTCGACCCAATATTGAGTTACCGAATCAGGTGCGACATAGTTGCGTAGATTTCGATGCAATGCAATAATTTCATTTATTTCAACCGCGTGGAAATTTGGAAGCAACTTTAAAAATCTTCCGCTGTCATTATCACCAATTTGTATTGACTGTCCATTTGGTTTGATGGCGGCGCGGGCGAAGTCTGCAATTCGTTCCAGCTTTTCAAAATGAATCGGGGGCAGGGGGCTTGCTTGATCCAACCCTGGGACCGGAAAAAATGGTAGTGGGGCTTTTTGATGCTTCGGACCAGAAAGTATTGAAACAGGGGCGTAATCATTCAGGGCGTTTTTCTTGTTTTGGCTGAGACCCAGAATAAGAGCAGTTCCATAAATCATCATTTCCGAGGAAAGCCTGTGGTAGCAGGTTGAGGCTTCAAAATTGGAACCGTCAGGATGGAATTGCTCTTCCATGGCCTGGATGAATTCCTGGATGGAAAAAGCCAGCCAGCTGTCTGTTTCCGGAGCTCGGGGAAGATAAGCGGAGACGAACAGGAGGCCGACAATATCCGCGAGATAATGATTACTTCTTAGAGTTGGATTCCACTCCAAATTTTGGATTATGTGAAGACCGTGATCATACACGGAATTTTTGAAAGCTTGTTCAAAATTTGCATCAAATGAGGCTCCCTCAGCTTTGAATAAATCGTAGGCCACCAACCAGTTGGACACCCGTATTCCGACATCCATTGGGCAATGCCAGTTGACACCGAATCGTGGAGGATTGGATGAAATGAAATCCAGAATCTGATTTCTGAATTCATTGGAATATTTTTCTGGCGGATATGCGCCTTTCACTCCGTTTACGGCCAAACTATAGGCCCGTGCCAGTTGCGTTAGGTGCTGCATGCGTGACAATTCCCAGGGAACCTTGATGTCAACCCCAGGCAAGGGAGCGGGAGAGCAAAATGAAGAAGGAGTTTTTTCCTGCCATCGATAACCGGATTTGAAATCCAGCTGCCAATCGATGGGAATATAATTGTTGTGAATCAGCTTCCATATTTTTTTGGAGTACCCTTTATTTGAAGCGTTAATTAGTCTATTCAGACATGCCCCATCAAAATTCTCAGGGACGTGCGATTCCATTATGTATTGATAATCTTCCAAGCCCCGGCAGTTCATGCCGTGTCGGACCTGAACCCAGCCAGAACCCAGCACGTCAAATGTATGATCCAGGTATAGTTCAGTGAGCGACAGTAATTGCTCTGAGTTTATTGACAGGGAATTCTGTGCCTGTTTTTTTATGCAAGTGACAAGGGGTCCGGATATTGGTGATAAGTTTTGAGTATAGGTGGGGTATAAATAATCCAGTTTTTGGGCAACGTGCGACCGCCATCGACGATAAATCAATCTCAGGATTTTCTTCAGAAGGATTTGGAATGGCTGGGAAAGTATCGATTTTATGATTTGTATCAATCGCAATGACAACGCTCCTTTAATTTCTCGATAATTTTTCGCGTATGTTCCTTCCATGTGTATTTGGAGATGACTTCTTTTCGCGCGGCTTCACCCATACGTTTGCCAATATCTGGATTATCAATCATAAATTTCAGGCCATGCATTAAAGATTCGGCGCTTCCCGGTGTAACCAACCAGGCGGTATGATCATGCTCAAGGACTTCGCCTATTTGATCGAGATCGGAAGCCACAATTCCTTTTCCCATGGCCATGTACTCAAACAGTTTCGTGGGCGACCCAAAAAAGGGTGTGCCATCCGGATTGGGCACATGGGGTGAGGCCAAAATATCGCATGCCGCCATATGCGCTGGTCCCTCCTCTTGGGGGACAATTCCTGTCAGTATGCATTCTTGTGTGATGCCGTAAGCAGTTAGCTCCCTTTCAACCTGAGGCATGGTGGGGCCATTGCCTATCATTAACAGGCGGGTATGATCACGATACCAAGGATGTTTTTGAATGAGCAATCCGAAAGCTTGAGCCAGTATTTCAGCGCCATGCCATTTTTCATATGTTCCAATAAACCCGATAATCGTTTTATTTTCCAGATTATATTTAAGCCGTATATCTGATCCGTCAATACCAGGGGAATAGGTCTCAGGGTCTACTCCATTCGGGTTGGTTAATATCTTGTCGGAATCAATTCCACGTTCTATTAATTGATCTCTTAGTGTCTGGCTGACCACAACCACGACATCAGCACCTCTCAGATTTAGTATTTCAATTTGTTCAGCAATAAATTCGTATTTTAAAGGTTGGCTCCAGTTTTTATTTACCCATATTTCTGAGCCATTGTACTCAAGAATGAATGGAATATTTAATTCTTGGGCCAGCATGAATCCAAAATAATTATTGATGGAATATCGTTGGTAAATGAATGCAAAAGAGCGACCTTCTGAAAGAGCTTTAGTGGTTTTGCGTAGATGATCGTTGTAATCCAAATACATGATTTCCCTGAAATCCATAAAACGCCTTGAAGGGGGAATCAGTTGCATTTCAATACTTTCTTTAACTGTTGGGATATGGATGGAGGTTAAAAACAGAGGAGGTCTCGTAAAACAGGGTAGATGGTTTAATATTCCAGCGGTATGGCCGACGGATCCTCCACTCTTTAAGTCGACCACGCAATCTGTTCTTAAATAAAGGGGCTGGTAAGTCAGGTTCAATGTTTTGATGGATGAATTGAATTCCAAGGTTTTGATATATTTTTTTATTTCTTCTAGCTTGCGGTTCAGAAAACTTCTCTTTTTGAAAAGGGCTGCGATGTAGGTTTTGAAAAGTTTAAATAAAAGGGGAAGGGTGATGGGTATGGCCTTTCGGTTTATGTCCTGAATGAATGCGTTCCCCCTGCTGAGGAGGTATACAGTCAATGCTACTCCGAAAGGGTCAGTCAAGTTCTCCCAATTATTCGTAAGGAGAATAGATTGTTTGTACCGAAATAGGTGTCGCCAGTAATGTCCCGACTTAACCCATTGGGCTAGTTTCTGAATCGGTATGATGCGTGTGTTGGAATCTAGGGCAGGTTTATTGTGTGATTCAATGAATACGGCGATTTTATCCAGTCTCATAAGCTTGAAGAGTTTTGAGAGCGAAGATATTTGGCGCAATAATAGTAATGAAATGGAATTAGCAGACTAAAGCATATGATGGACGCTAAGGCGGCGCCAATCATTCCATATGGTTCTATTAATATCAGGTTTAATTGGATGTTGACGAGTACAAGTAAAAAGCCGAATGGTATAGCAGTCCAAGGCACATTAACTGATGCTAAAAAAGTACCCAAAACCTGATTCATGCAGACCACACATTTCCCCGCCATCAAAAGTATGAAAACTGAGGCGGCAGGTAAAAACGCCTGCCCATACAAAACATCGATCATAGGATTCGCTAATAACCAAATTGCAATGGTTATGCTTCCCATGGCTACTAATAGAACCGCTCCCACGCTCTTGGTTAATGCCCATTTATCGTGAATGTTATCCATGGCGCATAATTTTGGAAACAGTATGGTGAAGACCACGATGGGTAAGGTATAAATCATTTCAGCTAGAATAACGGAAATGTCATACCATCCGGTTTCCTTTTTTCCTAAGATATCATTAACCATGAGCAAGTCGATTTTTAAAAGAAGAAAAGAAAATAAGCAACTCAGGTAGGATTTTATTCCATAGTTGATACCTCTTTTGAACATCGATAATGATAGGGTGATACGATGGGACAAGTAGGGACGGAATTTCCAAAGTGACCATGTCAAGCCAAGCAGTAGGGTGAAAATGGTGCATTCGTAAAATGTAAGAACCGAATCAATCTTTAAAATAATGATAAGTCCCGCTAGGAGAAGTAGCGATATTTTGGTAATCAATTCGATTTTGTTAAATAGGTGAAACTCCTGGATTCCTATTAACAAGTTTTGAATGAGTAAATAGGCAAGTCCTGGTGGAATCCATAGAAGGCCTAAATATAAAAGGTATCCTTGAGTAGGGGCTAGGTCAGGATAGAAGAAAAAGAAACATGCGCCAGCGCCTACAAGAACACTTCCCAAAACCAAACTGATCAAAATACTGTTTCCCAACAATGTGGGTAGGATGGATGGATTTTTAGCTACATAAAATGTGTTTGATCCATGAAGACCCAAGTTCCCAATTTGTACTCCAATGGTTCCAATGATAAGAGTCATCGTAAAGATTCCTCTGCCTTCGGGGCCGAGACTGCGTGTGATGATGACGCTGGTTACAAGTCCGATGGCCATCACCAGTATTTTTGTAATGAATGTTTCGCGAATATTCCGGCTAATGTCCGAAGAAAAAATCAGACTGAATAAATTGGCTGGCTTGGAGGAAGGAGAGTTTTTATTAGCCGAAGATGTATGACTAGGTGTGGAATTCATGAGTCAGTCACCCTCGCGGACAGTCTCTTAAATGAACCATAATATTTTTCTGAAATTAAAAATGTGATTTCAATGTTAAAGAAAGTTTGGCCTGGTTTTCTTATAATGAAAAAATATTTAAGGCCAGATTATAATTATAGTTAAAAAAATGAATAAGCAGGAGTCATTACTTCTCAGCGTTAATGGCTATAAAAAATCCCCATGAGGAAGGTATAAATCGCTCGATCCACTTGGGCATATTATGCAGTTCTGCGGGGGTGGTTATAGGTGTTCCTTCAAAATTGTTAAAGGTCGAAAATAAATTTTTGAGTTCAGGAACCGTATAAGCTTTGGTTCCTATGCTTTCCATATGGTTCCAAATGACATCTGCAATGCTTTTCCAAGGTTTTCCTTTAAGAAGAGCATAAGTAACCCACATTTTAAGAGAGGCTATAGAGTATCGGCCATACATCATTCCGATGAAGACACCCTTCTTTCTTAGGACTCTGTGTATTTCTGTTATGATTTTCTGAGGATTTTCAGAATGATGAATGACTCCCCATGAATAGACCACGTCAAATGAATCGTTCTCGAAAGGAAGAGTCTCGGCGTTTATTCTCTGTAAATTAGAATTGAGTCCATAAATCTCCAGCCGTCGCCGGGTGGCTTCAATGCCCTCATCGGTAAGGTCGACGCCATGACAATCGAGTCCGGCTCGAGCCCATTGCAAATGATCGGTTCCGGCACCCACACCGACTTCAAGAAGTTTTTTTCCGTGATGCCGGGTAAACTGAGCTATCGAATGTATGAATGGTTCAACCTGATAGCGGTGGCTTTCGACTCTTTCAAACCAATCGCGGGAAAATTTTTCTAAACCCCCGACTACCTTCTTCTGGGTGCCGCAAGCCTCTTGCTCCCAATAGGTTCTGACTTCATCATTCAGAGCCATAAATCATCTCCATTTTTAATCTGTAGTCTGTTTAATAGTATAAAGGCTGTTGATTCAATTGAAATGTTTTTTCCACCAGAGTGCCAAATTAAACAGATACCACGCCAAGGGCGTTTTTCTGTTGTTCATGATTTCCTTCACCGCGGCGCAATTGAACAAATCCGTCTTCTCCGAAAACTCAACTAATTCTCTGGATACGCGGGTTCCCAATTGGTCTAGAAACCATTCGTGAATCGGGACACCGAAACCCTGTTTTTTGCGGTCGATCAGTTCATCCGGGATCAGTCCCCGAACCGACTTTTTGAGAATGTATTTCAGGTTCCCGTTTCGAGTTTTTATATTTTCCGGAATACTCATGGCCAACTCTACGAATTTATGATCCAGGAAAGGAACCCGGCTTTCCAGGCTGGCCCCCATACTCATTTTATCAACTCGCATTAACAGTAACTCCGGAAGCCTCATATTAAGGTCCATGTAGCTCATCCATTGCAGAGGCTTTTGTTCCCATGCTTTTTGTCGGAAACGATCGTAGGTCGGTTTGATTGCTTCCCAGGATGAAAAGTTTTTGAATTTGTTTTTGAGGCGGTCGGAAAGCAGGTTTCGCTTTTGCGCCTCAGTAAAGGCTTCAGCTCCCCCCCAGAAAACGGGCAGCTTATTGGCCCCTCGCCGAAGCCACTCGTAATATAGAGTTTTCTCCCGACCCAGCATACGCAGCCCTGCAAGGCCTAATTTTTTGAGAGAAGTGGGCACTGGCCATGAATTTTTGTATTGCAGTTCGAGCAATAGTTTCCAGTTGGGATATCCCCAGAATAATTCGTCTGCACCTTCTCCCACCTGACAGACGGTGACCCCGTTATCGCGAGCCAGCTTGGAAACGTAATACACAGGAACGCATACCGGATCGGCGATGGGTTCGTCCTGCAAATGAACCATTTGTGGCAGAAAATCGATCAAATCGTCCTGAGTGAGCAGACGATCATGATATACGGCACCTACTTTTTTAGCCATGCTACGGGCAAAGTGAAGTTCGTTTTGATAGCTCTCGTATTCTCCCCGGTAGCCGATTGAAAAAGTGTTTATAGGTCGCGATTCGCCTTCTGAAAATAAGGCTGCATTAGTGCTGGAGTCGATACCTCCGGAAAGGAAAACCCCGATCGGTACATCACTTACCTTCCGGAGTTGAACGGCGGTTCGCAACTCTTCTAATACACGCTCGCTGATTTCTTCCTCTGATACATTGGTGAGAGGCTGTGTATGGTCCAGGACATCCCAATATTTATATTCCTTAACCGTTCCATTGCTCTTGATCCGCAACCATGTTCCAGGGGCCAATTTGTGTATACCCTCGAAAAGTGTTTGCGGGCCGGGGGTGGTCAAAAATGAAAGGTAGTGGTAAAGAGCTTCTTCACAAACTGCTCGGGGTTGCTCAGGGTCTTCCAATAGGGCTTTGATTTCCGAGGCAAAGGTGAGTCGTCCATGATGAATGCTGTAATACAGCGGCTTAATCCCAATGCGGTCTCGAGCTAGATACAATTCTTTATTACGGTTATCCCACAGGCCGAAGGCGAACATACCGCGGAACTTGTGAATTGCCTCAATTCCCCATCTTTCATAAGCGTGGAGAATGACTTCTGTGTCGGAGTGATCCGTTTTCCACTGATTGAATCCGTCCTTTACTAATTCGGAACGAATCTCGGCATGATTGTAGATTTCGCCATTGAAGGTTAGCCACAGTGACCGATCCGCATTGCACATGGGTTGTGCGGCCGCTTCAGATAAATCGATAATGGACAGGCGCCGGTGGCCGAAGCCAACTTCTTTGTCATCAGAAATCCAGGTTCCACAACCATCGGGACCTCGATGGATCATGGTGTCTCTCATGGCGGTGACGTAACGCTCTGTAATTTTAAAAGAACTGTTTGTTAGGGAGAGAGCTCCAACAATTCCGCACATAAGTTGAACCAAAAATTAGTGGTTAATGAGATAGGTATAAATGGGGAATCTCGAAGGTGCTGTATTTTTATTATGCACACAGAGGTATGGGATAAACCTTTTAACTCAACTGATCTTCCACATTGAGTGCGATTTCTGTTGCTTGTAGTTGTTGCCATAACGGAATGGGCCATTCGCCGCCTTTTTCCAGAGTTTTGGCGAATGCTTCCAGTTCACGCTTGTGTCCCTTGTCGGTCAACTTACTCGTGATTCCTTTTGCCTTTGAGCCATGGATTCCCAAGTATTTGTAATCATCTAATACGAAAACTTTACCATCCGAAAAAATTTCCATTTGCTCTTTGGGGAATTGGTTAGAACCGAGGGCGGTATAGGTTAAAGTTGCAACTGAGCCATCTTCAAAACCCAATGTTGCCACGAAGTTATCACGGGATGAATAATGATCTGTTTTAGGAACGAGTGCCCGGGCTTGTGTGGATGTCACCTTGCTATTGGTGAAATACGTGAACAGATCATAAATGTGACAGGCTTCGCCCAAATTGCGCCCCCCACCTTCATCCGTATGAACCCAATGATTCAAAGGGATGTAGCCCGCATTCATCCGGTAGTTAATGATTATGGGGTTTGTTCGGTTTTCAATCATTTCTTTAGCGCGTTGGGAAAAAGGAGAAAACCGGCGATTAAACCCGGTTAATAGAACAGGGGCCTGCTGATTGGTTTCATAATAACTGCGGATCCGCTCCAGATCATTTCGGGTCAGCGCCAGGGGTTTTTCAACCAGAACATGTTTGCCGGCTTGCAGTGCTTCGATAACCATGGAGGCATGTTGATTATGACGCGTGCCAATTAAAATGGCATCGACTTTAGGATCATTTAATATTTCCTGATAATCCGTGGTGCAGTATTGCGCACCGACCAGTTTAGCCGTGTTAGAAGCATTGCTTCCCGTACGACTGGACACAGCATGAATTTGATAGTGTCGACTCAGGGCCTGAAGGTTGGGAATGTGCATCCCCTTGACAAATCCTCCTACTCCTGCAAGTGCGATATGGATTTTATCCGATTCTGATGGCCGGGCGGAAGGATTGGGGATGACGCGGTTGGGTTTTACGTCTTCCTTGGATTCAGGGTAGGACAGCAAAACGATCATTGGTTTTTCTTTATCCTTCTTCAAAGTTTCATAAGCGGTAGCGGCTTGGGAAATCTCAAAGGACGAATGAATCAACGGCTCAACATTAATTTTTTCTTCCGAAATCAGTTTCAAATATTCGGCCATATTTCGGTTCTCAGTCCACCTCACATAACCAATTGGATAATCCAATCCCTTTTCTTCATATTGAGGATCATAGCGTCCCGGTCCGTACGAGGTGGAAATGAAAAAATCCAACTCCTTGGGGAAAATATCCTCGCGTTTAAGATTAAGTCCGACATCCCCAACTAATACTACACGGCCTTTTTTCCTGCACATATTGAAGGCATTTGAGATCACTTCATCGGAAGGAGAGGCGGCGGTGATAATGACTCCATCTACGCCTTGCCCATCCGTGAGGCGCTGGATATGCCCGAGATCATTGTTTTCTTCAGGGGAAAGGTGAAAGTCCAATCCAAGGTTTTTGGCAAGTTCTATCCGGGAGGAATCCAGGTCGGCACCAATGATACGGCATCCATTGGCTCTTAACATTTGTGTGGTCAGTTGTCCCAGGATTCCCAGTCCAATTACTGCGAAAGTTTCTCCTAAAGTGGGTTGAGCGCGCCGCACTCCTTGAAGGGCGATTGCTCCCAGTGTTACCGTGCTGGCTATTGGCAGGCTGAGATCTTTAGGTAAGGGGACAGTCAGGTTTCTAGGGACACAAATGATTTCTGCGTGGTGGGCGCACTGAGCACCCGCACAAGCCACGCGATCTCCAGGCTGGATATTCTCGATCCCGTCTCCAACTTCAAGGACGATTCCAGATGCGGAATAACCTGTGGGATTTCCTGCCGAAAGTTTTCCTTGTATGACATCACGAGTATGAGCCAAGCCACGAGTGGCCGCCATTTCCAAAGCAGATTTAACCGCGTTGGGATTTTTTAAGGCACGTTGCCATAAAGGCTCGGAAGCGGATTTAAGGACACCCATTTCGGTGCCGGCAGAAATACTGGAAAACTTGACCCGAACTAGAAGGTTTCCCGGTGCCACTTTCGGGGCGGGAATATCATCCACAATGACCTGGCCTTGTTTTATGAGGACCTGTTTCACATTATTTGGGGAAAGGAGTTTGGAATTGGCTTTAAATAGTGTAAGGCCTTTACTGTCCCCATCCGGAGGAAAGTTTGATTTGTTGGGACACGTAAATGCTATCGTCCTTTTTAACCAAATGTATATTGGTGTTGGTCAACGAACCTATAATCCGCTGAATATTCTCCGATGGCTTGCTTTGCGGATCCTTGATTAAAAAGGGCCGCATCTCATCAATTGAGTCCCGTACATCGTCGCTCTCAATCAGATATCCAAGGAGTGTGACGTCGACATCCAGATATTTTTTAGCCAGTTTCAGCAGGTTGTCACCCATCATAATATCTTTTTGCCGTCGAACGCGGTTGATGACCAGCCCCGGTTTAAACTCCCGGATGATCTCATTTACCCGCTCCAGTTTTTGAGGATGCAGGTCTTCCACTTTTTGGCGAAGAGAAGATATCTCATAACATTCTTCTGCGGCTTTTGGGTTTTTGGACAGGTCCAGCAAGTGTTGAATATCCGAGTTGCTTTTAAATTCCTGGCTGATTCGTCGAAACAGCGTTGCCTTGATGAAGCTGAAGGATTTCAGGATGGAGGTCATCTCCGGGGTAGACACCACCACGTTTTTACCGGCGATATTGAAATAATCAATAATGTGGAAATTGGTCCCGGGTCCCAGGTCCATTAAAATGTGATCCGCCTCCAGGCTTTGTATATAAGAGATGACCTTGTTCTGGTTTTTGATATTGATATCTGCGCTTCCCGGTATATCTCCGGCTCCGCTCACAAATTTAAGGTTGGCAATGCCGGTATCGAGCAGAAGGGCGTCCTCCCCGTTGGAATCGAGACCGCTGTGATCGAAGTATTCGCGGAATCCATACTTGGGTGAGCTGATTCCCAAAAGCGCGTGCAGGCTTGAGGCACCGAAATCGCCATCCACCAGGATCACGCGTTGCCCTGTCAGCGCCAGCGTGACAGCCATATTGGCGCACACAATGCTTTTACCGACGCCTCCTTTACCTCCGCCGACGGCAATTATTTTATTTCGGGTGCTCATTCTCTATTTTTTACTCTTTGTGTTGTCGTGAATAAAAAGGAATCCAATTCCTCCAGCGACACTTCTTTCTTGCCTGAAAAATCGTTCGATACCGGTTCCACTGCCGGTAAATTTTGGTCCAGTCGGTTTTTTCGCATCTTCACGTCGAGGAATTCACCTTCGTTTCCTGAACTTTTAGTACGCATCGCAAATTGATTTTCCAAGTCAACCTGCAACTCGTTTAACTTCGTAACGATGCGGTTCACCATTTCCGGGGATAACTTTGAAGGAAACTCCGAAGTTTCCGATTCCAACTCTTCTTCGATCAGGTATTTGAGGTCGAGGAAAAACGGTTTGGGCTTAGCCGGCTGAACCTCGGGCCCCCGCGAATCGTTTTGCTGCGAAATCACCTCCAGCTTTATTTCGGGTTCCGTTTTTTTTGGCAATTCGGCCCGTGAGTGGGGTGATTTCGACCTCTCCCGCTCATCTTTATTTTTTGCTATATCTTTATGAGAAACTACTATGGGTTTAATTTCAACAGGTTTCAGCTCCGGCCCTGATATTTTTCTATTCCCCTGGTCAGCTTTCCATCCGGTTATGGCCGGTTCTTTAGGTTTGGAGCTCTTCTTCTCAACGGTTTTTGTGGTCGAGTCCTTTACTTTTGGGCTCAGGTTTTCTTCTGAAGGGAAATCTTCGAATTCATCAACACCAAATCGGCTATCCGGTTTGGGAGGTGTTGGAATGGCTGTGGAGGTTGGGGGAGGTGGCTTCTTGGGTTTTTGAAGGTTCTTTTTGGACGCCTGTTTCAGCTTGGTCTTTGGTGAAGCCTTAAAGACCAGCATATCCTTAGATTTTTTTTGGACCGAAGGGCCCTTGGAGGTCGTTTCTTCCGGAATTGGGTCCATGATTAAACCGGGTATTTCCGCCTCCACCCAATTGCTCGACGATTCCTCCTCCGCAATGTTTTGATCGTGTCGCCCCTTGAAATCTTCATCCCAGGAAGATTCTTTTGCTTTACTGGAACGGTTTTTCTGGTGAGTGTGGGGTGGGGGAGAGTCTTCTGCAGGCGAGACCTTTTCCTCATTATGAGATATGGAGAAACCCTCCTTAATGACTTTAGCCTTTTTCTGCGGAATCGGAGAAGGCTCGGCCTCATCATTATGGGAAATGGGTATCCCTTCTTTCACAATTTTGACTTTTTTTTCCGAAACGGGGGCAGGTGCCTTTATGTCCTTATTCTGGTCGGGGGAAGATTTGAAAATGGGGTCCTTTATCGAGTGAGCGGAAATCTCACCTCTGGCTTCCATATTTCTCTCATTTTCATCCTCATCTTCAATGGGGGTGTCTTGTAATTCTTCCTTCTCAAACCGTTCTACGGCTTTTTCGAGTGTCGTTTTATTTCCCTGGCGAAGGGCGCGGGGCAGGAGGGCCAGAAACAATATTATTGCCGCAATTAATAGAGGGTTGCCCAGGATTGGGCCTACGGTTTCCATAGTCAATGAAGTTTTCCAGTTAATGAAAATACAGTCCGGTTCTGGCGAAATTCATGGGATCTATTGCTACCAGACAATAAATTGCCCTTATGGCGAATTTGACAGATGTTTGAACGAAGGGAAGCATTTTCCTTTGTAAAATAAGGATTACAACCCTTTGATTATATTAACATACTCCTCTATTGTAATGAAATAATATCGGAGGGATGGGGTTTTGGAGTTTGTTTACTGGGAATACCTGAGTTTGAGTGATGGGGGATGAGGAAGTTTCAGGGCCGGAAGGCGATTAAAGCGCCGATTAATTTTTGAGATATATAGAGTTATGAAAAATCAATAAATTAGGATAAAATTTAAACAAGAAGGTATGAAGGATTTTTGGTGTCTGGATGTCCCTTCCTGGTTCTCATTGTTTTTCCGATCCCGATCGTTTCCCTGTTGAAATAAAGAGTTGAGACTTTTTGATAAATGGAAATCACAATAATTTTAATCCCTATCATATTGATTTCTCTGACCATTCATGAGTATTCTCACGGTCTGATGGCGCATTTGCTGGGGGACGATACCGCCAAAAATCAGGGACGTTTAACCTTCAATCCCCTGAAACACCTGGACCCTATGGGTGTGGTCTTCTTTCTAATCATGCACTTTGGTTGGGCCAAGCCGGTTCCGGTGGACCCCAGGAATTTAAAA